>JAEELF010000009.1 GCA_016288815.1 Ruminococcus sp.
CTATCATCTCAAACACGCCTATCTCGTTCGTCGAACCGAAACGGTTCTTCACTGCCCTCAGCAGGCGGTAGCTCTGGTGGCGCTCGCCCTCAAAGTACAGCACGGCGTCCACGATGTGCTCCATGACCTTTGGTCCCGCTATCGCGCCGTCCTTGTTGACGTGTCCCACGATTATCACCGGTATCTCGCGGTCCTTCGCGGTGTGCATGAACAGGTTCGTGCACTCGCGCACCTGCGTGATACTGCCCGGGCTGGACGTTATCCGCGATATGCTCATAGTCTGTATGGAGTCGATTATGGCTATGTCGGGCGCGGAGCTCGCTATCGTGTCGGCTATCGCCTCTGCGTCGGTCGCGGTGAGTATGTAGAGGTTCTCGGTGTCAACGCCGAGGCGCTGTGCGCGGAGCTTGATCTGCCGTGCGGACTCCTCTCCCGAGACGTACAGGACGGAGTGCTCCTCGCCCAGAAACTGGCATATCTGGAGGAGTATCGTGCTCTTGCCTATACCCGGCTCTCCGCCGAGCAGCACAAGCGAGCCCTTTACAAGTCCTCCGCCGAGCACGCGGTTGAGCTCGCCGATACCTGTGTCGTAGCGGACGTCGCTGTCAACGCCTATCTCCTCGAGCTCCATTATGGAGTCGGAGAGGTCTGCGGCGGGCTGGGAAGACCCTCTTGCGGACGACGACGGGGACGGCTCTGCGAGTTCCTCCTCGAAGCTGTTCCACGCGCCGCAGGACGGACATTTGCCGTTCCACTTGGAGCTCTCATAGCCGCACTGGTTGCAGGTGTAGATGAATCGCGATCTTGCCATAGTCCCTCCGTTCAAACGAACGCCGATGTGAGCGTGAGTTCGTCGAGGATGTACTTTCTTCCGACGCACATTATGCTGTCGGAGCGGGTGTATCCGGAAGCGGCTGAGCCGTCGAGCGACTGCGCCGCGGAAGCGTCAATGGGCGGGAAGAAGACGTGGAAGGTGATGTCCACGGCGAGCTTTCCGTTTTCGCCGTAGCCGCCCTCGAGCTCGATGAGGTCGGTCTCGCCGGCTTTGTAGATGCGGCAGACTGAGCTCGGGTTAGAACCGTAGGAGAGTATGAGCTCGGGCGTGTCGTCGCCGTCGATGTCGCAGAGCTCAAAGGCGTAGTTGTCTTCCGCGGTGATGTAGCTAACGGTGCTCGCGAGCTTTTTCTGGAACTGTGCCTTCTGCTCCGGCGAGAGGACGTTCAGCGCGCCCCAGCTCTCGCCGCAGTGCATGGCGTAGTCTATCGAGGCGTCGCCGAAGGTGTACTTCCTTCCGAGGGATACCGACTTCGCCTCGGTATAGGGCTTCATCGCCTCGTCGTAGGCGGGAAGGTTGACCTCCTCGCCGTTTATCTTGTGGGATATCTCGACGCCCTCCATTGCTGCCACGCTGTTGTCCATATAGGTCAGCTGCTGCTCGAACTCCGTGCCGTTCCACTTGCTGAAGCTGCCCGTTACGAAGCCGTCTCCGTAGAACTCCTCCCCTATCGTGCCTATCTGCTGATAGTAGGTGAAGGTGCCGAAGTCGCGGCCGATGGTGCCGAGCTCCTTTATGGCGCCGTCCGCGCAGGTGTAGACCGTGCAGGAGGTGCTGTGCTCAGCGGAGGGTGAGATGATGAGCTCCGGGGAGCCGTCGCCGGTGATGTCGGCAAGGTCGAACATGGAGCCGTCAACGCCGCTGACCGAGGGTGCGACGTAGTCCGCGGAAGCCGCAAACTCGCGGAGCTTCGCCTCGTATGCGCTCTGCCACGAATAGACTATGCTGCGTGCTGCTACGGGCTCGTACGGAGCCTCCTTAGGCAGCGGTGCGCTCGGCTGTTCCTTTTCCGAGCAGCCCGTCAGCAGGACTGCTGTGAATATCATTGCTGTTATCGTTCTGTGTCTCACAAAAATGCCCCCAATTCTATTTTTAGCGTACCCTTTATTATACCATGATTCATCGAAAAGTGCAACAGCAAAGCAGAAAAAACCTCCCCGGGCGGGGAGGTTTGGGTATCAGTATGTTCTGTCGGTCGGGACGGGCGCGCCGCACGCGCTGCAGAACTGCGAGGAAGACCGGAGCTTGTTCCCGCACTAGGCACAGAAGTTGCCCTGCGGCATGAATGACGGGGTCTGTATCGCCTTAGTCTCCTGTGCGTCTGCCTCCGGTGGAGCGGCGGCAAAGTTCGGGTCGCTGAGCTGATGTATGTACTGCGCCTGCGTGTAGAGCCTTTCCTTCTCACGGGCGTCTATGCAGTCCATTACGATGTGCTTGAACGCCATTGCGTCCTTGATGTAGCCGAAGCGCATTCTTGCGGAGGTGGTGCATATCTGTATCGTTGAATACCCGAAAAGTCTGCCGAAAAATGTCTCGTCCAGCGCGAAGTTGTCTATCTTTTCGAGATAGGCGTCGAGCGACTGTCTGACGATGACGCCGGTCTTGCCGATTATCTTCTTGTCAGTTACGCCGAGCTCTGTGCTCTTCAGCTTGATTATGCCGATGATGACGCAGATTATCGCGACAATAAAGGCGATGACGACGGGAACATCGTCTTCTATGAGCTTGGAAATGACCGCTCCTATGCAGACGAGCAGGAAGCTCATCAGAAATGTCGGGACGAGCGGGACAGTGCTTATCGTCGCCTTTGCTATGAGACGTTCCGAAGGTCTGAGGTTGTTTTCTACATATCTTGCCATGATATCTGCTCCCTTGCATTTTTTCTTAATTATACTGCCCGATGTGCAAAATGTCAACATCTGCCGTCATAAAACGTCTCACTCCCTTGCGTTTCCGGTCGAAGTATGGTAAAATGGAAGTACGATTTCAATTGCTCCCGTTAGGAGGTAAGATCATGATCTATATGCTCGAGGACGACGGCGGTATCCGCGCGTTCGTCACCTATGCACTTAACAATTCAGGCTTTGAAACTGCTGCCTTCGAGACTCCCTCAGCGTTCCGCGCGGCGCTCGCGAAGGAGCTCCCTGAGCTCATACTCCTCGATATCATGCTCCCCGAGGAGGACGGTCTGTCCGTCCTGAGGAGCCTGCGCGGCGCTCCCGATACCGCGGATATCCCCGTCATAATGCTCACTGCAAAGGGCACGGAGTACGATAAGGTCGCGGGGCTCGATTCCGGCGCCGACGATTACGTAGCGAAGCCGTTCGGGATAATGGAGCTTATATCCCGCGTGAAGGCTCTGCTCAGGCGCTCCGGAGGGGCGTCCGGGACGGGCGCTGTCCTCAGCAGCGGAGGAGTCACTATACACCCGCAGAAGCACACTGTCATCGCAGGCGGAAATGAGATATCCCTCACCCACAAGGAATATGAGCTGCTGCTCCTGATGATGAAGAACAAGGGCACGGTCTTCTCGCGCGACGAGCTGCTCAGGCAGGTCTGGGGTTATGACTTCGCGGGAGAGAGCCGTACCGTCGATGTACATATCAGGACGCTCCGCGCTAAGCTCGGGGACTGTGGGGACGTGGTCCAGACCGTGCGCGGAGCCGGGTACAAGGTGGTGGAGGATAAGTGACCAAAAGGATATTCGCGAGCATAATGGCAGTGTCGTTCATCGCGATGATACTGTCGTTCATGTTCATAACTGCCGTCACACAGAGCATCTCCATCGCAAGGTCGCAGGAGGGTCTCGCCACACAGGCTGAGGTCATCGCGAGCGGTATCAAGATGAACGGGGGACGCTTCCTCAATGAGACGGATTTCGGCGATTACCTGCGTGTGACGTGGGTGAGCCGCAGCGGAAAGGTCATCTATGACTCCGACAAGGACGTGCGCAGCCTCGGGGATCACTCCGACCGCGCTGAGATAAAGGCTGCCCAGAAAAACGGCAGCGGAAGTGCGTCAAGATACTCCGCTACGACGAAGGGCACTGCTTTCTACTACGCTATAAGGCTCGATGACGGGACTGTCCTGCGAGTGTCGGGCGGACACACGACCTACTCCGCACAGGTGGTGAGCCTGCTGCGTCCGACTATAATCGTCATCATCCTGCTGATACTGCTGTCTGCGCTTTTTGCGGTGGTGTCCTCAAAGCTGATAGTCAAGCCGATAAACTCGATCGACCTCAACGACCCGAAAAAGGGCAAGCGCTACCGTGAGCTCGAGCCGCTGCTCGTCAAGCTCCACGGCCAGAATGTCCGTGTCAGCCGCCAGATAGACGAGCTGCGCCGCAGCCGCGAGCAGTTCGATCAGGTGACTGAGCACATGACTGAGGGTATAGTCGCGGCGAATTCAAGGTCGATGATACTCACCTGCAATTCCGCAGCGGCTGAGCTCCTCGGGGCGGGGCAGATCAGCGAGGGTCAGAGTATTTTCGCTCTCAACCGCTCGGATACGTTCAGGCGCTGTGTCAATGACGCTATGGGCGGCAAGCGCTCGGAGTGCGTGATACACACAGACGGCGGCGACAGAGAGATCATCGCCAGCCCGGCGAAGTCCTCCGACAGGATCAACGGCGTCGTCGTATTCATCATGGACGTCACCGAGAAGCAGCAGCTCGAGGTCATGCGGCGTGAGTTCACGTCTAATGTATCGCACGAGCTGAAAACTCCGCTCACCACTATCTACGGCAGCGCCGATATGCTCGCCAACGGTATCGTCAAGCCGGAGGACGTCCAGCAGTTCGGCGGGAATATCCGCAGCGAGGCTGACAGGCTCATCACGCTCATCGACGACATCGTTTCGCTCTCGAAGCTCGACGAGGACGCTGTTCCGCGCGAGACCGAGGATATCGACCTCTATGACCTCAGTGACGAGGTGGTAAGAAGGCTCGCTCCCGCGGCGGCTGAAAAGAATGTCACCGGCGATATCACGGGCAGTCACGTCGTTTTCAACGGCTGCCGGACCGTCATCAGCGAGGTCATCTACAACCTCTGCGACAACGCCATAAAGTACAACAATGACGGCGGAAGCTACACCGTGAAGATATCCCAGAAACACTCAAAGGCGGTCATCACTGTCAGCGACACCGGTATGGGTATCCCGCAGCAGCACATCGGGCGTATCTTCGAGCGATTCTACCGCGTGGACAAGAGCCGCTCGCGCCGGATAAAGGGCACGGGTCTGGGCCTCTCGATAGTGAAACACGGGGTCATGTACCACGGCGGCGAGGTGCGTGCCGAGAGCAAGCCCGGCTGCGGTACGACATTCATCGTTGAGCTGCCGCTGCACAAGAACACCGACGCTCCGGCGGAAGAATAATTTGGATATAGAAAGGGACTCCCGAGGGAGTCCCTTTTTTCTTACATCAGCCCTGCCTGCTGCTTTGCAGCGGTGAGGGTATTCTTCATGAGCATGGATATGGTCATGGGGCCGACGCCGCCCGGTACGGGTGTGATGAACGACGCCTTCTTCTCTGCGGACTCGAATTCAACGTCGCCGCAGAGCTTGCCGTTTTCGTCGCGGTTCATACCGACGTCGATAACGACTGCACCCTCCTTTATCATGTCGCCTGTCACGAACTTAGCCTTGCCGATAGCAACTACAAGTATGTCCGCGCCGAGGCAGATCTCCTTGAGGTTCTTGGTCTTGGAATGGCAGATAGTCACGGTGCCGTTCTTCTGGAGGAGAAGCATTGCCTGCGGCTTGCCCACGATGTTGCTCCTGCCGATGACTACGCACTGCTTGCCGGTGATGTCCGTGCCGGTGCTCTCGATGAGGCGCATTACGCCTGCCGGTGTGCAGGGCAGGAACGAGTAGTTGCCGATCATGATGTGTCCGACGTTTACCGGATGGAATGCGTCAACGTCTTTCTCGGGTGCTATTGCGTTGATTATCGCAGTCTCGTCGATGTGCTTCGGCAGCGGGAGCTGGACGAGTATGCCGTTCACTCTGTCGTCGCGGTTGAGCACGTTAACGAGGTCGAGGAGCTGCTCCTGGGTGGTGTTTTCGTCGAGCGCGTACTCGAAGGACTGGAAGCCCACCTCCTCGCAAGCCTTTTTCTTGTTGTTGACGTATACTCTCGATGCGGGGTTGTTGCCGACGATGACTACCGCCAGACCTACCTTCAGTCCCTGCTCGTCGCGGAGCTTTGCAGTCTCAGCCGCTACCTCCGCCTTGACGCTTGCGGATACTTCCTTGCCGTTTATTATCTGTGCCATTATTCTTCCTCCTCGTCTTTTTCAGCGGGTTTTTCCTCGGATTTTTCTTCGGACTTCTTCTCCTCAGCGGGCTCGCCGTCAGAGTTCTCCTCGGGGGTTTCCTCAGCAGCTTCATCAGCGGGCTTATCGACGGTCTTATCCTCAGTCTTTACCTCGGGGCTCTCTGCGGGCTTTTCGTCGCCCTTATCATCGTCTTCTGCGCCGTCAGACTCGTCTTCGTCGGCTTCTTCGCCGTCGGACTCGTCCTCGTCCTCTTCATCTTCATCCTCGTCATCGCCGTCTTCGTCCTCGCCGTCTTCGTCCTCGTCGTCGTCATCGTCCATGATGTCAAAGTCGTCGTCATCGTCGAGCTCTATCTTGGAGTCCTCAACGGAGACGCCCATTCTTCTCCTGCGCGATTCCTCGAGCAGCAGACGCGATTCCTTGGTGTGGCAGTAGAGCGTGTATCCCTCGGGGTCGCGGTGGAGCTTAGAGAGCATGATTATCTGGAGTATCACGGACACTATGAATATGACAGCCGAAAGTGCCTGCGAAGCGCGTATGCTTCCGATCATAAGGCTGTCTGTGCGCAGTGACTCGACGAAGAATCTCTCAGCGCCGTACCACGCCATGTACATGAGGAAGAGCTGTCCGTCGTACTTGCGGCGCTTTGAGTACCACGCCAGCAGCACGAAGCCGAGCAGACACCACAGGGATTCGTACAGGAAACACGGGTGTACCGGCGTCTCCCAGAACATGGTCACGTTGCCGTTGTTGTACATATCCCCGCCTATCTGTGTCTCAGCGATGATCGTGGACTGTATCCTGCCGCCGGTCATGCCGAGGAAGCTGTTGGTGTTCGTTCCGAATGCTTCCTGATTCACGAAGTTGCCCCAGCGTCCGATGCCCTGTCCGATAAGGAAGCCCAGCACCGTGATGTCCAGCATGGGGAGCACCTTCACCTTGCGCAGCTTGCAGACGATTAGTCCCACGAGCAGCGCTCCGATTATGCCTCCGTAGATGGCAAGTCCGCCGTTTCGGGTGTTGATTATCTCCTTGAAGCCCTTGCCCTTGTAGTCATCCCACTTGAGAAGGACGTAGTAGAGCCTTGCGCCGACGATACCGCCGAACACGCCTCCGATAACTGCGTCGATAGTGCGGTCGGAGTCAAGTCCGAAGCGCTTCATCTTCGGGAAGCAGTAAACGAGAGCGAGCACAAGTCCTAAGGTTATCAGTATGCCGTACCACTGTATAGATAAATTGCCGATATTGAACGCAGTGGGGTCTATACTGAACTTCAGCCCGAGCTTCGGGAACTGTATCTGGTTGGGGTCTGTTATTCTTTCAACTGCTGCATACATATATCACACCGTCCCTTCGATGACCGACATCACCATGCGGTCACGCTTTAATTCTTCACGCACAAAGCTCTCGACGTCCTCGCGGGTAAGCTCTGAGAGCGCCCGGAGCGGGTCATAGGGTCCCACACCGTCCATGTGCGAATTTATCATGAGATTTGCCACCGCTTCCACGTTGTTCAGCTCGCGGACGAGCAGACCGTAAGCGGACTTCTTTATCCTCTGGAAGTCCTTGTCGCAGATACCCTCCGAGGATATCCTCGTGACCTCTGCGGCGATACTGTCGCGGACCGTCACGGGCTCGTCGGATTCTCCAGCGAATATCACCGTGAAGTAGCCGTCGCCCTGGAAGACCTCCGACCCGAAGCTCGAGTTGATCGCTCCGGATTTCAGCAGCTTCTGGTACATCTCCGAGGAGGCGTCCGTTATGAGTGAGGAAGCGATATACGCCGCCGTGGACTTTTTCAGTCTCTCCTGACCGCTGCACGCGCGGCACTTGTAGCCGACGTGGAAGATGTCCGCTCCCACGGGCTGCTTTTCGTATATCTCAGCCTGCACGATACTGTCGGGCTCGTCCGGGAAGACGGTCTCCAGACCCTTGTCCTCGCACGGCTTGAGGCATTCGTCGCATATCGCGATCACCTCGTCCGCGGAGATGTTTCCCGCAACGGACAGTGTCATGTTGTTGAGGTTGTAGAACGTATGGTAGCACTTGTACAGGAGGTCTGCGTCTATCTGCGCGATGCTCTCGACCGTTCCCGCGATGTCTATCTTCACCGGGTGCTCGTGGTACATACACCGCAGCATATTGAAGAAGACGCGCCATTCGGGGTTGTCGTTGGTCATCTGTATCTCCTGCCCGATTATGCCCTGCTCCTTGTCCACGCTCTGCTTGGTGAAGTAGGGCTTCTGAACGAAGTCGAGGAGTATCTTCAGCGACTCCTGATAGTTCTTCGAGCAGCTGAACAGATAGCAGGTCTTGTCGAAGGAGGTGTAGGCGTTGCCGCTCGCGCCGGTCTTCGCGTAGAGCTCGAAGACGTCGCAGTCCTCGTTCTCGAAGAGCTTGTGCTCGAGGAAGTGTGCTATGCCCTCCGGCACGACGGTGAAGTCCTTGTCGTCGCGCATTTTGAACATCGTGTTTATCGAGCCATACTTCGTGCCGAACAGCGCCTCGACGCTGCTGAAGCCCGGCATTTCGCAGATGTAGATGTCCAGACCGCTGCTGTGCTTGACGTGTATGCAGCTGTCGCCGGTATTGGGGCTCCTGAGGATCTCTTTTCCGCTCATTCCTTGTCCTCCTTGTCATACATAATGTATATGCTGTCGAGCGCGAGCGAATTCGCAGCCTGTACGATACGCGCCTTCGTCACGCCCTGATACTCCCTGAACTCCTCCTCGGGGGTCATGCGGGTGCCGTCGCAGAAGCGCTCGAAGTACCATGAGGAATACGAGGACGGCGTGTCCCCGACCTGCGTCAGTGCGTTGTCGAGGGTGAGCAGGGCGCTCGACATCTCCTCGTCGGTGATGTTGCCCTTGCGTATCTCGTCGAGCTGGCGGAGGATCTCGTCCTTTGCCTTGCCGATGTTGCCGCGCTCAACGCCGCTGTCCACCATGAGGGCACCCTTGGGAGTCATCAGGCGGCTCGCGCAGTAGTAGCACAGGCTGAGCTTCTCGCGGACGTTCATGAAGAGCTTCGATACAGGCGTCGCGCCGAACAGCGTGTTCAGCATCTTCAGCGCCATGACGTCCTCGGAGGCGGATTTGAACGTGAGCACCATTTTGCACTGTCTCACGTCGAATTCGTCCGAGAAGGTCTCGGGCTCGCTGCGGACGGGGCTCCTGCCGGTGAAGGTCACGGGCTTTACGCTCCTGCCTACCGCCGAGAAGCCGTCCTCTATCAGCTTCTGTACGCGCACGTCCTCCTCGGGGGCGACGTAGCTTATCTCGATCTGGGCGCCGCTCATCAGCGCCTTGTAAGCCTCGTAGGCTCCGGCTGCGGTGACTGCCTCCGCCGATTCCTTTGTTCCGTAGCAGGAATTCTCCGCAGGCTCTCCGCGGAATGCGAATTCTCCCGCACGCGAGAGCGCGTAGGTTCGCTTGCTGTTGAGCTCAGCGTCGATACGGTCGAGGAGGTCCTTTTTCGTTATCATGAAGGATTCTCCGTCGAAAGCGCCGTCGGTCACGTTCGGTGCGAAGAGGCAGTCGCGGACTATCCCGAGCATACCGCCGCTGATGTCCTCGCCGTCTATGGCGTATTTATCACATATCCAAGAAGCCGAGAGGGTGAGCACCTGAACGTCGCCGCGCTTTACTGCCGAGGAGCTGAGTCCTGAGCCGTAGAGTGCGGAGAGCTGCTCGTTGAGCTCAGCGAGGGTGCGCAGGGAGCTGTTCGAGGTGCTGAGAGCTCCTATGCCGAGCGCGTTCGCTGCCGCTGTGCTGCGGCTGAGCTCGGTGATGAAGCGCACGATAAGGCTGCACGTCTTGAACTTCCCGTCGATGATAGTCGAGAAGCCGATATCGCCGGCGAGCCCCGTCCTGTTATATTTCATGCTGTTACACTCCTGTCATAAAAATACATACAAGCTTATTATATCACAAACGGAACAGGATTACCATAGTTTTTTACGAAATTTTATGTAATTAAATCATTTTACTGCGTGTTTCCTGTATTGTTGACATTTCACCCGCTATGTGTTAAAATGTCAGTATCATAGAAAGAGAAAGGGAAAATATGGATAACTCTGACTTATACAAGATAATGCTCGTTCTGCTCATGATGATATTCTCGGCGCTGTTTTCAGCCTCCGAGACCGCATATTCGAGCGTCAATAAGATACGCCTGAAAAACTACGAGGCGCAGGGCAGCAAAAAAGCCGCCCGCGCCCTTAAACTCGCCAACCACTTCGACGAAGTGCTCACTGCCGTGCTCATCGGCAACAATATCGTCAATATCGCTACGTCGTCCGTCAGCACCCTCGTTTTCATCAGCTTCTTCGGCGACAACGGCGCACTTATCTCCACTATCGTGATAACGCTGCTCGTGCTGGTGTTCTGCGAGGTCATTCCAAAGTCCTATGCCAAGAAAAACGCTGAAAAACTGGCGCTCGCCTTCGCTTCGCCGCTCTCGGCTACGGTCGTGCTGTTCAAGCCGCTCGTGTTCCTGCTGAACAAGCTCTCCTCACTCGTCGCAAAGGGCGAAAACGCTGCTCCGAGCGTCACCGAGGACGAGCTCAAATACATGATAGACGAGATCGAGGAGCAGGGCGTCATCGAGGAACAGGAGAGCGAGCTCGTCAAGAGTGCGCTCGAATTCGACGAGATAACCGTCAGCGAGATACTTATCCCCCGCGTGAAGGTCGTGGGTATCCCCGCTGATTCGACTATCGACGAGATCAAGGAGATATTCAGCTCCGAGATGTACTCGCGTCTGCCGGTGTATGAAAAATCCCTCGACGATATCGTCGGGATCATCACCAACAAGGCGTTCTTCAAGATGCTCGTCGAGGGCGGCAGCGATATCCGCACGATCATGCAGGAGGTGCTCCACATCGCTGACACCAAGCTCATCAGCGAGGCGCTGCGCGATATGCAGCGCTCCAAGCTCCACCTTGCGGTCGTGACCGATCAGTACGGCGGCACGAAGGGTATCGTCACGCTCGAGGACATCATCGAAGAGCTCGTCGGGGAAATCTACGACGAGGACGACGAGATAGAGCATGACATCACTGTCCTCGCGCCGGACAGGTTCGAGGTCGCGGGCGATATGAGCGTGGACGATATGCTCGCGGAGCTCGGCTTCGATGAGGACCTCGTGCAGACAGAGTGTACGTCGGTCGGCGGGTGGATAACGGACGTCATGGAGCATATCCCCGAGGCGGGAGAGACCGTCGAGGCAGGCTGCTTCCGGCTCACCGCCTCCGAGGTCACCGACCAGACCGTGGGGAAGGTCATCGTGGAGATACTGCCTCAGACAGACGAGGAAAAGGAATAACAAAAAAAGGACTGCCTGAGCAGTCCTTTTTCAGTATCAGTAATATGAAATTACTTGATCTCGATAGTAGCGCCAGCCTCTTCAAACTTAGCCTTGAGCTCGTTAGCCTCAGCCTCGGAAACGCCCTCCTTGATAGCCTTAGGAGCAGCCTCAACTACTTCCTTAGCCTCCTTAAGGCCAAGACCGAGAACCTCCTTAGCAACCTTGATAACTGCCATCTTAGCATCACCGAAGGAAGCGAGGATTACGTCGAACTCAGTCTTTGCAGCCTCAGCAGCACCAGCAGCGCCGCCAGCAGCAGGAGCAGCAGCGATAGCAGCTGTTACACCGAATTCCTCCTGGATAGCGTCAACGAGCTCGGAAAGCTCGAGAACGGAAAGAGTCTTGATATCTTCAACGAATTTTGTGATCTTCTCAGAAGCCATGATAATAATCTCCTTTATAATATTATTTTGCCTTTTGGCATGATGTTAAGCTGCGGGAGCGTATGCACCCATATCAAAGTCAGGCAGCTTCTTCCGACTTCTTGTCTGCAACAGCCTTGAGTGTTGCAGCAAGCTTCTGCAGGGGTCCCTGAAGGGAACCAACGAGCTGAGCGAGAAGCACGTCCTTGGACGGGATCTTGGAAAGAGCGATAACTCCTGCCTCATCGTAAACTTCACCCTCAACATAACCTGCCTTGAGGTTGAACTTATCCTCAGTCTTCTCAGCGTACTTACCGAGAATTCTTGCGGGAGCAGTCTGGTCGTCGTTGGAGAGAGCGATAGCGGTAGTACCGTTGAGAGCCTCTTCAAAGCCGTTGAGACCGCAGTTCTGGAAGGCACGGAGAAGGAGCGTATTCTTCTCTACGAAGTAGTGAACGCCCGACTCGCGGAGCTCCTTTCTGAGCTTGGTATCCTCCTCAACGGTGATACCCTTGTAATCAACGAGAACGCCGGAAACGGAGTTCTTGATGAGCTCGGTGAGCTGCTCGACCTTAGCCTTCTTAGCTTCAAGTACAGCATTGCTTGGCATAGTGTATTCACCTCCGAATATTTCGTTATCGTATCCGAAGAGCAAAAATGTCCTTTTCCGACAGCTCGGGAAAGGACAATAAATACGTTAAGTATGATTGCAATTCCTCGGCGGGACTTACGGCTTTCGCCTGCCAGCTGTCTTTAGAATACGATATTATGCTGCGTTCTTCACACAGCTTGATAATTATACCATGCTTTACGGGCTTTGTCAAGGGGTTTTTGAAAAAATTTTCGTGTCCGGGCGGGAAGAAGCTCCCGCAGTGCAGGGCAGCGATTGACAAAACCGCTTTATAATGGTATAATGTACCTTGCGTAAATACGGGACTTCGAGTCCGTGATTTCAAGAAAGGAGCAGACTTGCAATGAGTGATCTGACAACCCCCGAATTTAAGATAAGAGAGGTCGCTGAGCGAATCAAAGCCGTCCGTGAGTCGCTGGGTCTGACTCCCGCAGAAATGGCTGCCAAGACCGAGATATCCGAGTACGAGTACCTCGCCTACGAGGGCGGCGCAAAGGATTTCAGCTTTTCCTTCATATATAAGTTCGCCAACGTGACAGGCGTCGAGATAACCGACCTCATGGAGGGCGAAAGTCCCCGAATATACAGCTACGACGTTACGAGAAAGGGCGAGGGGCTGCCTATCGCGCGCCGCAGAGGGCTCAGCTACCTGCGCCTTGCTCCGAAGTTCCGCAACAAGATAGCGGAGCCGTTCCTCGTCACTATCCCCTACGTTGACGAGCAGTTCCGCGTGCCTCACCCGCACACTCATGAGGGTCAGGAAATGGATATCGTCATCAGCGGTCAGCTCAAGGTGCGCGTGGGTGACAACGTGACCGTCCTCAACGAGGGTGATTCGATCTATTATGACAGCTCCGAGCCGCACGACGAATGGGCTGTGGGCGGCAAGGAGTGCAAGTTCTATGCGATAGTATGCGGACTCAAGCAGCCCCAGCACGCTATCCAGCACCTCGAGCCCGAGACCCTCTCCGGCGTCACCAACTTCGATCTCGCACAGGTCGAGGAGCCTGTCGCTGAGAAGTTCGTGAAGACGTCCACAGACGAGACAGGCGCTCTCACAGGCATTGAGTTCGTAGACGACGAGAAGTTCAACTTCGCATTCGACGTAGTGGACAGACTTGCGGAAAAATGTCCCGACAAGACCGCTATGATATACATTTCCGACGATATGCAGGAGCGCCGCTTCACCTTCGCGGAGATAAAGAAATACTCCTGCATGACCGCGAATTACTTCCTCTCCAAGGGCATAAAGAAGGGCGACAAGGTCATGCTCGTCCTCAAGCGGCACTATCAGTTCTGGTTCTCGATACTCGCGCTCCACAGGATAGGTGCTGTAGTCATTCCCGCGACCAACCAGCTCGTTCAGCACGACTTCACATACCGCTTCAAGGCAGCTGAGGTGAAGGCTATCGTCTGCACCGCCGACGGCGACGTCGCTCATCAGGTGGACCTCGCTGTTGAGGAATGCGGCATGGATATCATCAAAATGGTCGCTCACGGCAAGCGCGAGGGCTGGGCTTCCTTCGACGAGGAAATGGCGAAGTGCAGCGACGTCTTTGAGCGTCCCACGGATCCCGCTCTCCTCTCCTGCGGAAGCGAGCCCATGCTCATGTTCTTCACATCCGGTACGACCGGCTACCCGAAGATCGCCATGCACAGCCATAAGTACGCGCTCGGACACTTCATCACCGCGCGCTACTGGCACAACGTCGACCCGAACGGTATCCACTTCACGATCTCCGATACCGGCTGGGGAAAGGCGCTCTGGGGCAAGCTCTACGGGCAGTGGCTCAGCGAGACCTGCATTTTCGTCTACGACTTCGACCGCTTCGACGCGCACAAGATACTCCCCATGTTCGCGAAGTACAACATCACGACCTTCTGCGCACCGCCCACGATGTACCGGTTCTTCATCAAGGAGGATCTCTCCAAATACGACCTCTCCTCGCTGAAATACGCGACTGTCGCGGGAGAAGCGCTCAACCCCGAGGTGTACAATCAGTTCCTCAATGCGACCGGGGTAAAGCTCATGGAGGGCTTCGGTCAGACAGAGACAACACTCTCTATCGGAAACTTCGTCGGCATGAACGCAAAGCCCGGTTCTATGGGCAAGCCGAGCGTGCTGTACGATGTCGATATCGTTGACCCGGACGGCGTCCCCGTCAAGACCGGCGAGACCGGCGAGATAGTTATCCGCACCTCCGAGGGCGCTCCCGACGGGCTCTTCCTCGGGTACTACAACGACACCGAGAAGACCGCCGAGGTTTGGCATGACGGTCTCTACCACACGGGCGATACCGCGTGGCGCGACGAGGACGGCTACTTCTGGTATGTCGGGCGCGTGGACGACGTTATCAAGTCCTCGGGCTACCGTATCGGACCGTTCGAGATCGAGAGCGTCATCATGGAGCTCCCCTATGTCCTCGAATGCGGCGTCAGCGCTGCTCCCGACCCGGTAAGAGGTCAGGTGGTTAAGGCGTCGATAGTCCTCGTGAAGGGGACGGTCGGCACTGACGAGCTCAAAAAAGAGATACAGGATTACGTCAAGAAGCACACCGCGCCCTACAAGTACCCGCGTATAGTCGAGTTCAGGGAGAGCCTTCCCAAGACCATAAGCGGAAAGATCAAGCGTGCGGAATTGAAAGGCTGAAAATGAATAAGGCGGACCAGCAGGTCCGCCTTTTGTTTTTTATTTCTCGGAGTTGATGAACATATCGTAAATGCGTCTGATCGCCTCGGGGAGGTCGTTCTCGCTGACGCCGATGATGACGTTCAGCTCGCTCGAACCCTGATCTATCATCTTGACATTTATCCGCGCATGAGCCATCGAAGCGAAGATACGGGCAACGGTTCCGCGGGTGTTCTTCATTCTGCGTCCAACGACCGCGAGGAGAGCGATACCGTCCTCGATCTCGAGGTGGTCGGGAGCAACTTCCTTTCTTATGCCTGCGAGCACCTTCTCACGCACCGGATCGAGCTTCGCGCTGTCAACGGTAATGCTCATGGTGTCGATTCCCGACGGCATATGCTCGAACGAAAGTCCGTTGTCGAACAGCACCTTGAGCACCTTCATGCCGAAGCCGGTCTCGCTGTTCATCATAGCCTTTTCGATGTTGATAGTGCTGAAGCCCTTGCGTCCCGCGATACCGGTAATGGTGTGCGAAAGACTCTCGCGGCTGAAGTCGAAGTCGTCGGAAACGATCATCGTGCCGTCGTCCTGCGGGCGGTTGGTGTTTCTGATGTTTATCGGGATACCTGCCGATCGTACGGGGAAAATAGCGTCCTCGTGGAGCACGCTCGCACCCATGTATGCAAGCTCGCGGAGCTCACGGTAGGTGATGACGCTGATAACGTCGGGATTCTCAACTATTCTGGGGTCTGCAACGAGGAAGCCGGAAACGTCCGTCCAGTTCTCGTAGATGTCTGCCTTGACTGCGTTCGCGATGATCGAGCCGGTAACGTCCGAGCCGCCGCGCGAGAAGGTCTTGATATAGCCCTCTGTGGTCTTTCCGTAGAAGCCGGGGATAACTGCGTTGTCGAGTCCGCTGAGCTTCGCGCGGACTGCCTTGACGGTGTCGTCGAGGAGGAGCGAGCCCTTTGTGTCGAATACGATGACGTCAGCAGCATCCACGAAATTGAAGCCGAGATACTTCGCGAGCACCTTGCCGTTGAGGTACTCACCGCGGCTCGCAGCGAAGTCCTTTGCGGGGCGTGCCTTGAGCTCCCTGACTATGGAGTCAAACTCGTCCTCGAGGCTCATGTCGATGCCGAGCTCGGAGATTATGCCGTTGTAGCGGTCTCTGATGAGCTGGAAATCGTCGGTGAAGTCCACTCCGCTGCCGGCGAGCTCGCAGCATTTATACAGCATATCCGTTACCTTGACGTCGTCGGAAAAGCGCTTGCCCGGCGCAGACGGTACGACGTACTTACGCTTGGCGTCGCTCTTGATTATGTCTGCGACCTTTCTGAACTGATTGGCGTCCGCGAGGCTGCTTCCGCCGAATTTTACTACTTTATTGCCCATGTTTATCTTCCTTTTCGCATAGTATGATATTCTATTGTCAATTATATATCAGTTTCCCGCGAAAATCAATTGATATAAAAGACAAACATTCAGGCGGGGCGATGTGTGTTTTTGGTGAATACGCCTGTCCGCGAGCGACGGACAGCGGCGCTTTGTTATAAAAGTGTTCCGTATGCGATATATGAGTAAGGGCGTTGTTGAAGGTGAGCGAGTTTACGAGCGGCAATGTGCTCGCCAGCGGGGGCGTCCCCGCCCAAAGGGTCAGTCGGCCCTTTGGAATCCCATTGCTGAAAGCTCTGTTCCAAATTGCTGATCTGTGTTTTCCTTTACAGTTTTAGGTGCATATCTTCACGCTGAAACGCTTCAGCCAGTAGTCGAGCTGTATGAAATACGCGATGGTCTGCGGCAGATTCATAAGCTGTCCGTACCACTGCACGCTGTCCGCGTGGCTCAGCAGACGCTCCAGCGCAGGCCGGCTCACAAGGTCGGTGAGCGGAGTGTCCCGCGAGAGGATATCACGCAGCTTCTCCGTCACTGCCGAAAGATACGCGGGGTCGTGGGTCTTCGGGTAGGGGCTCTTCTTGCGGCGGAGCACCTCCTCCGGCAGCCAGTCCTTCATCGCCTCGCGCAGCAAGCCCTTCTCCTGTCCGTCGTGGTCCTTGTACTCCCACGGGACGTTGTACAGGTACTCCGCGATGCGGTAGTCGCAGAACGGCACGCGCACCTCCAGCCCGCTGTACATCGACATCCTGTCCTTGCGGTCGAGGAGATTCTGCATGAACCAGTCAAAGTTGAGCTGCGTCATCTCGCGCATACGCTCCTCAAGGGGAGTGTCCGTGCTGAGGCGGTCGGCGGAATCGGCGGTCCGGCGGTACGCGGAATAGACGTAACCCTCTGCGTCGATGTCGCCGGCATAGCGCTCGTGGAGGAAGGTGCTGCGGTAGGACGTGCTCTGCGCCCACGGGAAGCCGTCCGTCATGCGGATATCCTCGTCGCGGTACCACGGATAGCCGCCGAATATCTCGTCCGAACACTCGCCCGACAGCGCCACCGTGCCGTGCTTTTTTATCTCGCGGCATAGCAGCAGCATGGAGGCGTCAACGTCCGCCATTCCGGGAAGCCCGCGTGCTTCTACGGCTTCGTCCAGCGCTGCGACGAGTTCCGGTACCTCGACTACCGTCCAGTGGTGGTCGGAATCAAGATACTCAACCATTTTCTGAATGTACTCGGGGTCACTGTTCGGCTGGAAATGTGACTTTCTGAAGTACTGCGCGTTGTTGAGGTAGTCCACCGAGAACGTCGGCAGGCGCTTCCCGGACTTTTTCAGCTCCGCTGCCGCGACCGACGATATCAGGCTCGAATCCAGTCCGCCCGACAGGAATGTACACACCGGGACGTCCGAAATGAGCTGGCGGCGTATCGAGTCGAGGAGCAGCTCCCGGACGTTCTCCGCCGTTTCCCCGAAGCTCTCGTGCAGCTCGTATGCTCGCAGCCGCCAGTACTCATGGAGCGAAAGTCCATCCTGCGTGAAGAAGCCGCACTCCCCCGCCCTGACCTCGCTTATCCCGCGCAGCACTCCGCAGCCGGGCGTCCTTCCGGGCGCGATGAGCAACAGCTCCGCCGCACCGGTGAGGTCAAGCTCGGGGGTGATGTCGGAGTGCGCGAGCAGCGCGGGTATCTCCGAGGCGAATATCAGTTTGTCTCCGCGGAGTGCGTAGAACAGAGGTTTGACGCCTATTCGGTCGCGTGCGAGGAAAACTCTCCGCTCCGACTCGTCCCAGACCGCGAACGCGAATATCCCGTTGAAGCGCTCCACGCATTTCTCTCCCCAGCGCATATAGCTGCGAAGCACGACCTCCGTGTCCGAGCGTGTCGTGAAGATGTCCTCGCCCAGCTCGCGGCGAAGCTCCGGGGCGTTGTAGAGCTCGCCGTTGTACACGATCGTGTACTGCCTGCCGTCCTCCGCGCAGGTCATGGGCTGACGTCCGCCGGAGATGTCGATGACGGCGAGGCGCGTGTGGACGAGTGCTGCCTCCTGCGTAAGAACTATCCCGCGCTGGTCAGGTCCGCGGCGAAGCAGCGCCCGCTGCATTTCCTGACAGTTTTTCATTTCCTCCCGCATATCCTCGCGGAAGCTTATCACACCTGCGATCCCGCACATAATTCCCTCCAGCCGCTTTCCGGCATACGGCACGCCGTACTCTGGGACTATTATATGTCGGCGGAGGAAAAATGTTGCAAAAAAAACGAAGGAAGAGGAGACCCATTCCGGCGGGAGCGCGGCAAAAAAACCGAGCCTGTGTCTTCAGGCTCGGTAATCCACTTTTTCGCTAAGAATAGCTTCACTCTCGCTCTGCTTTTGTATCATTCCCTGACGTACACGCCGACTATCTCGGAGATGTACGCCCTGTGGTAGGGGTCGCTTCCGAAGAACTGCTGCGGGATACCGTCGTCAGTAAGGAAACTCTCCTCCTTGAGGTCATAGCTGTACAGCTTGCGGCAGACGAGCACCAGCTCCGCCTGCTCGAAGGTCATGCAGCCGTCGAGTTCCGCGGGGATAAGTCCCGTTTCAGCGGGCTTGTCGCAGTCGCGTCCGGAGTGCGAGCCGCAGAACGACAGTGCGCTGCGCTGCTCGCTGCCGAAGAACGACGCGGTAAAGAACTCGCTGTCCTCGATGAATTTGTATGTATGCCTGTTCGGGCGGATATAGCAGGTGAATACGTTCCTGTTCCACAGTACGCCAGCCTGTCCCCACGAAACCGTCATGGTGTTGAAGCTGTCAGGCGTTCCCGCTGTGACGAGCGCCCAGTCCTTGCCGATCTTCTTGAACGGATCGAAGCCGAGCCCGCTCAGTTCTGTTTTTCTGAAAGCCATAAAAACATTCCCTTCTTATCGCCCGTTGACCCTCCCGCGGACTACTTCGCGCTCTTCAGAGCCGATTTGTAGCGCAGGCGCAGCTTGTCGGTTATCAGCGCGATGAACTCGGAATTCGTGGGCTTGCCCTTGCCGGTATCGACGGTGTAGCCGAAAAACGAATTCAGAGTATCGACGTTGCCCCTGTCCCATGCTATCTCTATCGCGTGACGGATAGCACGCTCCACCCTCGACGAGGTCGTGTCGTAGATGCCGGCGACCGTCGGATAGAGGAGCTTCGTTACGCTGTCGAGGAGAGTCTTGTCCTCGACAGAATAGAGGATAGCCGTGCGCAGGTAGTGGTATCCCTTGATGTGCGCGGGTACTCCGAGCTGATGTATTATGTCAGTCACAACGACCTCCATGTCGTCGCTGAGGCTGCTTGCCCTGTCTCCGAGGGCTGAGGTTATCGCGCTGAACAGGTCATCAGCGTCGCAGGGCTTGAGCAGGAACCGCGAGGCTCCGTTGTCCATGACCTGCCGCTCGATGAATTCATTGTCGTATGCGGACGTCACGATGAACACGGGGAACTTCACTCCCAGCTCACGCACCCTTTTCATGATCGTGACTACGTCGCCGTTCTGAGCCGTGATGTCGAGCACCGCCACATCCGGCGGGTCGTTGCGTATAGACTCGATTATGACTGCGCAGTCCTTGCGCCGGGTGTATGCGTACATACCCCTCTCGCGCAGCTTGTTTGCAAGGCTTACACCGGTCTCGGCAGAATCGTCGCCGATGAGAACTTTTACTTTACTATTCATTTCATTTGACCCTCCTGTTTTGTTCTGCATATACAGTTTAACACAGGGGAGCCGCTGCGCGCAACGGAGGAAAACAGGTTATATTCTGTTTTTTGCGCGGGAAATGGATAATGCTGTTGCCGACCGGTGCTGCTGTAAAACCGCGGCGATTCCGCACGAAAAATGCATTTTCCGCGAACCGCCGCGAATGGCTATCTGCTGCGGTGCAGCTTGGTGAGGGCGCCGTCCGCGAGGCTGCGTACCTTCGAGCCCGGCGGGAACAGCTTGTCGGCTACTCTGTAAAGACCGCCCTTCCGCGCCTTTTTGTAGTATACCGGTGCTATTTCGGGTTCTGATGTCGCCTTTGCCCAGCTTTCATAGACTTCTGCGGAAAGATAGGGCTTAAGGAGCTCTCTGTCCGCGGGGGAGCTGTGCTTTTCGAGGAATATCAGCGGGAGCTGACAATCGCGCGAGCCGTATTTCCCGAGGTGATCCCCGAAATGCAGCGCCAGTGCGTCACGAAACGCCCCGCGTCCTGCACGGCAGTCCGGACACTCCTCCAGTGCCGCGATGAGAGCACTTTGCAGCTCGTTCTCATGGGCGAAGTCTTCGCACATACTAAGTCCGCCGAGCACTATGAAGCCCAGCATGAACGCGCTCCCGCAGAAGTCGCTGTGGACAGTCTTGCCCTGCGGAATGTCGAAGCAGTACATCGAATACAGTCCGAAAAGGCTGTGCAGCGGGAGGTACTGCGGGTCGTCTGTGTCGAGGAGGTGCTTCGCCTCAACGAAGCCTCGCAGACGTCCGGAGCGCACCATCAGCGGCAGCACCGGCGCGAGCATGAGCGCCTTCTGTCCCTTGAGAATGGGGTATTCCACGTCCTCAGCGACGTTCGGTCCGATGTGCAGGAGCTTCCCTGCGGGGACGTCCGCCTTCAGTATCGCGGCGTCTATCGCGGAGCGGCTGTCGGTGTCCGCGATGTTCAGCTCGGACGGCATTATCAGCTCGTCATAGTCCGCATAGCCGCAGCTTTTCAGCACGTTCTCGACTGTGCTGCGCGGGTATATCGTGTCCGCGATGATGATGATCTTTTTGCCGTGAGCTTTAGCTTCACGGAACATTTCGAGTCCCGTCTGACGCGGCGAGGAATAGTACTCCACGAGCTCGCACTCGCGCTGCTGGAGCTTTTCACGCGCCGTCAGGCTGAGCTTTCCAGCCTTCTGGAGCCTGTCGTATACCAGCCCGAGCGTTATCGGGCGCTTCTTGCCGTACTTTACCTCAACATAATCCTGTGCTATCACGCGCATTTCGGTGAACGTGCGTCTGCCGGCGTAGAGGTCGCTGAGCTCGCTCTCGAGCTGCATGAATATGTCGGTGAAGCCGGAGAACGGCGTGAGCACAAGGACGTCGTGCAGCTTGAAGCTGACTGCCTTTATGCTGCCGCTTCGCATCTGCGCGAGCAGCTTTCCGCGCAGCTCCTCCTGCTCGGCCGAGACCGGTATCACGGGCTTTTTTTCGTCACTCATCTGATCCCTCCTCTGTCCCGCTCTCAGCGGACGCTTCCTCCTGAGCGGCAGCGGTCTCAGGCTCCGAAGCAGGCTCTACCGCGGGACTCACTGACCCGCCGTTTCTGAGCGTAATGTACTCGTCGAGCGTGAGCGCTCCGCTGGAATTGTATGCGCGTATAAGCTCCTCGCGGGAGGTGTATTTCTCAGATATCTCGCCGTCTGCGCCGACGATGTGGTCGCCGTACCACACGCCGAAGAACGACCAGACAGCGTTGTCCCTGAACACTGCGTCGACGTCGGGGACGCTGCTGCACTCGCTTATCGCGATGAGCTTGTCCGTACCTATGTATTTCTGTGCTGCCGCGAACTGCTCGTACCTGCTGCCGAATTCCTTTTCGGGGTCGAGGTAGAGGTCGTAGGAAGCGATGTCGTACATCGAGCTGTCAACGATGAAGGTGTCGCTCTGACCGTTCCACAGCCAGATGAGGTTGTCCAGCCCGAAGTACTCCGTGTAGCGCGTGTACATCAGTTCCCACAGCCAGCGGTATGCCGCGCTGCCGGACGCGCCCCACCAGTACCATCCGCCGGAAGCCTCGTGGAGAGGTCTCCACAGCACGGGCACTCCGCGGTTTTTCAGCGTCGTGAGCTGACCTGCCATGTTATCGAGGTCGAGCATGAGCCCGTAGCATTCCTCTGTTATCTTTCCCTCACCGTAAAGTCCGCGGATCTCCTCCTGCGAGAGCATGGAGAGGTCGATGGCTGTGACTGCCTTAGCCAGCGAAAATCCGGTCTCTGCGGCGTATACGGACGGCTCGCCGCTCGGTGCGCGCCACTGCCACATGAGTCCCACTATGCCGCCGCTGTGATACCACTCGGAGCAGGCGTCGAGGTCCTTGAAGTTGCCGTCGTAGGACTTGCCTGCGTTGTCGAGCACCGCGAAGCGTATCACCGGATACTTGCCCGTCGCCTTGTATATCGCGTCGAGCTCCGCGCCGGTGCTGTCCGAGACGTACTGCCCTGTGATGACGTATTTTCCGTAGTTCCCGGCAAGGAAGTCCATCAGTTCTGTCGCAGCCTGTCCTGCGTTCTCATTGGACAGCCCGCCCTGCGCGTCGTAGCTTATCTCGCTCAGCGAGGTGTTGTTCTCGACCTTGAGATAGTCCACGCAGAGATCACCCTCGGGGATGAGCCCGATGTCCGAGACGCCGCGCACGAGGAACACGCCGTACAGCGTTATCCTGTGGAATTCGCCGTCGTCGGGCGTGGTGAAGGTGTATATCGTCCTGCCGTTCAGGCGCACGCTGCAATCAACGGCGCTCTCCGAGGAGATGATGAACGAGAGGTCGTAATGCTGGGTGCTCGGGGCTTCTGCGCTGAAGCTCAGATAGCGGGAGCCGTCGCTGCTGAAGCCTGTGACGTAGCCGTCGCCGCTGAAATTCCCGCCCTCGGACGCGATAGACAGTCCCCCAAACGACGCCGCGCTCTCTGCCTCATAGACGTCGCCTGCCTCGGTGTACTCTATCTGCGGGTAGGTCACAGGGATATCCGGGAAGGATTCCGCCTGTATTTCGGTAGTTTCAGGGATCTCGGCGTCCGTGGGGATCTCCTCGATGATAACGCTCCCCATGGCTGAGCCCTGTCCCTTATCAGAACTGCACCCTGCACAGCCTGCCCCGAGGAGCACCGCCGCGCAGAGCGTTGTCAGCTTTCGTAGTTCCATACGTCCTCCGTTACGGCTTTACTGTGTATACCGAGCCCTGAACGGTGCTGAAGATTATCACGCCGTCCTCGATACGCGAGCCCACTGTCTCGCCGTCGCAGATTATGCTCGCTACGCAGTTCGCGCGGAGCCTGCATTCGCCGCCGCAGTCGGAGGTTATCCTTGCAGTGCTCAGCTTGCCGTCCTTCCATTCGATGTCGATGCCGAAGCCGCCCTTCGCACGCAGTCCGCGCACACTTCCGGTGCTCCACTCGTCCGGGAGCGCGGGGAGGAGCGTTATCTCGCCGCAGCAGCTCTGGAGCAGAGCCTCCGCGATAGCCGCTGTTCCGCCGAAATTTCCGTCTATCTGGAATGGCGGGTGCGAATCGAGCATATTCGGGCAGGTCGAGTGCGCGAGGAGTTTCTTGAGGTTCTCGTAGACCATTCTGCCGTCGTAGAGCCTTGCCCACATATTCGATATCCATGCGCAGCTCCAGCCGGTGTGTCCGCCGCCGTGTATGAGCCTGCGGACGAGGGTGGCTCTTGCGGCGTCTGCGAGCTTGGGCGTCTTGACGGGGCTGATGAGGTCAGCCGGGTGAAGTGCAAAAAGCTGCGAAACATGGCGGTGTCCTATCTCGACCTCGTCGTAGTCCACTGCCCACTCCTTGATCTGACCGTACTTGCCGATCTCCGGCTGCGGGAGCTTTTCGAGGAGAGCGCTCAGCTCTGCGGCGAAGTCGGCGTCCCTGCCGAGTATATCAGCCGCCCTGATGACGTCCCTGAACAGCACGGTGATTATCTGCGAATCCATAGAGGGTCCCATGCAGAGGCAGCCCTTTACGCCGTTCTCGGTAAGGTAGGTGTTCTCCGGGGAGACAGACGGACAGGTAACGAGCCTGCCCTCGCTGTCCTCGATGAGGAAGCGGGTGAAGAACTCCGCTGCTTCCTTTAATATATGGTATTTGTCGGCGAGGAAAGCCTCGTCGAGGGTGTATTCGTAGTGCTCGAAGATGTGCAGTGCGAGCCATGCGCCGCCGGTCACCCAGATAGTCGCGGGAACCCATTCGTCCTGCGGGGCTGTATCGCCCCAGATGTCGGTGTTGTGGTGGCAGACGAAGCCCTTGTCTATGCCGTACATCTCCTTCGCGGTGATGCGTCCGTTCTCGCAGACCCTTTCAAGCAGGTCGAACAGCGGGAGGTGACACTCAGGCAGACCGCAGCTCTCTGCGCACCAGTAGTTCATCTCGGTGTTGATGTTGACCGTGAAGCGGCTGCCCCATGCGGGCCACATCTCCTCGTTCCATATGCCCTGAAGATTTGCGGGCTGAGTTCCGGGGCGGCTGCACGAAATGAGGAGGTAGCGTCCGTAGTTGAAGTAGAGCTCGAGGAGCTTGTTGTCGTGGATAAGGCGCACGCACTCCTTGTTGTCGAGCTCGTCGCCCTTGAGGCGGTCGATACGCTCGTCTGTGGTCATGGAATCGAGGTCTGCGCCGCTGTTGTCCTCGAGGTTCAGCTCGACACGCTCGAAGAGCTCCCTGTAGTCGCAGACGTGGCGGTACATGAGCTCGTCGTACTGGCACTGCATAGCCATTTCGGCGTCCACCTGCGCGGACTCGACGTAATTCTCGCTGTAGAAGCTCGTGCGGACGGAAAGGACGAGCGTTACGGAATCGGCGTTCTTTGCTGAAATCTTGTTGCCGACCGTGCGCAGCTCACCGCCCTCAGCGGTCGCGCCGAGGCAGGCTGCGAAGAAAATGCCGTCGCGGCTGCCGGTCCCGCCGGTATAGAGTATCATGTTCTTCCCGCAGGGACGGTCGTCGTCGAAATAGTCCTGTCTGCCGCCGATGTCGCAGGTAAGCGAAATACTCCCCGATGTATCGGAGGAAACGTGTATCACCATTACGTCATCCGGCGCGGAAACGAAGACCTCGCGGGTGTAGTTAACGCCCTCGCAGCTGAAGGTCACTCCCGAAACGGCGCTGGCGAGGTCGAGCGTGCGGACGAGGTCGCGGACCTTGCCCGGAAGCTCCATGTTTATATGAAGGTCGCCGAGAGGCATATAATGGCGGCTGTCGGGACCTACTCCCTGCATTTTCCGGAATGCCACGCGCTCAGCCTCGGGGATATTTCCCTCCTTGATAAGTGCGCGCACCTCCGCGAGTCCCTCCTGTGCGTCGGGGTTTACTCTGTGGCGCGGACCGCCGGACCATATGGAATCCTCGTTCAGCCTGATGAGCTCCTCGGGAGCCCCGCCGTATATCATGCCGCCGATCCTGCCGTTCCCGACGGGAAGGGCGTGTTCAAAGTCATCGGCAGCGCCGTTGTATCTGAGTAAGGTTTCAGTAGCCATATATTATCTCCAATCGCGGGTTTTCGGGTGTATAATATAGTATTATAACATAGTGTGATAGAAAAAGCAACGCACAGGGAGTTAATTTCGTGTTAAATAACGCAGAAAACGCTCTGTAGGGGCGCCCTTCGGTTTAGTTTCGCTTCGCCTTAAAAGCTGAAAGCGAAGCGACCAAAGGCGCTGCCTCTGGACTCCGCCAAAGGGATAATAATCCCTTTGGAATCCCATTGTTTGGGTTTGCCGGCAGATATCCAGCAAATCGCGGTATAATGCGCAAAAAAGCTCCCCTTACGGGGAGCCTTTTCTCACTTCTTGATCTTGTCAACGACGTCGCCGATCTTGTCCTTTACCTTATCAGTATCGACCTTCTTGGCTACCTTGGAGACAGCGCTCTTGATCTTCTCATCGGGGAGATCCTTGCCTGTTGCGTTCTCAACAGCCTTTATGGGGTTCTTGGTAAGATCCTTGTCCTTGATGATCTTTTCTGCGGTTCCTTTGATATCCATGCTGGAATACCCTCTTTCGTTAATATTGTAACTCTATTATATCACACCGCGCAGAAAAATGCAATACGCCCGCGGAAAGATTTTCCGCTTCCGACATTTTTCCCCTGCGGGCTGTGGTATCATACTATCGGAGGAGCGGGCGCGTTCTTTTTCTCCTCGCGGCGGCGTCTGCGCTCACGGCGCTCCTCGGCGGCTTCATAGGAGAATATCTGCACCGCCGCGATGACCAACGTCAGTCCCGCCGGCAAGATAACTGGCAGCAGGCGGCGCTTGTACATTCCGCTTATCGGCTCCATTGTGTATTTGTCGCTCCAGCCCGCGAGGTCGGCGTGGCGTGCTATCCTGTACAGCATGACCATGCAGAGCGTCAGACCTATGAGCGAAAATGTGAGCGAAAGGACGTTGGGGAGCGTCTTCCTGAACAGGCACAGCAGCGCTCCCGCTGTGAGAAGTCCCGCGGAAACAAGGAACAGCACTCCTGTCCGCTCTATCTCTGCGCCGTAGGACGCGCGGTTATGTATGAGCCCGGCTCCCGCGAGCGAGGTCATGAACAGTGACCATACCGCCGTCATCACGAGCAGCACTGCCTTTGCTGCGGTCATCAGCGGGGAGCGTTTCCGGGGCGTTTTTTTGTTAGTTTTTGGCATAGCGTCTCCTTATCTTGTAAAATCTGCGGATATTTTTCAGTCATATCACAGCTGCGCCGGACATATAATACTATCGTTCTCGCTTTTGAGAACGATCGAAAGGAAGTCAGAATGTTTTCAGGAAAAAAGCTAACTAAAACTGCTGCGGTAGTATTATCTGCGGCACTTGCGGGATTATTCGGAACTGCGAAGTATTATTCCGCGCAGCTGCCCGAGGTATTCACGGCGCAGTCCGCGGAAGAGCTTAGAATAGCCGAATATCCGGAGCTGAGCTTCGGCGGGGCTGTTCCGGCTTCGGGCGGTCAGGCGACGGTCTCGCTCTTCGGTGCGATACCTGTCAAGACCGTGTCAGTACGCGAAGCAGAAGCTCCGGTGCTGATAGTCAGCGGGGAGCCGTTCGGGATAAAGCTCCTGATGGACGGTGTTATGGTCACTGAGCTCGGGAACGTCACGGACAGATCCGGAGCACAGGTGTGTCCTGCGGCAGAAGCCGGGATAGAGGTCGGGGACGTGATAAAGCGCGTGGACGGCGTGTCCCTCACCTCAAACAGTGAGCTTCAGTCGGCGATAAACGCAAAGGGAGGCGCTCCGGTCGAGCTGACGGTAAGCCGCGGCGGACACGATATAACCACGGAGCTCGTTCCCGTATATTCCTCCGCTTCTAACAGCTGGAAGGGCGGAATGTGGGTGCGTGACAGCGCTGCGGGCATAGGCACGATAACCTTCATCAACAAGGATACCGGCGAGTTCGCGGGGCTTGGTCACCCGATATGCGACAGCGACACAGGCGAGCTCGTCCCGATATGCTCCGGTGAAGCCGTGCCTGTCGAAATAGAGCGCGCAAAGCGCGGTGAACGCGGCATTCCCGGCGAGCTGACGGGCAGCTTCTCCTACGGCGGGAGCTACGGTGTACTGAACCGCAACACGGCCTGCGGGGTATACGGTCTGCTGACGGCAGACGCCCTCGCGGAGCTGAGCTCGTCAGGAACGGAAATGGTCATGGCGTACCGTCAGGAGGTCGAGACCGGCGCGGCTGAGATAATTTCCACAGTCGCCGACGGCACTCCCAAAAGGTACTCTATCGAGATAGAGAGCATAGACCTCTCAGACCCCGGTGATATGCGGGATATGGTCATCCACATCACCGACCCCGACCTCATCGAGGCGTCGGGAGGGATAGTTCAGGGCATGAGCGGCTCTCCCGTGATACAGAACGGCAGGCTCGTCGGCGCGGTGACTCATGTTTTCGTCGCCGACCCGACCCGCGGGTATGCTGTTTTCGCCGAAACTATGGCGGAGGAGCTCACTGCGGGCGGATAAAACAAAATGGGCGTTACGCAAGTAACGCCCGAGCTTTTTATAACGTTTATCTGTTCTCTTCGCTGAAGCCGCTCTCAACAAGCTCTACAAGAGCGTCAACAGCAGCCTTCTCATCAGCACCGTCAGCGATGACCTTGATATTTGTACCGCCTACGATACCGAGGGAAAGAATACCAAGAAGGCTCTTAGCATTTACTCTGCGCTCTTCCTTTTCGATCCAGATAGACGACTTGAATTCGTTAGCCTTCTGAATGAAGAAGGTCGCAGGTCTTGCATGAAGTCCAACCTGATTCTTGACCATTACTTCTCTAACAAACATATACAACTCTCCTATTCTCTTTAGTCGGGACTCTATTATTATTCCCGAACGAAGCAAATTGTTTCAATTGCTGATATCATTATACATTCAATTTTTTGCAGAGTCAACGGATTTTTCAGCAGAAACACCGACTTTTCAGTATTTTCTACATTTACATTAAATGCGGGGGATTTTTTTTCGATTTGCTTGTTTATTATCACCACAAAAATGATAGTCTGTCTATTGGTAAGTCTGCACAGTATTCAACAGATTATTATATTTAATTCGACTAACTGGAGAATCATTTTGAGGCTATACTCACAGTTTATTCATAATTTAGACTTATTTTCGCTGTAATATAGTTCCAGAAGATCAGGCCGGCGCTCCCTTGTGAGCTCTATGCTCTGTTCAAGACGCCATGCCTCTATGTTCTTGTGATGTCCCGACAGCAGCACCGGCGGGACAGCCTCTCCCTCCCAGACCTCGGGGCGGGTATACTGCGGATATTCGAGCAGTCCGCTGTAGATGCTCTCGTCGGTGAAGCAGACGTCGTCCGACAGCACGCCGCTGCACATTCTCGCGACTGCGTCCACCAGCACGCACGCCGGGAGCTCGCCGCCGGTGAGTACATAGTCCCCTATCGAGATCTCCTCGTCCACTATCTTGTCGAGCACGCGCTGGTCCACGCCCTCGTAGTGTCCGCAGATTATGAGGATGTTGTCGAGCTTCGAGAGCTCCACTGCCTTCTGCTGGTCGAGGATACGCCCCTTCGGCGACATATATATAGTATGCGGCTTCGCGCCCATGTCGTCACAGACCGCCTTGTAGCAGTTGTATATGGGCTCGCACTGCATGACCATGCCCATTCCGCCTCCGTAGGGAGTGTCGTCCACGCGGCGGTGTTTGTCCTGCGTGTATTCGCGTATCTGGCGGCAGTGTACCTCTATTGCGCCGGACTTCCGGGCTCTGCCGATTATGCTCTCCCCGAGGACGGTCTCGCACATTTCAGGGAAAAGCGTGGCGATTTCGATCTTCATAGTCTTTATCCTCACTTATTTGTGTAGCGTTGCGCTTTTCGAGCGACCGTCACCGGTCGCAGGCATTGTTATCTGCCGCGGCAGCAAGGGGACGCTCTCTCTTACAGAGCGTCCCCTCTCAAAAAACAGTCCACCGGACTGTTTTTTGATTCACCCCTTGCAGAGTGCTTCGTCATTTGCGGGGCGCTGCCCCACACCCTGCCAGAGGCTCTGCCTCTGGACTCCGCCAAAGGGACAGTCGTCCCTTTGGAATCCCATTGTTTTTAGTCAAACAGTCCGTCCAGCGGGCGTATCGTCATTACGCCGCCGTCTACGTCCGTGGACACTACGACGTCCGCTATCGCAGGGACAAGGTACTCCCTGTCCGCGCCCTTTATCACATAAACGTCGTTCGCGCCGGTCTGCATTACGTCAGCTATCTCGCCGTAGACCTGTCCGGAGTCCGCGTCGCGCACCTCCATGCCTATCAGGTCGGAGATAAAGTATGTATCCTCGTCGAGCTCAAGGTCGTCACGGTGCATATAGAGCATTTTATTGCGCAGCTTTTCGGCGTCCTCGGGAGTGTCTACACCCTCTATCTTCGCGATTACCGTGCTCTTGAACACCCTTGCGCGCTCAATTGCGACCTCGCCCTTGTTCTTGCCCAAAAACAGCCTGTCGAACTCGCACAGCAGCTCAGGGCTGTCGCAGTATGGCATTATCTTGACCTCGCCGCGTATGCCGTGGGTGGTTACTATCTTCCCTGCTTCAAGGAATTCTTTTTTCATATATGCTCCTCTTATTTCAGCTCTATCGAGCTTATCATCTGCTTTGTCACTTCGTCAGATTCGCCGCGTATCATCACGGTGTAGTAGGTCGCGCCGCTGTTGTCTGGGTATATCGAGACGGTCCAGTATTCGTAATTGACGAGGTCGTTCTCCCTGCTCTGCGAGGCATACGCTATCCCGCCGCTCAGCGGGAGCTTCCACGAATCCTCCATTTTGTAGGCTTCTTCCTTGTTGTCCGCGAGCGTTTTGAATATCTTCCTGTCCCTGCCGCGCAGCTTCAGACAGTCCTTCGAAGTGAGGACGTCCTTCTCGTACCACAGGATGTCCGCTGAGGGCTTGTATACCGACGGATACTCCGCCCCGACAGCTTTGAAGTAGCTGCGGTAGTCGGACTCGCTGAACTCGTCCTCCATGCCCCAGTTCCTGAGCAGCTCGCTGCTTAACCCGGCGAGCTCGGCGTTGTCAAAGTCCATTATCATCACGACCTTGTCGCCGTCCCTGAGGATATGCTCAGTCGAGCCCTGTGAATAGCCCGACGGCACGGATATCTTCACATCGCCGATGGTATATGCCGCGAAGTCCGAGGGGACCTGTACCGCCGCGAACGTGGAAAGGCGGTCGTCGATGTGGGCGTATTTGTGCTTTACGCTTATGTAGGTGAAAAGTCCCGGGCAGAATATCACTATCGCCAGCCAGCCGACCAGCAGTATCCCGAGGACTACCCCGCCGATAGTCAGTGCTTTTTTCATTTTGATCTCCTATATCATTTGCTGCAGCGCGGAGCTGCTGTAAGGGCGGATATTATCCGCCCGTCAAATCCGAAAGAACAATAATGTAGGGGCGGGACGCCGGGTGATTCCCCACGGTGTGTGGAAATGTCACGCAGTGACAAAGGGGGTGGGCAGAGGAAAGCTGCGGCGTCCCCTACAGGTCAATTCTTCATCTCAAAGCTCTCGCCGAGGATATCCTTGTTCGCATTGAGAATAGGATCTACGCACTCGCTGAGGAACTCCTCAACCTGCTGCGGGCTCCTTCCTACGAAGTTCTCCGGCTTCAGCATCGCGTCGAGCTCGTCGCGGGTTATCTTGAACATCGGGTCGTTCACGATGAGCTCGCAGAGATTGCCGTCTCTGCCGTACATCTTTATCTCCTTCGCCGCGATCATAGAGTACTCGCGGATACGCTCGTGGAGTTCCTGACGGTCGCCGCCCCGCTTTACGGCGTCCATCATGATGTTCTCGGTCGCCATGAAGGGGAGCTTCGCCATGAGGCGGCGGCGGACTATCTCCGGATATACCACCATGCCGTCGGTGACGTTCATCATGATGTTGAGGATAGCGTCAACGCCGAGGAATGCCTCCGCAACGGAGATACGCTTGTTCGCGGAGTCATCGAGAGTCCTCTCGAACCACTGCGTACCCGCGGTGAATGCGGGGTTGAGCACGTCTATCATGACGTAGCGCGCGAGGGAGGTTATTCTCTCGCAGCGCATGGGATTGCGCTTGTATGCCATTGCGGACGAGCCTATCTGCGACTTCTCGCGGGGCTCCTCCATTTCCTCGAAGCTCTGGAGGATACGCAGGTCGTTGGAGAACTTGCTGCAGGTCTGCGCGATACCGCTCAGCACTGCGAGCACCTGTGAGTCCACCTTTCGGGAGTAGGTCTGTCCCGATACCGGTACTACGCTGTCGAAGCCCATTTCCTCGGCTATCATCTTCTCGAGCTGCTTTATCTTGTCGGTGTCGCCCTCGAAAAGCTCCATGAACGAAGCCTGTGTGCCTGTTGTGCCCTTTGAGCCGAGCATTTTCAGAGTGGAGATGCGGTACTCAAGATCCTCGAAGTCCATGAGGAGCTCGTTGAGCCAGAGAGTAGCTCTTTTGCCGACTGTCGTGGGCTGTGCGGGCTGGAGATGAGTGTAAGCCATGCAGGGCATATCCTTGTACTCGCGGGCAAAACGCGCGAGGTTGTTCATTACGTTTATCAGCTTGCGGCGGATTATGTTCAGACCGTCGCGCATGATGATGATGTCGGTGTTGTCGCCGACGTAGCATGATGTCGCACCGAGGTGGATTATGCCGGCAGCGTCCGGGCAGACCTTGCCATATGTATAGACGTGCGCCATGACGTCGTGGCGGACCTCCTTCTCACGCGCTGCTGCGACCTCGTAGTCGATGTCGTCGATGTGCGCTTCGAGCTGGTCAACCTGCGCCTGTGTCACGGGAAGGCCAAGCTTCATCTCGGCTCTTGCGAGCGCGACCCAGAGGCGTCTCCATGTGGTGAATTTCTTGTCGGCAGAGAAAACGTACTGCATTTCCTCGCTGGCATATCTTGTGCAGAAGGGACTTTCGTAGCTGTGTGTATTTCCGCTCATTTTAATAGCTCCTTTTATCTTGATTCGGCATTCTTCCCGACGGAAGAACAGTTACACTATATTATAGCACAGTTTTCGGGTTTAGTCAATCACCGGGGAGGGGAAGCCCACCTGCCAAAGGGACAACCTCCCGGAGACGGGGGACGTGCACGATCCGTGGGACGTCGAGGACGCCGTCCCCTACGACCTGACACCTGAAACCTAAAACCTGACACCTGTCCCGTATGCGATGTACAAGTAAGGTCGTTGTTAAGAGTAAGCGAGTTTACGAGCGGCAACGTGCAGGGCGCTGCCCTGCCGAGCGGCAACGCGCAGACGTTCAGGGCGCTGCCCTGCCGAGCGGCAACGCGCAGACGTTCAGGGCGCTGCCCTGCCGAGCGGCAATGTGTCCGGGTGTGCGGGCTCCGCGCTTGACATTCAATACCAATAATGTTATAATGTATTTACTATAAACTACGAAAGAGGTCTGAAAATGGCTAAGGATAAAAAACTTGTTTCTGAAATAACCTCCATGGACGAGGATTTCGCACAGTGGTATACCGATATCTGCAAAAAAGCTGAGCTCGTCGAGTACACCAGCGTTAAGGGATGTATGGTCATTCGTCCCTACGGCTACGCTATCTGGGAGAATATGCAGCGTATCCTCGACGGTATGTTCAAGGCGACCGGTCACGAAAACGTTTGTATGCCGATGTTCATTCCCGAGAGCCTTCTCCAGAAGGAAAAGGACCACGTCGAGGGCTTCGCGCCTGAGGTGGCCTGGGTAACTCACGGCGGCAACGAGAAGCTCGAGGACAGGCTCTGCGTAAGACCTACCTCCGAGACCCTTTTCTGCGAGCACTATGCAAATATCGTTCACTCCTACCGCGACCTGCCCAAGCTGTACAATCAGTGGGTCAGCGTTGTCCGCTGGGAGAAGACCACACGTCCGTTCCTCCGCTCGCGTGAGTTTCTCTGGCAGGAGGGTCACACTATCCACGCTACCGCTCAGGAGGCTATCGAGGAGACCGAGCGTATGCTCAACGTCTATGCGGACTTCTGCGAGGGCTCGCTCGCTATGCCTGTAGTCAAGGGCAAGAAGACCGACAGCGATAAGTTCGCGGGAGCTGAGTCCACATACGCTATCGAGGCTCTCATGCACGACGGCAAGGCGCTTCAGGCGGGTACGTCCCATTACTTCGGCGACGGCTTCGCCAAGGCGTTCGACATACAGTACACCGACAAGGAAAACAAGCGCGTTTACCCCCACCAGACAAGCTGGGGCGTTACCACACGTCTCATCGGTGCGGTCATCATGACTCACGGCGACAACAGCGGACTTGTCCTCCCGCCGGCTGTAGCTCCGGTACAGGCAGTCATCGTGCCTATCGCTCAGCACAAGGAGGGCGTCCTCGAGAAGGCTGGGGAGATGTTCGAGAAGCTCAAGGCGCTCGGTATCCGCGTGAAGCTCGACGACAGCGACAACTCCCCCGGCTGGAAGTTCGCTGAGTACGAGATGAAGGGCGTCCCGGTGCGTATCGAGATAGGTCCCAAGGACATCGAGGCTGGTCAGTGCGTGGTCGCTACCCGCTACAACGGCGAGAAACAGACCGTTTCTATCGGCAATGACTTTGCTGAGCTCGGCGAGCTCGTCACAAGGCTGCTCGATAAGGATATCCCGCAGGGAATGTTCGCGAAGGCTGCCGAGAACCGCGCCAACAAGACCTACGCCTGCACGACGCTCGACGAGATAACCAAGGCGCTCGAGGAGAAGGGCGACGGATTCGTCAAGGCTATGTGGTGCGGCGAGGAGGCGTGCGAGGACGAGGTCAAGGAAAAGACCGGCGTCGGCTCGCGCTGCATACCGTTCGAGCAGGAGCAGCTCTCCGATAAGTGCGTCTGCTGCGGAAAGCCTGCTAAGTGCATGGTATACTGGGGCAAGGCGTATTGATCCGTAATGCGTGATTACGGTGTCCGCTTGAGTGGTCGGACATCAGTATTAGTTACCGAGCCTGAGATCATAGGCTCGGTAATTTTGTTCCGCGGTAAATATTTATCCGGATAAATTGGTATCCAGATGGTGATAATATGGCTTTTATCGGTTTATTGTTTGTATTGTTGAGCGCGGCCGCAATCGTTCTGATCATCGGAATAGCTCCCATTATTATCGGAACAGTTCTGTACAATAAGACAGAACATAAAAAATTAGGCATTGTTTTCAGAGTATTCGGGTACATAACTCTGATCCCCTCGATCGTTATAAGCGTATTGGTGGCAATTATCATGTTTCATAGATCATGATCTGTTCCGGTAAGCATTATCAGCGGCTGGCTCACTCGTTTCCATATTACTAAAGAAGGTGATCCCTATAAAAACAGTTGAGATATTCACGGACGGCGCGTGCAGCGGCAACCCTGGTCCCGGCGGATACGGCGTGGTGCTGCGCTTCGGGAACGTCGAGAAGGAACTATCCGGCGGCGACCCGGCTACCACCAACAACCGCATGGAGCTGCTCGGCGTCATCACGGGCTTGTCCGCGCTGAAAGAGCCGTGCAGGGTCATCCTCACCACCGACAGCAAGTACGTCGTGGACAGCGTGACCAAGGGCTGGGTCTACGGCTGGAAAAAGAGGGGCTGGATAAAGTCCGACAAAAAGCCCGCACTGAACGTCGATCTTTGGGAACAGCTCCTGCCGCTCCTTGCGAAGCATGACGTGGAGTTCAATTGGGTGAAGGGCCATGCCGGTCACCCCGAGAACGAGCGCTGCGACCGCCTTGCGGTGGAACAGCGGGACAAGTATTCAAAATGAAAATAAGGGCGAAAGGGTACTTCCCTCCCGCCCTTTTTTCGTATCCGCTCACGAGCTGTAGATTATCGGCCGCAGCTGGATACCCTTCATCGCCGCCTCGAGCGCCTGCGGGATCATTGAAAATTCCGCGACGAGCGAGGCGGGCTTTTTTTCGGTGTCGTCCTGTAACATCGGCACGAAATAGTAGCTTTTCCGGTTGAAAAGCTCCCCGATGTTCCTCGCCGAGCCGAGCAGCGAGTCGTTCGACGCTATCGCGAGCAGCACCGGCTTCCCGGCGCGAAGATGTGATTTCACCGCCATTGTCACAGAGGTGTCCGTGACCGAATTTGCGAGCTTTGCGGCAGTGTTTGACGTACACGGTGCGACCAGCATGATGTCCGTCAGGGACTTTGGTCCTATGGGCTCGGCGTCCGCGATAGTAGTGATGACCTCCCGCGAGGCTATCTCCTGCAGCCGCGCGAGGTTCTCCTGCGCTGTTCCGAAGCGGGTGTCCGTGGAGGCGGCGTGCTCCGACATTATCGGGACGAGCTCCGCGCCCATTTCACGCAGTATCTCAGCCTGCCGGAACGCCTTTTCCAGCGTGCAGAACGAGCCCGTTACTGCGAATCCGACACGCAGTCCGCGTATGATGTCACTCATCGCCGTCACTCCTTTCCGCGAGAATGTCTGCGACCGTCTCGGCTATCATCTCGCCGGCGGTCACGGGGGCGGTCTTTCCGGGGAGACCCAGCGCCCAGACAGTTCGTCTTCCGAGCTGTGCAGCGGCGTCGAGGTCGATACCGCCCGGCTTCGAGGCTAGGTCGATGAAGAGCGTCTCCCGCGGGAATTGTTCGAGCAGCGTGCGGTCGAATATCATGGCGGGAACGGTGTTGAAAACTACAGTAAAGTCGGTCGGCATAGATGGCGTCCTGCACGAGCGCACGCCCGCGACACGTGCCTTCGCTTCGCCGTTCGCGCTGCGCACCGCGACTGTCACCTCCGCGCCGAACCCCTTGAGTATCCCTGCGAGCGCTGTCCCGATTCGTCCCATGCCGACGATGAGCGCCTTTGACCCGCTGAGCGTGACCGGCAGTTCCTCCAGTGCGAGCTGTACTGCGCCCTCCGCGGTCGGGACGGCGTTTTTCAGGCTCAGTTCCTCGCGGGTCAGGTAGTCCGTCAGCCGGCAACCGGGGAAGTGCTCCGCAAGACGATCATCGACCTTCCCCGCGAACACCTCCGCGCCGTCCTTCAGCATTGCACGGACTGTCCCGGGGGGTATTTCCTGTGCGGTGCAGGGAGTGTTCAGCATTGCTGACTCGTTCAGCGGCGGGACAGGCAGGACTGCGATATCGTAGCGGGCGGTCTCGTCCGTGGAGGCTGCGCGGAGGACGAGGTCGTCGGGAATGGAGTCCCTGTCGAAGCCGAGCACCGATGTATCATAAACGCCGGAAAGCCGCGCCGCGCAGTAGAGCTGCCGCAGGTCGCCGCCGGCTATAAGTATTCTCTTTTTCATATTTTGCTCCAATCTGCCGAATGGCTGTTTTTCCATTCCATTATATGACAAACGGCGGGATCGTGTGAGTGCGGCGCCGCTGCAGATGCGTTCAGGGAGGTGCAGGGGCGGAGTTCCGCCGCCCGCGAGTTTCCTGTTATCCGCAGACGCACAAAGGGCGCCCCTATACCTAACACCTACACCTGGCACCTAAAACCTGATACCTGACACCTGTTCCGTATGCACTGATACCATGCAAAAGCTGGCTTTTACATTTTCTGCCATGATTATATCCGCGCCGCCGGGCAATAATATCCATGAAGTTTTTGCTCAGGAGGCTGGATATGGCGTACAACAAGGTCGTTATCTCGGGGATAAACACATCAGAGCTCACCGTGCTCAGTGAGGAGGAGAAAATGCAGCTCCTCCGCGAGATACGCGATACGGGCAGCAAGTCCGCGCGGGACAAGCTCATCAAGGGCAACCTCCGCCTCGTGCTCAGCGTGATACAGCGCTTCACAGGCCGCGGCGAGGACGTGGACGACCTCTTCCAGATCGGCGTGATCGGGCTGATAAAGGCGATCAACAACTTCGACCTCACAAAGGAGGTGCGCTTCTCGACGTACTGCGTGCCGATGATTAGCGGTGAACTCCGCCGTCACCTCCGCGACTACAGCCACGTAAAGGTCAGCCGCTCCATGCGCGACCTCGCGTACAAGGCGATACAGGCTAAGGAGCACCTCACGGCAGAGCTCGGACGTGAGCCGAACATCGACGAGATAGCCAAAGAGACCGGCGAAAAGCGGTCGGAGGTGGTCATCGCGCTCGAGAGCATCAGCGACCCCGTTTCGCTATACGAGCCCGTGTTCTCCGACTCCGACGACACCCTCTACATCATGGACCAGATCGGCGACCGCAACGACGTTGACAGCTGGCTGCAGGAGATGTCCATTCGTGAGGCGATACGCTCCCTCGGCGAGCGCGAACGGAATATCCTCTACCTGCGCTTCCTGCGAGGGAAGACTCAGGTAGAGGTGGCGAGGGAGATCGGCATTTCGCAGGCGCAGGTCTCGCGTCTCGAGAAAAGCGCGATCGAAAAGGTCAAAAACGGCGGGGACATCTGAGCGCAGCGCGTGTTATGCCACATAAGGTGCATAAAATGCCGGCTCAGATATAAACACGGCGAATAATGTCCGAGCGATAATACTTTGAGTAAATTCTGATTTGTTCAAATCGGAGAATTTTTACAGCACAATGTACAAATCCGTGAAAAGCCCTTTTAAAATAAGGAATAATATGCTACAATTAACATGAACAAATGTTGACCGAAAGTATAAAAGGAGGTGTCCGATATGACTGCAATAAAGCTCAGAGCTGTCCGTGTTTTTGCCGCTGTCTTCACTGCTGCCGTAGTGTTCATGTGTGCATTCGGCACTTCCATGCGCTCGGTGGGAGTCGAGGACACCGTCGAGAATAAAAAGGAGCTCGCTAAGGAAATGACTCTCCTCATCAACGAGGAGCGCGCTGCGAACGGCGCCAAGCCGCTCTACCTCGTGCCGTACCTCTGCGACTGCGCAAATGTCCGTGCGCGTGAGTGTATTTTCCGCTTCGACCATACAAGAAACGACAACGAAGACTTCGCGACTGTCATCGACACGACCCTCGTCCCCTACGCGGTCGCTGCCGAGAATATCGCCGCAGCATACTCCGCTGCACAAGACACGTTTAACCAGTGGATGGGCTCCGAGAGCCACCACGATGCTATGCTGAACCCCTGCTATACCCACATCGGAGTGGGCGTATGCTATGAGCCCAACAGCGATTACGGCTGGTACTGGGAGATACTCCTCGTCGAGTGTGACACGGAGATACAGGGGCAGGAAGTCCCCGCCCGCTATGACGTCGTCCCCGAGTGTGCCGGAGACATCAACGGCGACAGCGAGGTCAACAACTTCGATCTCATTTGCCTTCGCCAGTACTTCACGGGCTACTACCAGATGAACGATCTCCAGCTCGAGGCGGCTGACCTCCTCGTTGACGGGAATGTCACTTACCTCGACGCACAGGTGCTCCAAGGTTACATATTAGGCAAGTACACCACTCTGCCGATGACTTTATCTGACCTGATGTGACGGGTACTTATCCAGGGTAACGAAAAGAGTTTAGATAAAAGGTGTGTTCATTGAATCTGCCGCACGTTATGTGCGGCAGAATTCTTTTATATCCGGACAGCAAAAAAGCTCCCCTTGCGGGGAGCTCTGGTTCTTATTATTCGATGCCGGAAACTGTGAAATCGACCTCGACAGTCGTCCACTCCTTCTCGAAGGCGTTTGTGTCGATGATAGTTGCAGCGTAGCCGCCGTCTGCGGTAACTGCGCCCGAAGCGTCATGAGCGTCCTCGGGGAGAGCGTTTACCCACGGGTTGTAGATGTTGGAGCGCATATCGCTGAGCTCGTCATCTGTGTATGCGTCGTCAACGCAGGTGAAGCTCTTCGCCGTGAGCGGGATATCCTCGCCGTCGATCCTGATAGCTGTGATGTCGATGGACATATTCGGATAGAGCGTAGCACCGCCGCGAACGATCACTGCGGAGAACGAAAGTCCGAAGGGAAGGAACGTGGAATTGATGTCCTGACCCATAGATGTGTCATAGCGGAAGCCGAGGGTGTCAGCTGTAACGCCTACGGTGTACTCGCCGTTGCCGTCGATGTGGACCTTGGTCGCATTGTAGCTGAGGAAGTCAGTTGCAGCGCCTGTATACTGCACCCACCAGTCGCCGTTTACGATCTGGAGGTAAGCATCGCCCTCCTCAACAACTACCGGATCCTCGAACTCGAGGTCGCCGAGATCCACGGGAGCTGCTGTGGGGACTTCCTCCTCCTCAGAGGGAGCCTCTGTCTCAGCTTCTGTCTCTGCTTCTGTTGAAGCCTCAGTTGTAGCCTCTGCCTTGCTTTCGCTGCTATCGTTATTGTCTGCACAGGAAGCGAACGCACCGCACATCATAGCTGCTGCGAGGAAGCAGGCTAAAAATCTTCTGTTGTTCATGTTAAAAACTCCTTTTTTATTAATATTACGGCATAAATAGAGGGTCTGCCGTTTTTTGCTAATAATATGATACACAATTTTACTGACAAGTTCAAGATGATATTTTCAACAAACTTTCAGCATGGTGTATGCGTGATTTGTGCAATTTCACGCACTGCAAGAGGTGCTTAACTGCCCTGAGACGTACCCGTTACGGTGAAGTCCACCTCGACCTTTGTCCAGCCGGAGGCAAATGCGTCGGGGTCGATTATCTGCGCGGAGTAGGTGCCGTCGTCGGTGACAGCTCCGTTGGCATCGTGGGCGTCCTCGGGGAGCTTGTCAACGTAGGTGTTGTAGATGTTGGCACGCATTTCACGCTTGTCCTCGGTGGAGGTGTAGTTCTTCGCCTTGAGCTCGACCTCCTTGCCGTCCACGCGCACGCTCCTGACCTCGATCGCCATATTGGGGTAGTGTCCGTAGCCGTCGAACACCTTGACGTACATGATGTTGATCCCCTTCGGGGAGATGTCCGTGCCCGCGGCGTCAACGCTGACGGTGTAGTCGCCGTCGCCTGTGATATGAGCGATGCCTGCGTTCGGGTAGAGGAGATCATCGGAGTTGCCGAGGAAGCGCGTGCTCCACGATTCGTCGATGACCGCGAGTATCGCGTCGGTCTCCTTTGCAACGACCTTGTTCGTATTTGTGCCGGGCTCGACAGTTCCTATCTTCTCCTTGTGACACGCACAAGCTGATGACGCCATGAGCGCCGCGGCGAGTATTAGCGGGATCCTCTTTTTCATTCAGCTGCCTCCTGTTTATTTTGTCTTCAATAATATAATACACGATTTCGGCGCAATATTCAAGTGCTTTCGGAAAAATAGTTTCCGCCGCAGAACATTTGTGTTGACGCTGTGCCGCAAAAATGGTATAATTACTATATACGCAGATCCGACGCAGTTTTACTGTTCTTTAAGGGAGAAATAATGTCATTTACAGATATCATCGCGCTGGCGGTGCTCATCGCACTCATAATCTTCGCTGTATGGCTCATACGGAGGCTCCGCAAGCCCGACATCACCAAGCTCTACCAGCCCAAGCCTATCCTCACCGACCGGGAATACGAGTTCTACACCCGTCTCAAGCCGCTCGCGGACGAGTCCGGATTGCAGATATTCACCAAGGTCCGCCTCGCTGACCTGCTCGAGCCCAAGCCCAAGGACGTCAACCCGCTCTGGATGGAGTGCTTCAACAAGATCCGCTCCAAGCACATCGACTTCGCCCTCGCAGACGAGGATACCATTATCGTCGCACTCATCGAGCTCGACGATTCCTCCCATGCGCGCCCCGACAGAGTCGAGCGCGACGAGTTCGTGAACGCTATCCTCGAAAACAACGGCTACACACTCCTCCGCACATACGGCGAGACCGACGTCATTGAGGAGTTTCTTCGCTGATTAGTATCAGCTCCTCGCCGGTGAAGATGTATGCCTTGTCCGCGACTGTGCCGACGTCCGGGAACAGCGAGTTCTCCTGATCTATCAGCAGCCCGCCGAGACGGTACGCGACGCCGTATTCAGGCAGCAGGAAGCTCGCGGTCACGTTGTATGAGTTATCAACGAAGGCGGCGTAGTCGTCTATATACTCGTCGCTTGCCTGAGTAACAAGGCTGTAGACCAGAACATGATCGCCGCACGCCACGGGAATGTCGTTCACCATTGTGTAGCCCGACTCGCCCCCGCCCATGTACTGCGTGGCTGCGCCCAGTCCGCTGAGCTCATACGAATACCGCTCCATGTGCCCGACGTCGTAGACGTGCAGGGTAGAGTCGCTGGGATTGCAGATCACCGCCATATTCTCCGTAACGCTGAGGATAGCTCCGCTGCGGAGCTTTGTTTTTATTGTGTACTTATCGGTGGTGAGGGTGCGCTCCTTGTCGCCGCTCTTCCGGAGATACGTCACGAAGCCAAGCTCGTCGTCAAAGACGCAGAAGCGCTCGTCCGAGGACAGCGTCGGGTCAACGCCGTAGTTCTCGTAGTCCGTTATCGTGGCCTCCCACTCGAAGGTGTCCAGGTCAAAGCGGTAGATGTCCTTGTCGTCGTGCATCCAGATGTTGCCGTCGCAGGAGAAGATGTAGCTCTCACCGGTCTCGCAGAGGGTCTCGTTCTCCAATGTGGAGAGGTCAAGGCGCTTTATCCAGCCGCCGGTGGCTAAGTAGCCGTTCAGCTCGTTCGGCTCATACTGCGTGAGGAGGTAGTAGATATACCCGTCGTGTGCTGCAAGAAGAAAGGTGTTGAATATCCCGTCATCAGCGGCGTAAAACAGTTCGTCAGCATTGTCGGAGAACATTGCGAACTCCTCCGTCTCTATGTCGAACGAGCAGAGGATAGAATGGTAGTATATATAGTTTGTGTTCACGCCCTCTACCCCGCCGTCCTCGCCGTATACCACTGTTTGGTCTTTCTTTCCGGTATAAACGGTAAAATACATGGTCGTCCCGTCGATAAGCGTGTCGGAGGTATATATCAGCTCTTCGCCCTCCTCCAATTCGGGGAGCTCGAGCTGGTACTTCTCGATGTTCACCGGAGCAGCCTCGTCGAGCACCGAAAGACTGACGTTCACCTCGGTGAAGTCCTCATAGGTCAACGAATCAAGAGGTTTGTCCGTGGGAGTTTCGGGCTGGGGAGAGGGTTCTGCCTCTATTGCTTCGGTCACGCCGGCGGGCTCCTCCTCAGGAACGTCGGGGGTCTTGTTCTTGCTGCACCCGCAGGTCAGGCAGAGGAGCGCCGTGAGCGCTGCCGCTGTTTTTCTGTATCTCATGTCAGTTCCTCCTTGGCTGTGTAGACTTTGAGCGAGGTCTCCGAGGACACTCCTACCCTGCCGCCGCTGCTGCTCAGTGTTATGGGGATATCCTCGTAGTATAGCATAAATGCGGCGCCTGTCACCGGGTCGAAGATATACGGACAGTACGGCGAAACTCCCAGGAACAGCCAATCCCCGCACGGATAGACGCCGGTCAGGTTGTTTATCTCGCTGAGGTCGCAGGTGCACAGCTCGTGCGTGGCGAAGTCGTAGCACATCACTGTGCTTGCGCCGCCGGCAAATATCACGGCGCGTTTGTCCGTCGCCGAGATCAGACTGCCGGCGCGGAGCGGCGTGGTCAGCGTGTATTTGTCGCAGCTGAGGGAGTATCCGCCCTTGCCGCCGGGTCGGGAGAAGGTCGCGAAGCCAACGGAGTCGGAGTAGGTGATGTTCCCGCTCTCGACCGGAAGCTCCGGCGCGGTGAACTCCCCTCTGCTCTCGTCGAGCACGAGCCACTCGCCGTCGATGTCCGCATAGATACCGTCTCCCACGACCTTGGGGCTGAACTCGCTCCTGCCGAGGTTCTGCACCTCAGAGCCGTCAGCAGAGATCTTCAGGAGGGCGTATGCGTCGTTCAGAAAGTACATATCGCTGTAGAACGCAGTGACATACAGTCCGCCGCCGCTGCACTCGCAAAGGGGCGAAATGCTCCAGCAAGCCTCGGGGATTCCCTCCCCGGTGACTGTGCAGTACTGCGTCACCTCGCCGGTATCAAGGTCGAGGCGCTCGATGTCTGCGCCGGTCATCTCGTAGCCGCTCTTGACCTTGTGGACATCTCCGTTCCCGTCGATGATTTCCTCGAAGTTTTCGATCCCGCGGCAGTTGACGCGGTAGGCATTTTCCCCCGCAAGCTGGAATGATCCGCTGAAAACAAGACCGTCGCCCCCGGGCGCGTCGAAGGTGTACTCCTTCACGTCGAGCGGCGGTTCGGCGTCAACGAGGGTATAATTCACGGTGATGCTGCTGAAATCGCTGCTGTCAAGCGTGCCGACGGGCTCGTCCAGCGCGGGCTCGAACGGCGGCGGGACGAACTCGTCGCTCGGGAGCGGAATCTCGATCTCTGAGACCTCGGGCATATCGTTTTTCTTACACGCGGTCAAAATACACGCCAAAGCCGCCGAAACGGCTATTATCCGGAAAGCTCTCACTGTACTGTCTCCTTTCACGGGCACGCTCGCCGCGCCCTCACTATATAGTGACTTTTGAAGCCGAAAAAGACGAAAAAATTCCAGTTAAAATAAAAAAATATATATATTGATTATACCACCGATACTCCACATTGTCAAGCGCCCCGGCGTGAGCTTGATTTGAGCGGGAAAATATGCTATAATGAATCGTATTTAGTTATAAAGGTGATCCAAATGTTTCTCGATAATCTTGCGTTCAGCCTGAACGCGACCGTGCCCGTGTTCCTGATGATGGTATGCGGGTGGGTGTTCCGGAGGATAGACCTCCTCGACGACCACACCACCGGCGTGCTGAACAAGTTCGTCTTCCGCACGACTCTTCCCGCGCTTCTCTTCTACGATCTCTCCGCTGCCGATTTTCAGGCGGTCTGGGACGGGCGCTTCTTTGCATTCTGCGTCTGTGCGACCCTGCTGAGCATTGCGATCGCGGCACTATACTCCCTCCTGCACCGGGACAGAGCCGAGCGCGGCGAGATAGTGCAGGCGGCGTACAGAAGCAGTGCTGCTGTGCTGGGCATAGCGTTCATCAACAATATCTACGGTCAGGCGACTATCGCGGCACTCATGGTCGTCGCGACTGTCCCGATATACAACGTTGCGGCGGTAGTCACGCTCTCGCTGACTTCTCCCGGAAAAACGTCAGGCGGCGGAAAATCGCTCTGGCTTACCACGCTCCGGGGGATAGTCACTAACCCCATAATCCTCGGCATTGCGGTCGGACTGCTCTGGTCGGCAGCGGGGATACCCCAGCCGTTCATACTGCGGAAGTCTGTCTCCTACCTTGCAAACATGGCGACTCCCCTCTCGCTCATCGCGCTCGGGGCTTCGTTCAAATTCGCCGAGACCAGGGGGAAGGTCGGCGTGACCGCGGGGATAGCGCTCATCAAGCTCGTGGCGTTCTGCGCGATATTCCTTCCGGCGGCTATAGCACTGGGTTTCCGCGGGGAGAAGCTGGTCGCGATACTGGTAATGCTCGGCAGCGCGACCACGGGGAGCTGCTTCGTCATGGCAAAAAACCTCGGGCACCGCGGTACGATAACCGCCTTCGCGGTCATGCTCACTACGCTATGCAGCGCATTCACGCTCACGGGGTGGCTGTTCGCGCTGAGGTCGATGGGGTATATTTAATCGAGATTTCAAGCGAACACGTTTTTTGAGGAGCACGTTGATGCTCGCACGCACACAAGTCACCTTGCATAACAAAAAAGGCACAGGAAAACCTGTGCCTTTTCTCACATATTGTCGATCTTGATGACGCCGTTTTTCTCGAGATTGTGGAGGTAATAGAACATCGCCTCGGCACGGCACTCCGGCTTCACGAGGTAATACATATACAACTCGATGACGTACAGGTGGCTCGATCCGCGCCCCGATATCTTGAACTGATGGATACCGCGCGGGATATACTCGTTGAAGATGAGCTCCGGGCTGATGTGGTACGGCTGCTTGCGCTCGTCGAAGGGGCTCTTGTGCATCGCCGGACAGTTGAAGTCGCGGCTCATGGTCTTCTCGTCGTAGTCGGACATACGGAACGGCTTGTCCGGGTGCTTTTTCAGGTGCTCGTTGTAGACGATCATCTGCTTGCCGACGGTCTCATACTCCTCGACTCTGCGCGGGCACTGCGGGAAGCAGTTCGAGTCCGCAAGCATTTCGATCTTCTCCTTGTGGGGGAGCTTGTCGAGGATATCGAACTTGTTGTTGAGGTCGTAGTCGAGCACGACGATGTGGTAGTCCTTGTTCAGCTCCTCGGCAACGCGCTCGGGGTCGGTCAGGCGCTTGCAGGTGGAGCTGGTTATCTTGTAGTTCGGATACTTGTCGCGGATGTACTCCTCGAGGACGTCGGAGTTCACGATGACCTCGTTCAGGCCGTTATCACACATCTTCAGCACCTTGTTGCAGAACGGATCGCTGAGGTGCTCCTTGCCGATGAGCGGGTTTGTGAAGGTGAAGCGCAGCGGGATACCCATGTCGTTGAAGAGCTTCATCACGCCCTTGATGTAATCGTCTGAGCTGACGCCGCCGATACACCTTCCGCCGTTCCACATGGAGGGCGGGAATGCGCCGTACACCGACGCGATCTCGAGGTCGTCCCAGAAGAGCTCGGGCATATTCCTTATCATATTGATGATGACGTAGTTAAGCTTCATGTTCTCGGTCAGTCCCGGGAGGTGAAACCTTGCTTTCAGCTTTTCCATAAAAAGCTCCTTTCGCATTCTATGTTTTCATTATACCATATGCCGCAAAAAAATGCAACGCTCGCTGGAAAATTCGTGCTATTCATACTTTTTTGGTCGGTTTGCATTGCGTTTGCGTCCGAAATGTGCTATACTTATGAAAAAGGAGGCTTTTTATGCAAAAAATACTTGGCTATATGCGGAAGGCTGTGCAGGAATTCGGTCTGCTCAGAGACGGCGACCGTATCGCTGTGGGAGTTTCCGGCGGGAAGGACAGCCTCGCGCTGCTGTTCGGGCTCACTCAGCTTCGCCGCTTCATAGGGATAGATTTTGACATCATAGGTGTGACCCTCGACCCATGCTTCGGCGGTGTCCCAACAGACTACTCTCCCGTTGCGGAGCTGTGCGTGAAGTCCGGTATAGACTACCGCGTCATTCCGACCCACATCGGGGAGATAGTTTTCGATATCCGCGGGGAGGACCACCCGTGCAGTCTCTGCGCGAGAATGCGGCGCGGTGCGCTCCACAATACCGCGAAGGAGCTCGGTTGCAACAAGGTCGCGCTCGGACATAACTACGAGGATGTCCTCGAGACGTTCATCATGAACCTCTTCACGGAGGGGCGTATCGGGTGCTTCGCGCCGATGACCTACCTCGACCGCAAGGACATCACCGTGATACGTCCGCTGGTCTTCGCGCCTGAAAACGAGATACGGCGCAGCGTGAACCGTGCCGGGCTTCCGGTCGTGAAGTCGAAATGTCCCGTGGACGGAACCACCAACCGTGAGCGCACCAAGAATTTCATCAACGAGATGGAGCGCTCCGACCACGGATTCAAGGACAGGATATTCGGTGCGCTGCGGCGTTCCGGCATTGACGGCTGGGGCGGCGCGACCTACGGTAAATAACAAAAAGGACGGCATGAGACCGTCCTTTTTTATTGTCCGTATGCGATGTTCAGATTTGGGCGTTACTAAGAGTGATCACGCGAAGCAAGCGGCAACGTGTCCGACCGCGCAAAAAGGGCTCCCTTACGGGAGCCCTCTTCATGTCCTTGCGGACTTCATTCCATTGAGGTCAGACTAAATTAGTCTTCCTTCTTTCTGAGAACGAATGCTGTACCAACTGCAACTGCAAGACCTGCAACTGCCACGCCTACGCCAGCAACACCTGTCTTAGGAGCGTCTGTGGGCTTAGCTGTTGTTGTAGCCTTAGCTGCTGTTGTTGTAGCCTTAGCTGTTGTGGAAACGCCAGCTGCAGCTGTTGTAGTTGTTGTTGTGTCAGCAGCTGCTGTAGTTGTTGTAGTAGTAGTTGTTGTTGTTGTAGTTGTTGTAGTAGTAGTTGTTGTTGTAGATGTAGTTGTCACCTCGTCAGTGATCTTGATACCACCGTTTGTGATACCCTGTGTGAAGAGGTATGCCTGCATCTTCTTACCAGTCTCTGTGTTCTGAGCGTCTGTGAAACGAGAAACGATAGAATCAGAGCTTCTGTAAACGAGCTCTACCGGGTAGAAGTCGCCAGCAGCAACATCAGAAGGAAGTGTGAGTGCGAATGTGAGAGCCTCGCCGTCCTTACCCTTGTTAGAGGAAGCAGCACCGTTGAGGTATACCCACTTACCGGACTTGGAGAAAGCACCGAGAACATCGTCGCCTGCATAGCTGTAGGAATCAGAACCGAGGTCCTTCTGCTCGCCAGCAACCTTGATGAAAGCTGTCTCTACGCAAACAGGCTCAGCGTCAGAATCAGGAACGAGTGTGAGTCTGGAGTCATAGCAGAAGTAAAGACCAAGTGTAGCATACTTTCCGTCTGCGCCAGCAACGTTTACCTTTACCTCCTGAGTAGGAGTAGCCTTAGCCTCGTCAAGTGTGAGCTCTACTGTATCAATTGTGATAGTAGCCTTTACCTCAGAAGCAGAGATCTCGTCAGCTGTGAAGCCGTAGGAAGCGAGGTGCTCATCCTCAGCAGCGGAAGCGCTGATTGCGGATGCAGAAAGTGCCATTGCAGATACAGCGATAGCAGCAAGTGCTCTCGAAAAAACATTCTTCTTCATTGTAGTAGTTTCCTTTCAAATATAATTTTGATTTTTTATGTTATCCGCCGCCATTCAGACGGCGGATCTTAACATATGATTAGTGGATAGGATCAACGATCTTCTCCCATGTCTCACGACCGAAGATACCAGTTTCAACTGTCTCAGCGTTGTAAACGAGGATAGCGGAAGCATCAGTACCGTCGATAAGTCTGTCAGCCTTCATAACGTTCCAGTCGTTAACGATGGAAGCGTCATGCTTAGCGTCAGCAAGGAATGCAGCAAAGTTGTCGTATACAGATGTAGGACCAGCTACGAGCTTGCTGTTAGAGAGCTGTACTGTATTACCGGATGTTACACCATCAGAAAGTGCAGCATTGTATACGAGTACGAGGGAAGCGTCTGCACCGTCAACCATGTTGTTGAGGTCAGCGTCGCCCTTAACACCGATGTAAACTACAACGGAAGCAATCTCCTCGTCAGCGTCTGCAAGCTTCTTGCCGGGCTGGAGAATGATCTTGCCAGTCTTGTCTGCGATACCTGCGCCATTGTAGAATACAGGGATCTCATACTTGAATGTGTCGTTGTTCTTTGTGTAGGTGTTGTTAGGTGTAGCAGAACCGAAGTCTACGTCATCCTTGATGTCATATGTCTCAGACCATGTCTCGTCAACGATAACTGTGCCCTCGTCGTTTGTGTAGCCCTTTGTGTAAACTACATTGAGAACTGCGGACTCGATCTGGTTCTTGGAGAACTCCTCGTCGATGTCGAGGTAGAAGCCGTATGTGGACTCGAGCTCAACATAAGTATCCTGAACAACTGTTGTTACAACGGGCTGATCGCCGGCAGTTGTAGTAGTTGTGGAGCTCTCAGTAGCTACTGTAGTAGTTGTTGTTGTGGACTCCTCGTCAGTGGATGTCGTAGTTGTTGTGGAAGTTGTTGTTTCGGAAGTAGAAGTTGTTGTAGACGATACTTCGATGTCCTTGAGCTCAAGGATTCTGTAGATGTGAACCTCTACAGAGCCTGTGCCCTGAAGAGCCTTGGAGCCGTCAACGTCAATTGTGATCTGCTTCTCGGAGCTTACAACTTCCTTGCCCTGCTTGAGGTAGTATGCCTTTACCTCGTCGATCTCAGCGTCCTCGAAGTTAGCCTTGAAGGAAGCAGACTTGCTGGAAGCTGTGTATGTAGCCTCAACATTCTCGAGAGAATCAGCGAATGCGCCGAGCTCAGCAGCGTCGATGTCGATAGCAACACCTGTTGTGTTCTCGAAGCTGTTGATAGCATTTGTGAAGTTTTCCTTAACTGTAGCATTTGCCATGATAGCAGAAGCTGTAGCAGGAAGCTGTCTCTTGTAGCCGGAAGTCTTGAGCTGGCTGTTTACAGCAGCGATAACGTCAGCAACTGTGCCGGAAACAGACTTATCAGCAGCATTGTTTGCCTTGTTGATACCGTTCTTAGCCTTGTTGATGAGCTTCTGGTAGTCAGCGAGCTTAGCGTCAACGTCAGCCTTAGCAGAAGCGATCTCGTCATCTGTGAGAGCACCTGCCGGGAGAGAATCGATCGCGTCGTAAGCTACCGTCTTAACCTCGTCGAGCTTAGCCTGAGCATAGCCGAGTGTACCCTCAACGTCGTACTTTGTGCCGTTCTCGTCAACAAACTCGAATGTAGCTTCTACAGTCTTGCCGTCAGCGGAATCAAGAGCAGATGTACCGATAGTAACGGTAACTGTTCCCTTTGTGGAAACCTTTGTAAAGTCGATGTTTGCAAGATCAGCAACGCCGTACTTTGCAGCGAGACTGTTAGCAAGATCCTTGAGGGAATCCTCAGTAGCGTTGTAGAGACCGTCGATAGCCTTGTCGGTCTTTGCTGTAAGAACGATGTCAAGGTTATTCTTGAGCTCGTATGTTACGCCGTCCTCATTGATTGCCTTGAGAACAGCCTCAGCAACGCTGCCGTACTGTGCGCTCTTCGAAGTTACTGTGCTGATGTAGCTCGAGATATCGATAGTACCATTGGTCTTGTCTGTTGTCTTGAGCTTGTTAGCAATAGTTGTGTTCCAGCTGGACTCAGTCTGATCGGGAGCGATGTAGCAAAGAGTCTCGAGTGTGATAGCTTCATCACTCGCTGTCTTGTTAGCCGCGATAAGAGCTGTGTCGTTGAAATCAACCGCGAAAGAAGCAGTCAGACACTGTGTGAGAGCGAGCGGGACAGCAGCTGCTGCGGCAACGGCTCTCTTGAATAATGAATTCTTCATTGTTCTATACCTCTCTAACATATTTTTTCCTCGCGGCGCCAGCCTTATGTACAAGACCTGCGTCATTCGCAAGGCGCAATTCCCAGGTGCAAGGTCAGCCACCTATAGCTTGCCCGGAAATTCATAACTACATTTTATCACACAAAAAGCAATAAGTCAAGCAGAACTACATATTTTTTTCAAAAATTATTGACGATTAATCAATATATTTTTTGTATGTATTTCACAATTGACACTATTACTTCGCGCTATTTTTCGGGCTTAGACCGCCCTCAGCTGAAATTATAACACTTTTCTGACAAAAAATCAACAGGAAATCCATACCTATTATATATAGTATTTTATAGCCTCTGCTTATAAGGCAAAAAAGCAGACCCGAAGGTCTGCTTTTTGTTGTTTGTTTTATCCGGATCAACCGAATCTCTCAGGACAAGCTATATCCCAGAGTGCCTGATAATCAGGATTTGCGCCTGCGTTAGCAACCTCAGCATTGAATACGAGGATACCGGAAGCGTCTACGCCGTCGAGCATTCTTTCGCTCTTCGTGTAGTGCCAGTTATCAGGATCATACTCGTTAGTGTTTACGTCGCCGAGGAATGCACAGAATGCATCGAGCGGATCGTCCGCACCCTTAACGAGTGAGCTGTTGGAGAGCTGTACTGAGTCGCCAGATGTTACACCGTCAGAGATAGCTGCATTGAATACCAGTACCGCAGATGCGTCAACACCGTCAACCATGTTGTTCAGGTCAACGTCGCCCTTTACGCCGATGTATGCCTCAAGGTAGAGAGCATTGCCATCCTTGTCGAGGAGCGGCTCGTCGTCGTAGCAGATCTGGATGAGCTTCTCGTCTTCGCTGTAGAAGAAGTCTGTCTGATTTACATCGTATACGTTCTGCGGTGTAGCGAGCTTTCCGTCCTTATTCAGGTAAGAAATGTTATCAAGACTTACATTGTTTCTCTTGATTGTCTCGGTCACAACGCCGTTTACGCTGTACTCGTCGTAGATCTCAAGCTTGGTGATCTGGTTCTTGGAGAACGCATCTGTTCTGTTATCGTGGCTGAAGTAGAAGCCGTATGTCTTCTCAACTACGCCGTAGGTACGAACTGTTGCGTCCTTAGGAGCTACTGTTATAGCGCCGGCAAACAGACGAACGTTTGCAGTAATGTTTCTGTCATTCTCACCGTTCACATAGAGATCTGTAGGCATTACAAGGTATGTGCCGGGCTCACAGTTCTCAGGGATCTTATAGATGAGAGTCATTACGATCTCGCCGTCCTTGGAAGCCTTAACGGATCCGTCAGCGGAAGCGAATGCATATTCGAGATTGTCTGCGCTCTTAGCAGTTACGTCGGAGTAGAAGTACGGTCCCTTTGCACCCTGTGCCTCGATAGGAGCCTCAGGTGTTACCTTGAACTGTGCTGCGGAGACCTCAAGGCCTGTTCCGTCCGGATCAACAATGGTCATTGTAAGCTCAACAACGTCTCCAGGAGCAGCTGTTGTCTTAGCGATACGCCACTCGATGCTGCCTTCGATAGGCGCAAGTGTCGTAGTTGTTGTCTCGGATGTCTCTGCTGTTGTAGTAGATGTAGTAGCGCCAGTAGTTGTTGTTGTGTCAGCTGCACCTGTTGTGGAGGTGGTATCAGCTGCGCCGGTCGTCGAAGTTGTATCAGCTGCGCCAGTTGTGGTCGTAGTTGTGTCAGCCTCGCCGGTAGTTGTGGACGTCTCAGGAGCCTTTACAGTGATAGAACCGTCAAGGAAGATGATATCCTTTGTCCAGTCATCGCCGTCAGGTGAAGAAACGAACGGTGCAAAGCTCGACTTATCCCATGTTACAGGATACTTGCCAGGCTCTGTAGGAGCTGTGTAGGTGAGAACGAGAACTGTCTCGCCGTCTGCACCAGCCTTAGTTGCGTCAGCGAATGCTACCTCAACGCCGTTAGCGAGGTGGTTTGCATTGCTTACGATAGCTGCGCCGTATGCAGCAGACTCAGCGGATACGCCTGTGAGTACAGGTGTCTCAGCAACGATACCGAACTGTGCTGCCTTTACAGCCATATTGATCGCGTTAGGATCGAGTATGAGTACCTTGAGCTCGACTGTAGCGCCGGGATCAACAGTAACGTCCTCGATATCCCAGATCATAGCTCCGGGAGGTGCAGTAACGGTAGTTGTTGTGGAGGACTCAGCCTCTGTAGATGTCTGAGCAGCTGTTGTTGTGGAAGCAGCTGTAGTTGTGGATACTGTCTCAGCAGCTGTTGTTGTAGACTCAGTCTCAGCAGCTGTTGTTGTAGACTCAGTCTCTGCAGCTGTTGTAGTCGAAGACTCAGCCTCAGTTGTAGAAACAGAAGAGGTCGAAGTCTCGGGCTCTCTAACGGTGATAGAACCGTTGATCAGGAGCACGTAATTTGTCCAGTCATCACCGTCGGGTGAGGAGATGAACGGAGCGAAGCTCGACTTATCCCATGTTACAGGGTATACACCAGGCTCTGTGGGAGCTGTGTATGTGAGCTCGATAACGGAAGCGCCGTCTGCACCAGCCTTAGCTGCGTCAGCGAATGCTGCCTCAACGCCGTTAGCGAGGTGGTTTGCATTGCTTACGATAGCTGCGCCGTATGCAGCAGACTCAGCGGATACGCCTGTAAGTACAGGTGTCTCAGAAACGATGCCGAACTGTGCAGCCTTTACAGAAAGCTGTGTGCCGTTAGGATCGAGTACGAGTACCTTGAGTGTTACAGTCTCACCGGGATCTACAGTAACATCTTCGATGTCCCAAGCGATAGAACCGTCAGGGATATTTACTGTAGTTGTGGATACTGCTGTTGTTGTAGCAGCAGATGTTGTTGTAGTGGACTCAGTCTCGGCAGCTGTTGTAGACTCTGTCTCAGCAGCTGTTGTTGTAGACTCTGTCTCAGCAGCAGTTGTTGTGGAAGACTCAGCCTCAGTTGTGGAAGCAGAAGATGTTGTTGTTTCGTTCTTTACGTGGATAACACCGTCAGTGAATGTGATATTCGCTGTGATGTCATTTCCGTCGCCTGTAACGAACTCTGCGGACCACTTAACGGGGTAGTCGCCCTCTTCACAGGTATCGGGTACGACGTAGGTAAGAACGAGGACTGTGTCGCCGTCCTTAGCAGCTACATACTTACCGTCAGCTGTTGCGAATGCGAACTCGTTTGTCTCCTTGTTGGAAACGATAGAAGCCTTGTAGCCGTCGGAGCCAGCAGCGGAGCTGTACTCGATCGGCGAATCAGCCTTGATAGTGAACTGTGCACCAGCAACGGAAGCTGCTGTTGTGCCGTTCTTTACAGTTACGTTCATTGTAACTGTGTCGCCGGGCTCTGCATCTACCTCGGGGATTATCCACTCAGCCTTGCCGAAGTCGAAATCATCCTCAGGGCGTACTGTGATAGAACCGTCAACGAGTGTTACCTTGTCAGTAACGTCGTTGCCGAACTCGTCGCTTACGAATACCGAACCCTTGTCCCATGTGATCGGGAATGTTCCGGGAACAACAGGAGCAACGAAGGTGATAGTAAGAACATTGCCTGTGGAAGCAGCTGTGCCTGCACCCTTGCCATCGCCGAATGCGTACTCAACTGCGTTAGCTGTGTTCTTGGAATTCTTGATGATAGCAGACTTATAAGCATCGGAAGCAGCAGATGCGTCGCTGAATGTTACAGCCGGATCGTTCTGGATGATGAACTGTGCACCTGCTACCGCAAGAGGATCTGTGCCAGCTGTTACAGCGACGTCCATTGTGACTGTCTCGCCGGGCTCTGCAACTACATCAGGGATAGACCAGGTAACTGCACCGTCTGTTTCACCAGCAACAATGATAGCACCGTTTGCTGTTGTTACCTTGCTTGTTACGTCATTGCCGTTTGCATCGCTTACGAACAGACCGTCCCATGTGAGCGGGTATGTGCCCGGCTCTGTAGGAGCTGTGTAAGTGATAGTCATGATCTTAGCCTTGTCAGAAGCAGCTGCGCCTGCGCCCTTGTTGTCAGCGAATGCGAACTCAACTGCATTGCTGCTGGAGAGATGCTCTGCATTCTTAACGATGGGAGCGCTGCCGTAAGCTGCGGACGAAGCGCTTACTCCGCTGAACTTGACACCAGCCTTAGCTGCGATGTCGAACTGCGCACCAGCTACGGGGAGAGTGGAGTCGCCGTCAACGTAAACGTCAACTGTGACTGTCTGTCCGGGAACTGCTGTTACTGTGTCGATAGTCCACTTAGCTGTACCGTCAGCCGGTCCTACCTGTGAAGCTGTCTTAGTAGTAGTTGTTGTTGCAGTTGTTGTAGCGGAAGTTGTTGTAGAGGAAGTTGTGCCGCCGACTGTGATGTCACCGTTAAGGATAGTCACCTTATAAGGTGTATCGTCGTTCATTACCTCGAACTTGTCGAAGGTTACATTATAAACGCCGTCAGCAGTTGTGGAAGGAACTACCCAGTAGATCGTAGCGATCACTGCTCCCGCATCACAGGTCTTGGCCGCAGAACCATTAAGGGTCGTGAAGTTGAACTTCATCTGAGCGTCATTTACGGTGATAGTGGAATTGAACGCAGGAGACTTCTTCTCCATGCCGTCGTACTCAACGCCGTCGTCGACCTTCATGAATGCGGATACGGAAGTAAGGTAGTTGCCCTTAGGATCCATTGTGATGTTCATCTCAACATCGCCGCCGCCGGAAGGAACAGAGTAGCTTCCGAGGTCAATGATGATCTCGCCGGTCGCTGCGATAGTAGTTGTTGTTGTAGATGTAGTAGTTCTACCGGTTGTTGTCTGAGTTGCTGTTGTAGAAGATGTAGTACCTACAGTGATGTCACCGTTGATAACAGCAACCTTATAGGGAGTTGTATCGTTCATGACCTCGAACTTGTCGTAGGAGATCTGATATACGCCGTCAGGAGTTGAGCTCGGAACTACCCAGTAGATAGTAGCGATAACGGAGTCGGCGTCGCAAGTCATTGCATCAGAGCCCTTGAGAGTTGCGAAGTTGAACTTCATGTCGTTGTCGTTGATAGTGATAGCGGAACCGAACGCAGGAGACTTCTTCTCCATGCCGTCCCACTCAATTCCATCAGGAGCTGACATGTAAGCGGAAACAGACGTAAGCAGATTGCCCTTAGGATCCATTGTGATGTTCATCTCAACGTCTCCGCCGCCGGAAGGAACAGAGTAGCTTCCGAGGTCGATAACGATATCAGCATTGCTTGTGTCTGCGGTCGTTGCCGCCTTGGTTGTAGTTGTAGAGTCAGCCTTTGTTGTGGTCTGAGCTGTCGTAGTTGTAGCAGGATCGCCAACTACGATAACGATCGGATCAGCATTTACGGAGTAAGTGTCTGTATCCGACTTGAAAACATCGAACTTATCATAATTGATGGTGTATGTACCATCAGCTGTACCTGCCGGGACAACGAAGTAAAGAGTTGCCATGGACTTATCGGCTGCGGGAACTGAAAGATCAGAGCCCTTCAGGGTAGCCATGTTGAACTTCTGAGCAGCTACATTGGTTACGAGTGACGAACCAAATGCAGCGGACTTACCCTCAGTTCCGTCGAATTCTATTGCGGTAGAATTGTTGAGCCATACTGAGATAGAAGCAACGCCCTGTCCGTTCGTATCCATGTAAAGGTTTACTTCAGCGGTCTCTCCAGCACTGTATGATGCCTTGTCGTTCTCTGTTGTGACCTTGATAGCCGAGGCTGATTTGTTTGCAGAAACGTCCTGCACCTCACTTAAACTAACGTTAGGCTGCGCAGCAGAAAGACTGCCGGCAGCACTAACGGTGAATGTCGAGGCAAATGCACTCGTTATGAGCGAAAGGCTCATAACTGCGGACGTAACTGCGGAAAGCAGTTTCTTCATCAGTGCATTTCCTTTCTGGGCTTATAGCCCTATTGGATTTTTCAGCCTTGGTTATTCAGCAAGAGCAGTTGCAGGAAGTGTTACGAGGTGAACGATAGACTGGAGGATAGCAAGAGAATCCTCGTCTGTGATCTCGTCGCCGCCCTTAGGAGCGAAGCAGTCTGCGTTGAGCTTGCCCTGAGCTGTAAGGTTATAGGAAGTATTGTCGTTTCTCCACTTGTTGAGTACAACAACGTCAGCAACGTTTACAACGCCGTCGCAGTTAGCATCGCCGTAGTCAGGTGTGCCGGGCTGCTTCTCAGTTGTAGTTGTAGCTGTTGTAGTTGTTGTGGAAGAAGTTGTTGTTGCGGTAGAAGTTGTTGTTGCGGAAGTAGTTGTCTCAGATGTCTCGCCGCCGTCGCCAACAGTGATTGTACCGTTGATTACTGCAACGTTGTAAACATCTGTGCCGTTCATAACTTCGAACTTGTCGTAGCCGATCTTGTACTCGCCGTCAGCTGTTGTATCCGGAACTACCCAGTAGATAGTAGCGATAACAGCGCCGGACTCACAGGTCTTAGCAGCAGAACCGTTAAGAGTTGCGAAGTTGAACTTCATCTGAGCGTCATTAACTGTGATAGCAGAGCTGAATGCAGGAGACTTCTTCTCCATGCCGTCCCACTCGATGCCATCGGGAGCAGTCATGAACGCAGAAACGGATGTAAGGTAGTTGCCCTTAGGATCCATTGTAACGTTCATCTCAACATCGCCGCCGCCCGAAGGAACTGTGTAGTTGCCGAGGTCGATAACGATATCAGCATCAGATGTATCCTGGGATGTAGCAGCCTTAGTTGTGGTTGTAGCTGTGGTTGTTGTTGCTGTTGTTGTCTGTGTTGCAGAAGTCTCTGTTGAAGAACCAGAAACTGTGAATGTGAGAGGTGTTACTGTGAGATTTCCGTTAGCCTCTGTATACTTTGTACCGCCGGACTCGATCATTGTAGCCTTGTTGTCGGGGTACTCTTCGTCAGCGCCTGTCTTAACGAACTCGATGGTGTAATCGCCGGCAGCGATTCCCTTCGGGAACTTAACCTCGAATACGAGGAAAGGATATGCGTCAGAGGAAGCGCCGGTGTAGGTGTACTCGCCGTCAGAGTTGAGCCAGCCGCCTGCAACGTATGCGTAGTCACAGCCGAGCTTCTCCATCTTGTCCTTAGCAGTGAGAGCGTTGTAGCTTCCGCCTGCTCCGTCGTAAGCACCCTTTCTGGTGAAGTTACCAGCCCATGCAGGGATGTAAGATGTCTCGAATGTGCCGCCGTCAGCCTTTGTGAAGGTCTGTGCGGAGCTGTAGTACTCCTCAGAGAAGTCGATTACTCTTTCGATAGAAACCTTAGCGACCTCGGGACCGGATGTGAAAGAAGCAGCTACTGCAACAGAGCTTGTGTCAGCAGTGCTCTCGGTGAGGTAGATAGCGCAGGGAACGACTACGTCGCCTGCAGAACAGTCGATCGTTGTGCTTGCGCCGTCGAGGGTCTTGAGGGCAAAGCCTTTGGTCTCAGCCGCACCGCTTGAAATAGGAGCGACAGCGCTAACCATTGTTGCAGCTACACAGAGAGATGTAACTGCGGAAATCAGCTTTTTCATTTGTAATAATTCCTTTCTTTAGACCTCAGACTGAGGTCTATTAATAACTCAAATGGGTTTGTATTCCTTTGTAAGGGGGACAAATCAGATAATCTCGGATCAAAGCTCTGTTACGATGCCAGCTTCATACTTCTGGATCTGGAGCGCGTCGTTGTTTGTAACGCCATCGCCATTTCCGACTACGTCGCCGTTGATCTTGCCCTGAGCAGTAAGACCATAGCTGTCGGGATCAGCCTGGAAGCGCATGATGGCAACTGCGTCAGCCATGTTTACATCGCCGGACTCGTTAGCATCACCCTTGAGGTACTTTCCAGAACCGCCAGAAGTCGTCCCAGGAGTTGTTGTAGTTGATGTTGTGGTCGGTTGACCGATCTCAACTGAACCGTTGGTTACATTCACATCATAAGAGTAGGACTTGCCATCCTTTGCGTAACCGATGCCGACTGAACCGTTATCCGAACCGGATTCCGGACGTGTCTCACGCTTGATCGCGCCGAGCTTGATGTCTGCTGTACCGGAAGTAACACCGTCGTTTACTGTACCGTTGATAACGCAGAATACGCCATCAGACTTGATCCAGTAAGAGGGATCAGTGTAGGAATTGGACCATGCAACGTTTACATAGTTCTTTCCTTCGGGTGCATAGACACTGAAGAGCTTAACGCCATCAGCAGTCGGGTCGGAAGCAGCGGCATTCTTCACGAGTGCGCCTTCCTCTACAGAAGTGATAGTGATCAGTGAGCTGTCGAATTCAATACTGAAATCAATGCCCTGGATTCCTGAAGACGGAACGTCAGCTAATGACACTTCCACCGAAAAGGTCTCCCCCGCCTTTGCAGTCTCCTTGCTGGCGGATATCTGCACTGTTTCGCCTGCAGCGACAGCAGAGCCAGGGAAAGCCGATAGTGAAAGCATCGAAGCAGCAATTGCTCCTACGACTACCTTTTTTGTCTTCATTTGATTTTTCCTCCTTCTTCAATAGTGTTATATAACAAAGGAACGGGTCGCCCCTTTTATTATATCTTGTCTCAGCTTGTGCCTCGAAACCCGGAGGCACGCGGGTCTTCATGGATCATGATAAACACGATTAGGTGAGCCCATGATGCAGCTGCGTCAGCAAAGCGCAGACGAGCCTCCCCAAACCCCGGCGCCTGTTCGTGCCGCGGTCTCGGGAAGCCGTCCGCCGTTTAGGCAGACCGCACCGAAAACTCGTCATGAAGCTGTTCCTTAAGCCGGACACATCACACTGCCATGATGAGATTCAGTTATCCCAAACCTATATTTATTCATGATTTCATTATATATCAGGTCTAAAAAAAAGTAAATAGGTTTATACTGTTTTTGGTATTTTATATAAAGCCCAAATCCGTTTTTTGAACGCATTGCACAATTGGATTTTTTCTGAAAATGCGCCCTTAAAAATGTAAATCGAATATTTATTGAATAGATTATATCATTTATCCAATCGTCTGAATTCCTCGGGGATATTCTCCTCAATTATGCTGTTCACCACGTCCCAGTTGAAGGTGGTGTAGGTGCCCTGCGGTATCGCATACGGCAGACCGTGGCTGTTCGCGAGCTCGGGTGTGTACATACTGTAGGGATATATCCGCATATTCGAGAAATTGCCGTCGTCGTAGTGGACGATAGTCGGTATGCAGCCGACGTTCTCGAGCCTTGCCTCACCGGTCTCGCCGTCAACGACGATGTCGAGGTCGGGCATCTCGCCGATCACGTTGAAGTTATCGGTCTGTGCGCAGATGAAGTTGCCCATCGAGTAGAACACGAATCCTCTCGTGCCGTCGTCGCGGTATATCCACTCCATAGTCTCTGCTGTATGAGTATGGCAGCCTAAAATCAGGTCTGCTCCCCAGTTTACCATTTTCGTCGCGAGGTCTATCCTGTCCTGCGAGACCTCGTGTGTGTCCTCGACTCCCCAGTGAGCCGAAACGACCACAACGTCCGCGAGCTCCTTTGCTTCCTTGATCTGACGCTCGATGACGTCCTCCTCGGAATTGAGGATGACTCTCAGGGGCGAGTCGTAAGGTATCTCGAAGCCGTTGATGTGTTCCGCATATGCCAGGAACGCGATCTTCACGCCGTTGACCTCGCGCACACGGATATTGTTTGCGTCCTCTTCATTAAGATAAGCGCCGAGGACCGTTATACCGTACTCATCTGCCAGACCGTTCCAGAAGTTTATCGACTCCTCGAGAGCATCTGCGCCATAGTCGAGCAGGTGATTGTTTGCCATTGTGAAAACGTCGAAGCCGAGATCTATGACTGCGTATGCGACCTCCGGGGGCGAATTGAACAGCAGCGCACCGCCGTTCGCGCCGCGGATCTCGTTGCTCTGGGAGATTATGGTCTCCTGATTGAGCACTGCTACGTCCGCATCTTCGACTATATACCGCACGTTCTCATACAGCGGGGCGAAGTCGTAGCCATAGCCGCCTGCATAAGCCTCTGCGTTCTTGTAAACTGAATAATGGATAAGATTATCGCCTGCCGCAGTGAGGTGGACGATCTTGTCCGCGTTCTCAGGGGAAGTTGTTTCCTCAGAGCCGTCCCCGGGGGTCTCGGCGCCCGAGCCCTCCTGACCGGAGCCGCCATTCGCTGATGCGCCTGTGCCTCCTGTCATGTCAGCGGTGCCGATACGTTCGATCTTTCCGCAGCCGAACGCAGGCGTCACTGCCAGTGCGATAAGTACGGCGATCGCCGCAACTCTGCCTCTTATAAGACGTCTTTTCATTTTATTACTCCTATCCCCGGCACACCGCACCGGATCCGGACTCTTTTTATCTGTCGTCCGGGCGCAGCTTCGCCGTTACTCACATTATAACACACTATTCCGGAATTTGCAATTACTTTTTGTATGAAAACGACAGATAATTACAGGCGGTTTTAAAGCTGCGAAAATGCGTTAAGCAGCTCCAAACAACGTATCTACGCCATTTTCCGGCTTTGACAATTTGTTGACACAGATACTTTGTACATTTCTACAAAGTTTTGCCGCGATTTTTGTGCAGTCCGCACAACGAGGCTTTTTCTGCGGTCATTCAACGCCCCGTGAACGCTGGAGCGCGATGAATTCTCCCGCGAGCTCCTCCGCCTCCGCATACGAGCTCAGCTGGTAGCAGCGCCCGCGGAACTTCGCCGAGCCGTAGTAGCCGTTCATGTACCACGCCGCGTGCTTGCGGGCTTCGTGTATCGCGAGGTGCTCCGGTTTGTCGCTCAGCTCGAGCATGAGGCTGATGTGCCGCAGCATTATCCGCATACGCTCCTCCACGCCCGGCGGAGAATATTCCTCCCCGGCGAGCCGCGCGGCTATTTCCCGGAAAATAAACGGGGCGCCGTAGCTCCCCCGTCCTATCATCGCAAGCGCACAGCCGGTCCTGCTGTACATATCCATGCAGGAATCCGCGTCGGTGATGTCGCCGTTGCCGATGACCGGTATGCTCACCGCATTCACGACGTCCGCGATGACCTGCCGGTCGGCAGTCCCGCTGTAGAACTGGTCGCGCGTCCTGCCGTGGACTGCGACCGCAGCCGCGCCTGACGCCTCGAGTGCCTTTGCCATTTCAGCGGCACAGATGTGCTCCTTATCCCAGCCGCTTCTTATTTTAATAGTAACAGGAACGTCCCCCGCAGCCTTCACCGCAGCCTCGGTTATCCTTGCCGCGAGTGGTATGTCCCTCATCAACGCCGAGCCGGCTCCTGTGTTCACGACCTTCGGCACGGGACAGCCCATGTTGATGTCGATGATGTCCGGGCGGTACTCAAGGACTATCTTCACTGCCTCCGCCATGAAGTCGGGCTCGCTGCCGAAGAGCTGCACCGCCATAGGGCGCTCCTCATCAGTGACCGTGCAGAGTGCGGCGGTCTTGCGGTCGCTGTAGCATATCCCCTTCGCAGAGACCATTTCGCTCACGACGTATGCCGCGCCATACTCCCTGCACATCAGGCGGTAGGCTCTGTCCGCGACAGAAGCCATAGGCGCGAGCGCGGCTGTGCGGAGTATCTCCACGCCGCCGATATTCACTGTCTCAGGCATTTTCTTCAGCTGCCTCAGCAGGCTCGTCCTTTTTCTTGAAAACGAATATCTTGCTGATGACGTAGTTGAGTATCAGCACGACAATGTTGGCGATGATCTTCATCACCCAGTAGTTGATGTGGATAAGTCCGTATCCGACGGTCATCATGACCCACTCCACAGCAAGGGTAGCCAGTCTGCCGCCGTAGAACGAGGCTGCCTCGCGGGATATCTCCTTCGCGCCCTTTGCATGGGACTCGAACACCCACGCGCGGTTCGTGAGGTAGGCGAAGGTCACGGCGCATATCCACGATATTACCGTGCTGACGTTCCCGACGGTGACGTCGCCGCATCCGCCTTTTTCAAGGAAGTATTTGGATATTCCCGCTGTGATGAAGCTCACTGCCGTGGTGAGCACGCCGAAGAAGAGGTACAGCCACTTCTCCTCGTAGTCGAAGTAGAGCTTCTGTATCGGCTTGGGGAATATTTTCACTATCGTGCGTATGAGTTTCTGCATTCTGATTATCCTTTCTTTTGCATAGGTACTTATCATCATAGCAGATACCGGAGGATTTTTCAAGTCTTTTTTTGCGGAAATCGCGGAAGACGGTCAAAAATGTACTGTGCGGGAGCTTCTGTCTGTGTCTTTACTTTTCCGGAAGAATGTGGTACAATGTTTATATCCCTGAAAAGGAGGTACGCTATGTCCGAGAATATCACCCCCGAACACTACCGCGCAGAGATAGCCGCGCTCAATAACGAGATATACCGGCTCTCACGTCCTGCGCCTTCACATACCATAGATCCGCTTGACCCCTTCGGCAACCCCACCGAATACCACAGCTTCCGCTCCGATTATTCCTCTGTCCTCCCCGAGATGACCGCTCCCAACGCGGAGATACCTCTCGAGCCGGACGACGGCGAGCGCCGCCGTCTCCGCCGCTCCTACTCCATAGGCGGGTGGTGTCTGCTGCTTCAGTTCGCGTTGGTGGACGTCCTTATCTACGGGCTGCTCCTGCTGTTCCGCGCGATACTGATGAAGATCAACCCCGGCTGGGACAGCCTCGACGCTTACTACTACCTCCGCGGCACCTCGATGATGATCGGTATAAGCCTGATAGTCTATGCCTTTTCCAACGTCTTCACGGCTATGCTCGGTCTGAAATGGTCGCGGACGGACGCCACCGAGCTGACCCGCACCCGCGAGCTCACCTTCGGCAGGATAGCCGCCTACTGCCTCATCGGAATTATGCTCCGGAACGTGGCTATTTACGCTTCCGCCGGTATCGAGACGATAGTCGATAAATTCGGCTACACCACCCACACCCTCAACACGGGCGGGCTCGCGGAATCGACCCTCGGACAAGCTGTCATGCTCGCTTACACCTGTATCGTCGCGCCGGTCACGGAGGAGCTGTTCTTCCGCGGTATGCTCCTGCGGACGTTTTCCAAGGCGAACCAGCGCTTCGCGGTATTCGCGTCGGCGGTGTTCTTCGGGCTCGTCCACGGGAATGTCCCGCAGTTCCTGCTGGCGTTCATCCTGGGCGTTTTCTTCGCGCATATCACCCTGCGCCACGGCTCTGTGATACCCTCGATAATCGTACACAGCTTCATCAACTCATTCTCCTCGCTGTACGCATTTCTCGTCGGAGAACTTGACGATTCGGCGTACCTTGTACTCGCGCTCGCCATGCTACTGCTCAACACCACGGGCTTCCTCGTGCTGCTGTTCTTCCGCGCGGAGAACAAGATACCCGCTACTACTCCCGCGCAGAGCCGGCGAGGTCTTCCCGTTGCGGCGATGTCTGTACCGCTCGCGGCTGCTTTCGTTCTCCTCGCGGGAAAGATGATACTTGAGCTGTTCGGAGTGACCCTGCTGTGAATATCATATCCTTATGACGCTCCGTCACAATTACAAAGCCCCGAGGCAATGCCCCGGGGCTCGTTTTGTGTATGTTTTTCGGAAGCTCATCAGCCCGCATTGGAATACTCCGGGGAGATCTTCAGCTCCCCGCGCTTCACGCGGCTCCAGAGCTCTGCGCTCGGGACTGGCTTGCTGAACAGGTAGCCCTGTGCGCGGTCGCAGCCGATGCTGCTGAGGAAGTCGAACTGCTCCTTCGTCTCCACGCCCTCCGTCAGCGATACCATGTTGAGCTGCTTGGTCAGGCTCACGATGTTCTCGAGTATCGGGCGGGTCTTCTGGTTATTTGCGAAGCCGTGCAGGAACTTCATGTCTATCTTCAGGACGTCGAACTGGTAGTCCTTCAGGACGTTCAGCGACGAATAGCCGCTGCCGAAGTCGTCGAGCCAGATCTTGTAGCCGGACGATCGCAGCACCTTCATCGCGTTCTGGAGGAAGTCCTGCTGGTCGGTCAGGGCGCTCTCGGTTATCTCGACGTCGAGGTATTGCTTGGGGACGTTGTACTTCTCGGCGGTCTCGGTGAGGAAGCCCACGATGTCGCAGAGCTCGAAGTCGAGGCGCGAGAAGTTGAGCGACACAGGCACGAACGGCTCGCCGGCGTCCGCCTTTTCGCGGTAGTCTCGGCAGACCTGTTCGATTATGCACTGGTCGAGCTTATGTATCTGGCGGTACTCCTCGAGTATCTCGATGAAGGAGCCCGGCGGGAGAAGTCCGTAGTTGGGGTCGAGCCAGCGCGCGAGGGCTTCAAGTCCGCAGATACAGCCGTTCTCGGTCGATACGACGGGCTGGTAGTAGACCTTGATGAAGCCGTTCTCGATAGCGTGGTCGATGTTGTTGACGATGTACTGCTTGAGCTGGAATTTGTCCTCGAGGGACTTATCGTACATTCTGAACGGGCGGTCGTAGTGCTTCTTTATGCTGTTGCAGGCGAAGCGCGCGCGGTCGAGTGCAAGGCTCGAATCGGTCTCCTCGCCGGAGGGCTGATATGCGCCGCATTTCAGCTCGAGGTGTACCTCGCCCTGATTGTCCTTGATGTCGCCGGAGAGCTTAATTATCTTCTCCATTGCGCCGGTCGAGCGCGTGAGCACTACGAAGTGGTCGTCGGAGAAGCGCGAAACGAGCGAGCCCTTGAATTCGTCCTCGATGAGATGTGCGATCTTTATGAGGAGCTCATTGCCGGCATGGAAGCCGTATTTCTCGTTGTAGGACTTGAAGTTCTCTATGTCGAAGAAGAGGAAGACTGCGTCCTCCTTGTCGGTGGTGACGTAGCTGAGGAGCTTCTCCGCCTCTGCACGGAAATGCACCATGTTATGGATACCTGTGAGCTCGTCCTCGACCGAGATCTTGCTGAGGTGCGAGTTCATCTTCTCAAGGTTCTCATCCTTCAGCGCCTGCTGGAGCGTGCGGTTGTAGTTGCTTATGCAGAAGATGAGCGTGGATATCCACATCGTGAAGCCGTTTATCCGGGTGCTCTCAGTGGTGCCGATAGTGCCGGTGTTGAACGCCGTGAGGCAGTTCAGGCGGTGGAAGAAGATGTAGTAGGAGATAGTCAGCACCGCAAAGCCTACAGCCGGTCTCCAGATGAGGAGACAGATAACGAACAGCTCCATCGTCAGGAAGGTGAGTATCTGCTCACCCTTCGCGTAGGAGTTCTCGGAGATTATCATTCCGAAGTTAAGGCACACGAACGAGAACACATACATTACCGAAAGTCCCTGCCACTTCCTGTGCTTGACGTTCGAGAGGATCACTCCCGACAGCGCGATCAGGAATATGCCTGCGCAGAGATTTATCACATAGTTATTGAAATGGGTGCGGGTAACGGTCGCGGGGTCGTACTTCGAGATCATCCATATCTCGAAGACGCACACCGCCGTACTGAGCGCGATGACGATCGGGCTTATCCAGCGTATCCATTTCTTGCCGGTGAGGTGACGCGCCGCAAACAGCAGCGTTAGAACGCCCGCAGCGAGCAGCAGGACATAGTTGGAGTAGTATTTTTCGACGAGATGCCAGAACTGATCCTGCAAATGGTCGCGGAAAATGGTCTTCGTCATGCGGATTATCATCCAGATCTCGAGCACGATGACGATTATCGACATATAGATGCTCGCCCTCATGTTCGTAGTATAGAAATAATCCCGGACGTATTTGCTCTTTCTGTCAAGACCTAACCACTTTAGTATGCGGCTGCCCATGTCATTCCACCTCATTTCACAAGCGAGATAATATGATTAGATATTATATATTAACATATTGCAAAGAACAAGTCAATAGATAGTGGAAATTTTTGTTGAACATAACAAAAACAAGCGCTTGGCTTTAGTGATTCAGTCGAGAGTCAGAACTACGGGACAGTGGTCGCTGCCGAGGACGTCTGCACGTATCTCGGAGTCCTTCACTCTCTCCATGAGCCTGTCGGACACGATGAAGTAGTCGATACGCCAGCCGGCGTTGTTCGCGCGCGCGTTGAAGCGGTATGACCACCACGAATACGCGCCCTCACGGTCGGGGTAGAGCGTGCGGAAAGTGTCCCTGAATCCCGCGCCGAGGAGCTCAGTGAACTTTGCACGCTCCTCGTTCGAGAAGCCGGGATTCCCGACGTTCGACTTCGGGTTCTTGAGGTCGATCTCGTTGTGAGCGACGTTGAGGTCGCCGCAGTAGATGACCGGCTTTTTCTTGTCGAGCTCCGAAAGATAGCCGCGTATCGCGTCCTCGAACTCCATGCGGTAGTCAAGGCGCTTGAGCTCGGGCTGTGCATTCGGGACATAGCAGCAGACGAAGTAGAAGTCCGCGTACTCGCAGGTTATAACACGTCCCTCGTCGGTGTGGGCGCCGTTTATTCCGTATGTAACGCTGAGCGGCTCGGCCTTGGTGAAGACCGCCGTGCCGGAGTAGCCCTTCTTTACGGCGCTGTGGAAGTATTTGTGGTAGCCCTCAGGGGAGAAATCCGCCTGATCGGGCTGCATTTTGGTCTCCTGAAGGCAGAAAATGTCGGCGTCCGCCGCCGCGAAGAAGTCCGCGAAGCCTTTTTGCAGGCAGGCGCGGAAGCCGTTGACGTTCCATGATATCAGTTTCATAAGCAGCTCCTGTAAAAATGTTGTTGAAACTATTTTACCACATTTCCCGGGCAATTGCAAGCGCGGGGACGCCCCGCGGGCGGACACGCTGCCGCTCACAAGCTCGCTCACTATCATTGGGGACGTTAGTCGTACATCGCATACTGGAGATTTGGTGAAAGGGTTATGAAATAACTTTGCCAGCGACACCGGAGGTGTTCGCGAAGAAAGAGGATCCACGGCGGGGAGGTGGCGAGGGGAAAAGGATTTCCAAAGGGAAAACCGCACGGCGGAGGGGCAGCCGGCATAACATCATAGCCCCTCCGCCGGGAGGTTGTCCCTTTGGTGCAGGAGTGTGCCATGCACATAATCACAGCACACTCGTGAGCGTGGGGAGTTCGTTCTTCCGCATGAGCTCGACCATGTGCCACAGCTCGGTCAGCTCCGCGGGAAGCTCGTCTGAGCCGCTCTCCCCTGCCAGATACTCCACTTGCGCGACCGTCCGGTCTATCTCCGCGATACGGTCATTCTTTATCATCATCACCGATATCCCGCGGAACCTGTCCCAGTCGCGGGTCAGCTTCGCGGCACTCTCCGCGCAGTCCTCACCTGCGCGTGCAGCCGCGCTGACAGCTCCGATGTCGCGCTGTATCCTCCGGCACCCTGCGTTCATCCAGACCCCCGAAAACACCCCGAATGCGACCAGGAAGAGCAGTATCCCCGCGCTTATCTTAACTCTTGTCATCGCTTTTTCCTCCCCTGATGATGCGCGGCGGCGAGCCCGCGTAGTCCGCGATGTAATAGTTCCCGGAGCTGTCTGCGGTCATGAGGAAAACCTCGGAGAGACGCAGTCCCGCGCGGGAAATGACCGCTTCTGCGGCGGCGCGGGACAGTCTCAGTGACTCCAGCGCCGGCTGCAAAAGCTCCCCTCCCACAGCTATGGTCAGTGGCGGATCGGCGGGCTTGCCCTCCTGCGGCTTCTTCATCACGGAAATGCTCCCCGTCGTCTCGACTATCGCGAACTGCACCTCCGACAGGTCGAACACCTCCGCGCCGCGCATGGCGGTCAGCAGGTCGTCCGGGGAGAGCCTCAGCTCACGCAGTACGGCAGGTTCGACCGTGCCGTTCGAGATGATTATTTTCGGGCTGCCAGAAACCGCCTTGCGCAGCTTCGGGAACAGCATACACAGCCACGACATTATCACCTCGAAGCAGACGAGCGAGAGTATCGGCGTCACACCGACTATCAGCGGGATACCGGCGTCCTCAAGGGGGAGGGTCGCGATGTTGGAGACGAGTATCGTGATGACGAGCTCCGACGGCTGGAGCTCGCCGAGCTGACGCTTCCCCATGAGCCGCACCGCGAATATCACAAGTATATAAAGTATCAGCGAACGGATAAGTATTACGCTCATTCAAACAGCTCCTTTTGTGGTATTGTTGCTCAAATGCCGCCGAATATGCAGAGCCTGCGCATATACCCGCGCGGGACAGCATATCCTTTAAGGACAACATCTCCCACGAAAGGAAAGCTGCTATGGGTCTTACTGAAAAAACTGCCGCGAGCCGTCTGCGCGAGGAAGGCGCTAACACTATCGGCGAGAGCCGCAAAACAAGTCCGCTCGCTATATTCATCGGGCAGTTCCGCGACGTCATGGTGATGATACTCCTCGCTGCGACCGGCATTTCCGCGTTTCTCGGCGAGATAACCGATGCTGTGACGATAATCCTCATCGTTCTGCTCAATGCGGTACTCGGCTTCATTCAGGAGTTCCGCACCGAGCACACACTCGAGTCCCTGCGCGCCATGACCGCTCCCACTGCGAAGTGCTGGCGGGACGGTCAGCTCCGGACTATCCCCGCAGAGCGCCTCGTCACGGAGGACGTCATCGAGCTCGAAGCCGGAGACCGCGTCCCCGCGGACTGCGTGATACTCTCCTGCGCGGGGCTGTTCGCGGACGAATCCATTCTCACAGGCGAATCCGTCGCGGCAGGAAAGACCTCCGGCTCGCCCTCCGAGACCGATAACTCCCTCAACAAGCCCGACGTCGTCTACTGCGGGACGTCTATAACCAAGGGGACGTGCCGGGCGAAGGTCATCGCGACCGGAAAGCGCACTCAGATGGGGCGTATCTCCGAAATGCTCGCGGATATCGGGCGCGAGCTCACTCCCCTGCAAAAGCGCCTTGCAGAACTCGGGAGGGTCGTCGCGGTGATATGCATAGCGGTGTGTCTGGCTGTCTTCGCGGCGGGAGTGCTGCGCGGTGAGGCGGTCTTCGATATGCTCATGACCGGCATAACTATCGCTATCGCGGCGATACCGGAGGGTCTCCCCGCGACCGTGACTATCGCGCTCGCGCTCGCGGTCAGCCGCATGATGAAGCAGAACGCGCTCGTCAACAAGCTGCACAGCGTCGAGACACTGGGCTGCACGTCCGTCATCTGCTCCGACAAGACCGGCACGATCACCGAGAACAAGATGACCGTCACCGAGCTCGCGGCGGTCGGCGCGGACTACCATTTCAGCGGCATGGGCTACCGTATCAGCGGCGCTGTCACGCGCGGGAGCGAGGGTATCGCGGTAAATCCTGCCGCGGAGCACACACTCAGTGAGGCACTGCGGTGCGGAGTGCTCTGCTCGACGGCTTCTATCAGCTCCGGGAAGCCGGTGAAGTCGCGTGCGCGGGGGAATATCTCCGGGAAGGGCGAATGGCAGGTCACCGGCGACCCCACCGAAGCCGCCCTCCTCATCGCTGCTGCAAAAGCCGGTATCACGCGGGAAAAGCTCGGGGCGGACTATCGCGTGGGGGCTGAGTACCCGTTCGACAGCGAGACGCGCTTCATGGCGGTACACTGCGAGACTCCGCGCGGCGGGACGATGTTCCTGAAGGGCGCGGCGGAGGTGCTGCTGCCGAGGTGCAGTATGTATCTGTCCGCCGAGGGAGAGGTTCTCCCGATGACGGCGGCAGTGCGCAGGAGCATCGAGGAGCGGCTGCTGGAGATGTCCGGCGGCGCACTGCGCGTACTCGCGCTGGCGGAGTGTCAGTCTGACAGGCTCGAGCCGGAGCGCGGCGGGCTGACCTTCCTTGCGCTCGCGGGAATGCTCGACCCGCCCCGCGAGGAGGCAAAGGTCGCTATACGGAAATGCGCGGGGGCGTCCGTGCGGACCGTCATGATAACCGGCGACCACAAAAACACCGCCGTAGCGGTCGCGAAAAAAGCCGGTATACTCAGGGGCGGTCTGGCGATGACAGGCGCGGAGCTCGATGCGCTCTCCGACGGGGAGCTTGACCGCGTAATCGGGAAGTATACCGTGTTCGCGAGGGTCGAGCCTGCCCACAAGCTGCGCATCGTGCGGAGCTTCAAGCGGCGCGGGGAGATAGTCACCATGACCGGCGACGGCGTGAATGACGCTCCCGCTGTCAAGGAGGCGGACGTCGGCGTGGCTATGGGTCTGACCGGGACGGACGTCACCAAGCAGGCGGCGGACGTGATACTCCTCGACGACAACCTCGCGACGCTCGTCGGAGCCGTCGAGCAGGGGCGGTGCGTTTACGCGAATATCCGCAAGTTCGTGCGGTATCTGCTCTCCTGCAACATCGGCGAGGTGCTCACGATGTTCGCCGGGATACTCATGGGTATGCCCGTGGTGCTGCTGCCCGTGCAGATACTCCTCGTGAACCTCGTCACGGACGGTCTGCCCGCGGTGGCGCTCGGTCTCGACCCGCCTGACAGCGACTTAATGAGCAGACCGCCGAGAAAGTCCACGGACGGGTTCTTCTCCGGCGGTCTGATGACGAGGATACTGTTCAGGGGCGTGCTCATCGGGCTGTGTACGCTCGGGTCGTTCAGCGCTGTTTTGCGCATGAGCGGGAGCCTCGAAGCAGCAAGGACAGGAGCTCTGATAACGCTCGTGGTATCGCAGCTGATACACGTTTTCGAGTGCCGCTCGGAGACGAAACCGCTGATAAGGATAAACATTTTCCGCAATCCGCAGCTCGTCGCGGCGGTGCTCATCTCGCTCGGCGTACTCGCGGCAGCAGTTGCTGTCCCGCAGCTTCAGGCTGTGTTCGGGACGGTAGAGCCCGCTCCGCGGGAACTGCTCACGGCGGTGGGGCTGAGCATGGCTGTACCGGCTGTGAACAGCATCATAGCTCCAGTCCGAAGCTGATAGAAAGGGCGGTATTGACCTTGTTCATGGAGCGGAGGTCAAGCTCGCCCATTTTGTCTTTCAGGCGTTTTTTGTCGATGGTTCGTATCTGCTCGAGCAGGACTATGCTGTCCTTGGCAAGTCCGCTCTTGTCAGCCTGCACCTCGATGTGAGTAGGCAGGTGGGTCTTATCCTTCTGGCTGGTTATCGCTGCCGCGATGACCGTGGGACTGTGCTTGTTGCCCACGTCGTTCTGCACGATAAGTACCGGTCTTATGCCGCCCTGCTCCGAGCCTACGACGGGGCTGAGGTCGGCGTAGTATATCTCTCCGCGTTTTACTGGCATATCATCTGTCTCCGTTTTCCTGGATTTGATCTGATCGATGTACCGACCGAATCGGTACATCAGTATTATTGACCATGCGCCGGAAATTATGCGCAGGCTGTTACATTGTATGCGCAGAAAAAACAGTTGGTGCCGGGGACAGTCCCGCCGAAAACCATGCAGATTGCATAACAAATCAAAATCCCTATTGTGGAAAACGCAGAAATTCACATTTTTTATATTTTTCTCCGCTTATGCGCTTGAATTATGTGCATAATGTGAGTATAATTATACTTATGATACAAATCCAGAAACGGGGGCTTACGATGAAAAAATCCATTATCACGATCGAACGGCAGTACGGCAGCGGCGGCAGCATTATCGGAAAGCTCGCCGCGGAAAAGCTCGGCGTCAATTTCTACAACCGCCAGATACTCGAAATGGCTGCGGAACGCTGCGGCATAGCTCCAGAGTATCTCGAATCCGCCGAGGAGAACGTCCCCACGAGCTTCCTTTATTCGCTCCTGCTGTCAGCGAATCCCGCTCATACTATGGAGGACAACCTCCCGCTCTCCGACAAGGTCTTCCTCATGGAGAGCCGCATAATCACCGAAATATCCGAGCGTGAACCGAGCTTCGTCCTCGCAGGGCGCTGCGGAAACTATATCCTCGAGGAGAAGGGCTGCTTCAGCGTGTTCATCTGTGCGCCCACCGACTACCGCGTGAAGCGTGCCGTCAATGAGTACGGTATCCCGCAGAACAAGGCGGAGTCCATTCTCAAGAAGTCCGATAAGCGCCGCGAGACATTCTATAACGTCAACACCGGGCGCTCGTGGCAGGACAAAGATCAGTACGCCCTCTGTCTCAACAGTGCCGAGCTCGGGGACGAGCTGTGCGCGGAGCTGATAGTACGTGCGTTCAAGGAGTACAATCAGCGGTTTGCGGAGTGAAAGCAGTCCGGACCCCATATGTCAACAAAAACGCCATAGCGTCCCGCTTCGGGATACTATGGCGTTAGTTTTATTCAGTGCGCTTATCACGTTCCGTCGAACACGTAGATGAACTTCACGCTGCCCTCCATGTCATCGGAGATACCGGAGTAGCTGTTGTACTCCTGCGAAGCCTCGCGGACTGCCCTGAACCTGTCGGTCAGTGCCGGGAGCTGCTCGTCGATAGCGCCGGTGATCTTCGCGATGCCTTCATCGTGGAAGGTCATCATGCCGTCGTTGAGCTCCTGTGCGCCGTCCTTGAGCTGTGTGATACCGTCAACGAGAGCTGTGCTGCCGGTCTTCAGTGTATCAACGCCGCCCCAGAGTGCTGCTGCACCGTCAGAGAGCGAGGACGCTCCTGCCGAGAGCTTCAGTGTGGACTGATAGAGGGTGTCAGTTCCGCCGTACAGCGCTGTACTGCCCGTGAGGAGCTGTGCAAGTCCCTGATCGAGACTCTGTGCGCCGCCGAAGAGCTGTCCGATACCGTCGTTCAGACTGAGCGAGCCCGTGCGGAGCTGTGCGAGCCCGGAGTTGAGGTCTACCGCGCCCGTCGAGAGCTGTCCCAGACCGCTGTTGAGCGCGCCGGAGCCCGCTGTGAGCTGTCCGAGACCCGCCGAAAGCTGACTGAGACCGTTGATGAAGCTGCCGCTGCCGTCCGCGAGAGTACCGATTCCTGCGTTGAGCTGTGCCGCACCAACGGAGAGCTCCTGTGCACCTGCTGCGAGCATGGCGGTCGAGCCGGAGAGCTGTCCCGCGCCGTCTGCAAGGGACTTTCCGCCCTCGTCGAGAGTCGTCAGACCCTGTGTGAGTGCTGCTGCTCCGGTCTGTGCAGTGCCAAGGCCTTCACTGAGCTGTCCGAGTCCTGCATTCAAGCTGTCCGCACCGGTCTGGAGTGCTGCTGCACCTGCACCGAGCTGTCCGTCGGACTTCATCGCTGCAGAGACCTGCTTCTGGGCTTCGATGGTCTGCTGGAGAGTTCCCGCTGCCACTGCGAGCTCCTCCGAGGGGGACTGTGCGTAGAGTGCCTGCAAAGCCGCGAGAGCCTGCTCGTTCGCGGCGATAGTCGTATCGAGAGACTCGCCCGCTGACGTGAGTCCGCCGCTGAGTGCCGCCGCTCCGTCAGAGATCTGAGTCGAGCCTGCATACAGAGCGTCTGCACCGGTCTTTGCGGAATCTATGCCGACCGCGAGTGCGTCTGCACCGTCCTTCGCGGAGGTTATCCCGGCAGAGAGCTCATCTGCGCCGGATCTGAGGGAAGCTGCGCCGGAGTCAAGGGCGTCCGCGCCCTCTGCAAGCTGTGATGCTCCGCTGCTGACCTGTGCTCCGCCGTCCATGAGAGCGCCTGCTCCCTCGCTGAGAGCCTGTGCTCCCTCAGAGAGCTGCGCCGCGCCTTCGCTGACCTGAGCAAGTCCGCTGTCGAGCGCGTCAGAGCCGGTTTTTGCCTGATCTATCCCAGTACTGAGGGCAGCAGCGCCGTCCGCCGCCTGACCGATACCGTCAGTGAGCTGCGCTGAACCGCTGCTGACCTGCGTGAAGCCGCCCACCAGCTTCGCGGAGCCGTCCTTTGCCGACTGCACGCCGCCGCTGAGCTTGCCTGTGGAATCACTGAGAGTCTTTGCGCCGTCTGCGAGCGCGGAAGCGCCTGTGCTGAGCTCTGCTGCGCCGTTTTTCAGCGTGAGGGAGCCGTCGAGGAGCTTGTCGATACCGTCGGTGAGATCGCCGGTGCCGTCGGAGAGCGCGCATATACCGTCGTACAGCGCGGCAGTTCCGTCGAGGAGCTGGTCTGCGCCGTCGCTGAGCTCGTTCAGCTTGTCGGTGAGCTCGCTGAAGTCAAGGTCGCCGTCGAGACCGAGCTGCGAGAATATCTCGTTGGAAACGACCGTAACGGAGCTGTTCATCTCGAAGCCGGTGACGTCAGCTGTTATCTCAAAGGTGTCAGGGAGGGAAACGTCCAGTCCCTCAATATCGCCGAGGGCAAGGCTGTCGTTAAGGCCCGGGAAAGCTATGCCCACAACGATGAGCTTCTCGCCGTCGGATACTACCTTGCCGTTTGTAACGTCAACGTTCGTGAACTTGTCTGTACTGAGCACGGCTGCGCTCGCTGCCATGAACGGGACGTAGATGTCGGTGTCCTCGCCGTTTATCTTCTTCGTGACCTTCTGGCGATTCTCGTATGTCCAGCGGATAGTTACCTTTCCGCTCTTTCCCTTGAGCTCGGCGGGAGATATCTCCCTGCCGTCAAGGAAGTACGTTACAGTAACGCCCACGGGGAGCTCCTTTGTGGAGGTGCCCTTGTAGTAGATGTCGCTGCCGTTCGCTGCCCAGTCAAGAGTGCTGCCGGACTGCGCGAAGCTCTCGTAGCCCTTGACGTTCTCGATGCCGGAGAGCGTGGAGACGTCACTCAGGGAGGTCAGTGCGCCGGTATTTTTCAGCCAGTCGCTGACGATTATGTTCTTCACGGAGGAGTCGTTACTGCACATAACGTACACCGTCTCGTCCTTGAACGCTGCGCCGTCCTCGGCGGTGCGTGAGGCTGCGGGAGCAGGGGTCCCTGCCTCTGCGGGAAGCTCTGCCGACTCCTTGTCAGCGGTCTTGGCGTATGCTATCGAACCCGTCGCTCCTGCTGAGAGAACAACGGCTGTAATGCTTGCTATCACTTTTCTGTAGTTTTTCATATAGATCGCTCCTTTCAGATAATGCGTGATCGCGGAACTGTTTTCGTGCGGACGTAACGTTCGCCCGCGTTATGTCAGTGATGTCCGAGCAGGATCTTCAGCTTCGGACGATCGTGTGTGCCGTCCTTGGGAAGAAATCCCGCGCTCGTCCTGCATATCACCTTGTCGAATACCATGAACATCGACGGCAGGACTGTTATTACTGTTACCATTGAGATGAGCGCGCCGCGTGCCAGAAGCATACACAGCGAGGAGATCATTCCGATGTCGGAGTAGACCGCAACGCCGATAGTCGCTGCAAAGAAGCCCAGTGCCGAGGTGATTATTGACTTTATCGAAGTGCTCAGCGAAATGCTTACAGACTCCTTTTTGTCCTTGCCGGAGCTGCGCTCTGTTCTATATCTTGTCGTCATAAGTATCGCGTAGTCAACGGTCGCGCCGAGCTGTATAGTTCCGATGACCACTGACGCGATGAACGGGAGAGATGTCCCGGTGTAGTACGCTGTGCCGAGGTTTATCATTATCGCCAGCTCGATAACTGCCACGAGTATCACGGGGAGCGTCACCGACTTGAAGGTGAGCGCGATTATCATGAACACAACTGCTATCGAGAGTATGCTGACTACTGCGAAGTCGTGGTCAGTTATCTCGATGAGGTCCTTGGTCGCGGGAGCCTCGCCGATGAGCATTGCGCCCGAATCATAGCGGCTGACGATGTCGTTTATCTTAACGACCTGTGCGTTCACCTCGTCCGAGGCTACCTTGTACTCGGAGCCTATCATCATGAGCTGCCATTTGTCGCTCTTGAGGACACTCTTGACGGAGTCCGGTATCACTTCCTCCGGTATCGCCGAGCCGACGAGTGAATTGAAGCCCAGTGTGAACTGCACGCCGTCAACGTCTTCGATGTCGCTGAGCATCTTATTCGCGTCCTTTGCGGACATCGACGAATCCACGAGCAGCAGGTGGGTGCTGTTCATTCCGAATTCGTCCTCGAGCTTTGCGTTAGCGACTACGCTCTCGAGGTCACGCGGAAGAGTGCTGTCGAGGTTGTAGTACACATCGTAGTTCTTGTAGCCGTAGACTGCCGGTATCAGGAGGACTATCGCCGCCGTCATGAACAGTCCGGAGTGCTTTACTATGAATGAGGAGACCCTGCTGAACGCCGGCATGAAGTCTCTGTGGGAGGTCCTTGCGATAGCCTTGTCGAAAATGAGAATCATCGCGGGGAGGACTGTTACGCAGGCGATAACGCCTAAAACTACGCCCTTCGCCATTACTATGCCAAGGTCAAGTCCGAGAGTGAAGCTCATGAAGCACATTGCGAGGAAGCCTGCAACGGTCGTGAACGAGCTGCTGACCACGGATGTTATCGTGCTCGCGATAGCGTGCGCCATTGCTTCGCCGCGGTCGTCGGGGTACTCAATGAGCTGTTCCTTGTAGCTGTGCCATAGGAATATGGAGTAGTCCATAGTCACGCCGAGCTGGAGCACCAGCGCGAGCGCCTGTGTTATGAAGGATATCTCGCCGAAGAAGAAGTTCGTGCCGAGGTTCCATACCACTGCAAAGCCTATGCTCAGCATGAAGAACAGCGGTACAAGGAATGAATCAACTGCTATCACGAGCACTATGCAGGTGAGTATCACGGCGATTATCGCGTACATTATAGTCTCGCTGTCGGCGAGGTGCTTCATGTCGGCGGTTATCGCGGACATTCCGCTGATGAAGCATTGCTTCGAGGTAATGCTCCTCATCTCGTCTATCGCGGCGAGGGTGGAATCAGCGGAGGTGGTGTCCTCGAAGAACACTGCCATGAGGGTGGTGTCGCCCTTATTGAAGAAATCGTATATGTTATCGGGAAGTATCTCCTTGGGTATGGTGAGGTCTGTCATCGACTGGTAGCAGACCACATCTGCCACGCCGTCTACCTCCGATAACTTGTCTGCGGTGGCGGCGACCTCCTTGTCGCTCATGCCATCGACCATTACAAACGAGAATCCGCCCTTCCCGAAGTCGTCCTTTAGGATATCCTGCCCGACCATCGTGTTTATGTCCTTGGGCAGATACGAGAGGATATCGTAGTTGACTCTCGTGTTTAGGTAGCCGATACCTGCGGGTATCATCAGCAGAACACCGAGGATAAGTATTAGCGCTCTGTGCCTGACTATCCATTCACCGAACCTTGTCATAGGATCATTCCTTTCTGTGTTTTTTATATAGTATATTCCAAAAATGACCGATAGTCAATATCTTTCACGAAGAAAAATGACTTATGGTCACAATTTTGTATAGCTGCACAAATTCGCCCGCGATCATCTGTGACCATTGGTCATTTATACCTTCTTGACAGTCACCGTTTTATCATATATAATGGTTTATGACAGAACATCTCTCGCAAAAAGGAGTATGATACAATGGGCAAAGTCGACGCCAACAAGCAGCAGAAGGAATCCTCCCTCCTGCGCACTGCCTTTGAGTTCTTCACCACCAAGGGCTTCAGCAAGACATCTATCGCTGACATCGTCGGCAGGGCAGGAGTCGCCAAAGGTACGTTCTACCTCTACTTCAAGGATAAATACGATATCCGCAACAGGCTCGTCGCGCATAAGTCCAGCCAGCTCTTCCGCAGCGCACTCAACAGTCTCGGCGCGCAGTCATCGGAGCTTTCCTTCGAGGATAAGTTCATCAGGCTCATCGACAATATCGTTGACCAGCTCGACGAGGACAAGTCCCTCCTCACGTTCATCTCCAAGAACCTCAGCTGGGGCGTGTTCAAGTCAGCGATAACCTCACCCGTCAACGCTGACGACATCAACTTCTCCGATGTTTACGATTCTATGCTCGCAGAGGCGCCGTGCAGCTTCCGCGACCCCGAGATAATGATGTTCATGATAATCGAGCTCGTGTCCTCGACCTGCTATTCGGCGATACTATACAGCGAGCCGTGCTCACTCAGCGAGCTCAAGCCCTATCTCTACGACACTATCCGCATGATGATAAAGCAGCACGTTATCAAGGAATAAAAAACCGCCCTATGGGCGGTTTTTTTGTGTCCGGCGTTGCGCAGTGGCGCCGTCCATGGTACGGCCGTTTTCTGCACTCTTGGTGCAATATCGTTATAATCACGATAATTGTTGTGCAAAATTGTACTAAAAAATTATCCACTCACTGTGCCAAATCGCCAAATCATTTGGGATAAAGTATAAATTTAATGTTTGATATTGACATTCAGGGGATTTTGTGATAAATTAAAGTTACCATAATATTTTAAGGAGTTTGATAACCTATGAACATTTTCAAGAAGGCGCTATCCACCCTCACAGCGTCTGCACTTCTCATGTCCGTGACTATTTCGGGCGTCGGCGCTATAGGCACCGCTGATGCTGCCGGAAGTCAGTCAGCTATCGACCTCGTCAATGACATGGGTCTTGGCTGGAACCTCGGCAATACCTTCGACTGCTGGGGCGTTTCCGGCTGGGCAGCTTCGCAGACCGAGACCGGCTGGGGAAATCAGGCACCCGCTGAAGAGACCTTCAAAGCCATCAAGGCTACCGGATTCAGCTCCGTGCGTATCCCTGTAACGTGGTACGAAAATACCAACAGCTCCACATTCGACATCGACGACGCTTACCTCGCAAGAGTCAAGAAGACTGTTGATTACTGTATCGACAACGATATGTACGCGATCATCAATATGCACTGGGACTGGGTGTCCGACGGCTCGCTCTGGCTCAATAAGGGCGAGGCTGCTCTCCCGCAGTACAAGGCCATGTGGACCGAGATCGCGAACTACTTCAAGGACTACGACGAGCACCTCGTTTTCGAGAGCATGAACGAAGTTACCTTCGATTACAGCGTTCTCAACAACTTCAACCAGAGCTTCGTCGACCTCGTCCGTGCAACAGGCGGCAACAACAGCAGCAGACTCCTGCTCCTCGCCGGCTCGAACACCGACATGACCAAGACCATGAACAGCAGCTTCGTCGTTCCGAACGACGATATGGTCGCCGTTTCTATCCACTACTACAGTCCTCCGACATTCTGCGTTATGAAGAGCTCCGACAACTGGGGCGGCGCTGTCTACAGATCCACATGGGGCTCCGACAGCGACAAGAACGCAGTCTACAACGACTTCGCAAACATGAAGTCCTACTTCGTTGACAAGGGCGTGCCGGTCATCATCGGCGAGTACGGCGTCCTCACCAACGACGGCAAGGACAAGGCTTCTATCGTCAGCTTCCTCGAGACAGTCGCTAAGACAGGTCTCAGCACCGACGGTATCTCCACATTCCTCTGGGACGCAGGCGATGCCGGTGATATGCAGTTCTACAGCAGAAAGAGCGGCAGCTGGTTCGATTCCGACGTTGAGAACCTCTACAGGACTCTCTCCAACAGCACTGAGGTCTACACGACTGACTGGGTAGACACAGGCTTCGAGCAGGTCAAGGATTCGTCCGGTGAGCTCGTTCCCGGCAACTACAACATCTCTACAGGCTCCGCAAAGAAGTTCAGATTCTACTATGAGGGCAGCTACACAAGATGCAGCGGTACCGGCGGTATCAGCTACTGGGATACAGTGGAGAACGCTTGGGTGAACAACGGCTGCACATTCCAGTTCGAGATCGACAAGGACGGCAACTGCTCTATCTCTCAGACTGAGGCTGATCCCGAGGATTCCACAAAGACTGTCGTAGTCAACTCCGGCTACATCGTTCTCCCCGACGGTGCAACAGCTGAGTCCGTTCAGGCTCAGATCTACTACTCCGGCTACGCTGATGATAACGGTGCCTGGCATACTCTCGATTCCGCTGACTACCCCGTAATGGTAAAGGCTCAGGTGCCCGGACTTGTAAATGTGGACGAGACTACTACCACAACTGTCACAACTACTACAACTACCACAACTACTACAGTTGAGGAAACTTCAACTACTACGACTACAGAGCCCGCTCAGACCTCGACAGAGACTGAGACCGCTCCCTCTGAGTCCGCTACAGGTGTCGGCGGATACGCTTACGGCGACGCTAACTGCGACGGTTCCGTAAACATGGGCGACGTTGTTGCTATCATGCGCTCGCAGGCTGACCCCGACAACTTCTCGCTCACTCCCGAGGGCAGGGCTGTTGCTGACGTTTACGGCAACGGCGACGGCGTTACCAACAACGACGCGCTCGCAATACAGAAATTCGAGGCAGGTATCTACACTTCACTTCCCTGCTGATAACACAAACACCAAAGGCTGACGGAAACGTCAGCCTTTTCTTTGCTGTGGTGTATGGGGCGATGCCTACATCGACCCGCAGCATTTCCCGTGATCCGCGGGCGCCCAAATGGCGCCCCTACATCAATTCTGTAAGTGTGCAGCTGGGGTAGTAATGCTCAAGTATCTCCCGCCACTCCGCGCCCTCCGCTGCCATTGCGTTCGCGCCGTACTGGCTCATCCCGACGCCGTGCCCGTAGCCGCGCGTGGTCACGATCGCCTCCTTGCCCTCGTACCTCACCTCAAAGCACGCAGACCTCAGTGCCAGCGCTTCACGGAGCTCAGTTCCGGTCACTGCGCGGTCGCCGCACCGCACTGTCAGTACTGTCCCAGAATCGGAGACGCTCTCGATGCTCAGCCACTCAGAAATGTCGCCACTCAGCGTGATACCGGGGAATGCGGTCTCGAGATCGTAGCGGAGGACGTCCTCCGTAAAGCGGGTCTCGTCGAGGTATTTCGGCGCGGAGAGATCGTACTCGCTGTCCACGGGGACGAGGTAATCAACTGCTGCTCCCCAGACGTTCTCCGCGCTCTCCGTCCTGCCGGACGACATCGAATGGAACGCCGAGATTATCGGCTCGTCCTCGTAGGTCATTATGTACGGCAGCACCTCGTCCACCGCCGCGCTGACCTTGGCGTGGTACATGGAGTAGTTTTCGCCGTAGTACTGCTTCGCCTGATTTTCGGTGAAATATCCCTGATACTTCGAGGTGTCGTTTGAGAAATCAGACCCGCAGAGCTCAGGGGTCTGTCTGCCGCGCTCGCGCATACGCTGACGCTCGGCGTAGGTGTGTGCCGCGACTGCCTGTGCCTTCAGTGCCTCCTCGGAGAAGGTCGCAGGCATTTCCGCGCATACCGCCCCGATGACGTAGTCCCGCTCGCTGACCTCGATGACCTCGCCGGTGGAGACGTCGAGCACCTTGTAGGGGGTGCCGGTGTAGGCGGGCGCTTCGGAGACTGTCGCGGGCTCTGACGGGGACTCGTCCGGGGAGGAGGCCGCGGGAGCTTCCGGGGAGTTCTTGGCAGCGGAGAGCGCTGCCGGTATCGCGGGAACGGCCACGACGGCTGCGATGAACAGTGCTATAGCTATTATGTAGGTCTTCATAGGCGGTCCTTTCTCTCTGGAACACGAGCCCCGCAGGGCACCGTTCGTTCCACAAATAATGTTTGACATATCTTAAAAAATAGTGTATAATTAATATCGCAGTGTTATGCCTGCACGATTGATTAACATTTTTATTTATATACAGCATGGCGGTTCAGCCGTCACTGCGGAATCCCCAAGGAGGAAGCCTGATGTCAGCTATTAAGACAGACCCCAACATCAAAGACCTTTGCAGCAAGCTCGCGGAGCATTCTGCGATAGACCCCAAGCTCTACGAGAAGTACCACGTCAAGCGCGGTCTGCGCAACAGCGATGGCACCGGTGTAGTTGCCGGTATTACAAATATATGCAACGTTCACGGCTATATTCTCAATGAGGGCGAGGTCGAACCGATACCGGGTCAGCTCATCTACCGCGGCTACGACGTCAGCGACCTCGTTGCAAACGTTGAGGCTGAGGACCGCTTCGGCTATGAGGAAACTGCATTCCTGCTGCTCTTCGGTCATCTCCCGAACAAAACTGAGCTCGAGGAGTTCACCACATATATCTCCACCCACAGAGAGCTCCCCAACGGCTTCATCGAGGATATGATCCTCAAGGCACCGTCCAAGAATATCATGAACAAGCTCGCGCGTTCCGTGCTCGCGCTCTACTCCTACGACGACGACTGCGAGACCAAGGGCATCGAGACTGAGATGCGCACTGCTGTCAGCCTCATCGCGAAGCTCCCCGTAGTAATGGCGGCGGCTTATCAGGTGAAGAAGCGCGTTTTCGACAACGAGAGCCTTATCATGCACCCCATTCGCCCCGAGGAAAACACCGCGCAGTGCATTCTCTCGCTCCTGCGCAACGACAGACAGTACACCAAGGACGAGGCTCAGATGCTCGACCGTCTCCTCATGTTACAGGCTGAGCACGGCGGCGGAAACAACTCCACATTCACGACGCGCGTACTCACCTCCTCCGGCACAGACCCCTATTCGACCTATTCCTCCGCTATCTGCTCCCTCAAGGGGCCGCGTCACGGCGGCGCTAACCTCCAGGTCATCAATATGCTCGACAACTTCAAGGCTAACATCAAGAACTGGGAGGACGAGGGCGAGGTCGCGGACTATATGCGCAAGGTCATCCGCAAGGAAGCCAACGACGGCTCCGGTCTCATCTACGGCATGGGTCACGCGGTATACACTATATCCGACCCGCGCGCCGTTATCCTCAAGAAAAAGGCATTCGAGCTCGCAAAGGGCAAGGAGATAGAGGCTGAGTTCCGCCTCCTTGAGACCATCGAGCGCCTCACCCCTGAGATATTCCTCGAGGAAAAGGGCAGCGCCAAGACCATGTGCGCGAACGTGGATATGTACTCGGGTCTCGTTTACCGTATGCTCGGTATCCCGAGCGACCTCTTCACGCCGCTCTTCGCTATCGCGAGAATGGCGGGCTGGTCCGCACACCGCATGGAGGAGGTCCTCACGAGCAGCAGGATAATCCGTCCCGCTTACAAGGCTATCGCCAAGGAGAAGACATACATAAAGCTCTCCGAGAGAGAATAAGCTCATATAATGAAGAGATTTCGCATTTTCGCGGCGGCTGCGGCGGCTATGACGCTGACCGGCTGCACGTTCGGAGCCGGCATAGATACGCTCATGGCTCCGCCAAAGCTCAGCGTCGAGCAGGAGCAGATCTACAATGCCCTCACTGACGCGGCAGGCTCCTCCATAAGCCTGAAATACCCCAAGTCCGGAAAGTATCTCTCGGCGTTCATCGTTGCCGATATCGACGGCGACGGCGGCAATGAGGCTGTCGTGTTCTACGAGAAGAACAGCCTTACCGTCGAGGAGAACACCCTGCGCATGAATATCCTCGACAAGGAGGACGGCAGCTGGCGCTCGGTGTGTGATACTCCCGCGGACGGCTCGGAGATAGAACGCGTGATGATATCGAAGCTCGGCTCGAACGAGCGCGTCAACCTCATCATCGGAAGCAGCCTTATCAACCGCTCCGAGAAGAACGTCTCTGTGTACAACTACAACGAAGGCTCGGTGGAGAAGACCTTCTCCGACTCCTACTACTTCTTCGACGTCACAGACCTCGACGGCGACAGCGAGAATGAGTTCCTGCTGCTGTCTGCCTCCGGTTCGGCTTCGGCTTCGTCCGCAGCGGCGTATAAGCTCGATCCCGCCGGCAAGTACCATAAGTACAGCCGTGACCTCAGCGCCAACTTCGTCGAGTTCGACAAAATAAGCTACGGATCGCTCGAGGGCGGCAGGACGGGGCTCTTCATCGACGCCGTGTCCGGCACGGGAATGATACAGACCGACGTCATCTACATGGACGACAGCGGTTTGCAGAAGGTCTTCGCGACGCCGGAGGATTCCCTCGCGACGCTGCGCGCTTCAGGCTGCCAGTCGGCTGACATCGACGGTGACGGCATCACCGAGATACCCGTTCAGACTATCGCGGCAGGCTACGAGGACGCCTCCGAGGGCGAGCAGATGAAGCTCACCAGCTGGATGTTCGTCACGGTCGGCGACCGCCTTGAACGCAAATACACCTCATACTACAGCATAAACGACGGCTTCGTGTTCCTCTTCCCGGACGCATGGCGCGGAAAGGTCACAGTGCGCCGCGACGCCGTCAACGATGAGCTCGTGTTCTGCGCGTATTCCAACGGGGAATTCGGCAGGGAGCTCCTGCGGATATACTGCGCGGAGGATTCGCCGTCCCGCGAGGACAGGCTCTCCGGCGGGTATATGCTGCTCCACACCAAGGGCGATTCCGCATATTTAGCGTATATCCCGCAGTCCACAGCCGATGACGGTCTCTCGCTCACGGCGGCAGACGCTGCGGCTGGTTTCAGACTTACAGAATAAACTCACCTGATAAAGGAGTGATATGACATGAAACGTATCCTTATTTGCGAGGACGAGGCTACGATACGCGAGTTCGTGGTGATAAACCTCCAGCGTGCAGGCTACGACGTCGTTGACGTTGACTGCGGCGAGGCTGCACTTCAGAAATTCGACGAGGAGCACGGGAACTTCGACATAGTGCTGCTCGACATCATGATGCCCGGCATAGACGGCTTCACGGTCTGCAAGAAGATACGCGAGAAGAGCTCGACTATCGGCATTATCATGCTCACCGCGCGCACGCAGGAAATGGACAAGGTCAGCGGTCTGATGATAGGCGCCGACGACTACATCACCAAGCCCTTCTCCCCTTCCGAGCTCACAGCCCGCGTGGACGCGATCTACCGCCGCGTATGCATGAGCTTCATCAAGAACGAGAAGCAGTCCGTGATCGAGTCGGGTCCGTTCGTGCTCAACCTCAAGAGCCGCACCGTCACCAAGGACGGCGCCACGATAGAGCTCACGCAGGTGGAGTACCAGATACTCGAGTACTTCATGAACAACAAGAACACCGCACTCGACCGTGCGAGCATACTCAACCACATCTGGGGAGAGAGCTATTACGGCGACGATAAGATAGTTGACGTCAATATCAGACGCATACGCATGAAGATAGAGGAAGAGCCCTCCAGCCCGAAGTACATCATTACGATCTGGGGCTACGGCTATAAATGGAATGACGTTCAGTAATGGCTAAAAAAAGTATCACCCGGCGCTGGATATTCAATAACCTCGGCGTAGTCGTGCTGGCGCTGCTCGTCATCGAAATGGTCATTGTCTACGCGATACAGAGCTACTTCTACAGCTCCGCGAGGCAGTACCTGTCCTCGAAGCTCAACGCCGTGACGAGCGTGCTGAGCGTTCACTCGCAGGACAGCGCCTCCAATTTCTCCTCCGAGGTACGGAACGTGCTCGAGACCTTCAACGAGAAGGACAAGATCGAGCTCATGGCGATAAACTCCAAGGGCAGGGTCGTGCTCACGTCCTCGGGCTTCACGCCTGACGCCGACGCGGAGATGCCGGACTACACCAAGGCTATGTCCGGTGCGCAGGGCAGCGATATCTACAAGCTGCCGAGCGGCGAGAAGATACTCGCCGTGTCTGTGCCGATATCCTCCATGAACGGCGAATTCAGCGCCGTCAGAATGGTCACCTCGCTGACTGAGATCGACAGCACCATTATGGCTTATATCGTAATGGTCACTGTGATAACGCTCGTCGTTATACTCATAATCGTAACGACGGGACTGTTCTTCGCGGGCTCTATCGTTAAGCCGATAAGGCAGATAAGCGGTATCGCAAGGAAGTTCGCGATGGGCGATTTCTCCGTGCGTATCGACAACAGCAGCAACGACGAGATCGGTGAGCTGTGTACCGCGATAAACCACATGGCTGACGAGCTCTCCAACACGGAGGCGATGAAGAACGAGTTCATCTCGTCCGTCTCGCACGAGCTGCGAACGCCGCTCACCGCGATAAAGGGCTGGGCGGAAACGCTCATGCTCGACGAGGGAGGAAGTCCCGACACGATGAAGAAGGGCGTCGGAGTTATCGTCAACGAGACCGAGCGTCTCTCGCAGATGGTCGAGGAGCTGCTCGATTTCTCGCGTATGCAGAGCGGTCATTTCACGCTCCAGAACGCGAATATGGATATCCTCGCAGAGCTCGGGGACGCCGTGCTGATATACAGCGACAAAGCTCGCCGTGAGGGCATGGAGATAATCTACAACGAGCCCGAGATGCTGCCATTCGTTTACGGCGATAAGAACCGTATACGTCAGGTGTTCATAAATATAATCGACAACGCTATAAAGTACTCCTCCGCGGGCGGCACTGTCACTATCGACGCCTCGGAGTCCGACGGGAAGATAATCGTATCCGTCGCGGACACCGGCTGCGGTATCAAGGAGTCAGACCTCGCAAAGGTAAAGACCAAGTTCTACAAGGCAAACCACACCCGCCGCGGCTCGGGGATAGGTCTCGCCGTTGCGGACGAGATAATCGCCATGCACGGCGGCACTATGGACATAACAAGTCCCGGCGAGGGCAAGGGTACGACGGTAACGATAACGCTGCCCGCCGTCACCGCTGAGCCCAAGAAAAAAAATCCAGGAGAATCCAAATGAGTAAACAGAAGGCAGATACAGGCTGCTGTGAAAAATTCAAATCCAAGATAGGCGGTCAGGCGCTCATCGAAGGCATAATGATGCTCGGTCCGAACACCGGCGCTATGGCGTGCAGGCTCCCAGACGGCACTATCGACCTTGAGACGTGGGTCGAAAACAACGGAAAGAACGCCCCGTGGTACAAGAAAACTCCTCTCGTGCGCGGATGCGTGAGCTTCGTGAATTCGCTCGTTAAGGGCTATAAGTACATGATGAAGTCCGCGGAAAAGCAGATGACCGAAGAGGAAAAGGCTGAGGAAGCCAAGAAAAAGCACTTGGACCTCCCCGCTGAAGCTGCCGAAGAGGCAGCTCCGGAGCTGTCCGCAACGCTCTCCACAGACGGCGACCTCGCTGCTCCCACTGGTGAGCTCGGCTCAAAGGTCATCAACACGAGCCACTCGGAAAAGAAGGGCGGAGACGCTGTCATGACCGGCGCGATGTACGTCGGCGTGGTGCTCGGCATAGTCCTCGCGATAGGGCTGTTCGTAATGCTGCCCAAATACATCATCGGGCTGTTCCCCGCAGTAAAGAGCCACCGCATAGCACGCTCCATACTTGAGGGCGTGGTGAAGATAGCCATTTTCGTGCTGTATATGTACCTCGTGAGCCTCATGAAGGACATCAAGCGGCAGTATATGTACCACGGTGCAGAGCACAAGACCATTGCCTGCCACGAAGCAGAGCTCCCGCTGACCGTGGAGAACGTCCGGAAGCAGAGCCGCTTCCACAAGCGCTGCGGTACGAGCTTCATATTCATAGTGCTCATCATCAGCATATTCGTGATGTGCTTCGTGCCGTTCACGGTGACGTGGCAGCGCATAATCGCGAGCCTTGTGCTGCTCCCGCTCGTTGTGGGGATATCCTTCGAGTGCATTCGCCTCGCGGGAAACAAGGACAACACCTTCACGCGGATACTCTCCGCGCCGGGTCTCGCAATGCAGCGCATTACCACCCGTGAGCCCGACGACAACATGATAGAGATTGCTATTGCCGCCCTCACGCCCTGCATACCGCAGGATAAGTCGGAGGACAAATGGTAAGCCGCGCGGAGCTTTTCGCACAGTGTGAGGAGCTGCTCTCCGCCGCAGGAAACGGCGACGCACGCTTCGATACGCTCTGCATAATGCAGGACACGCTCGGCGACAGGAATCCCCTGTTCAAGCCGCTCGAGGCGGTATCGCCGGAGCATGAGAAAACTGTCCGGGAGCTCGCAGCCCGGCGTGCAGAGGGCTATCCCCTGCAATATCTGCTCGGCGAATGGGAGTTCTACGGCTGCCCGATGAAGGTCGGGGAGGGAGTGCTCATTCCGCGACCCGACACCGAAACCCTCGTTGACGCGGCGATAGAGCTGTGCAGGGAGCGCAGGCTGACTTCCCCGCGTATCGCTGACCTTTGCAGCGGAAGCGGATGTATCGCGGTCGCACTCGGTAAGGAGATACCGGGGAGCGAGGTCACTGCGATAGAGCTTTCGGAGGCTGCATTCGGCTACCTTACGCAGAATATCAAGCTCAACCGCTCGGCGGTGAAGGCCGTGCAGGCTGATGTCCTCGACGGGAACACAGCACGCAGCTTTACTGAGCTCGACATGATAGTCTCTAATCCCCCATACCTCACGGCGCAGGAAATGGCTGAGCTCCAGCAGGAGGTAAGATTCGAGCCGGAGAGCGCCCTTGCGGCAGGCGGGGACGGTCTCAGCTTCTACCGTGCTATACCCGCGATATGGCGGGAAAGCCTTAAACCAGGCGGTATCATCGCATTCGAGGTCGGCGACAGACAGCATGAGGACGTCGCGGGGATACTCTCGGAGTGCGGTTTCGGAAATATATCATTCAGGCACGACGCTGCGGGTATCGCCCGCGTGGTGACTGCCGAAAAACAGGAGGAAATGTAAATGGCAAAGAAGGAACTCGCTAAGAAGGCTCCCGTCGTGAAGGTCACGACACAGGAGGACAAGAAGACCGCCCTCGACGGCGCGCTCAAGCAGATAGAGAAAAAGTACGGCGCGGGCGCTGTAATGCGTCTCGGTCAGACCAAGGCGCTCAACGTTGACGCTATCCCGACCGGCTCCATGACGCTCGATATGGCGCTCGGTATCGGCGGTGTTCCGCGCGGAAGGATCGTCGAGATATACGGACCCGAGAGCTCCGGTAAGACCACTGTTGCGCTGTCCGTTATCGCTCAAGCTCAGAAAATGGGCGGCGAGGCTGCCTTCATCGACGTCGAGCACGCCCTCGACCCCGTGTACGCTCAGGCGCTCGGCGTTAACATCGAGAACCTCCTCGTTTCACAGCCCGACAGCGGCGAACAGGCGCTCGAGATAGCTGAGGCACTTATCCGCTCCGGCGCTATCGACGTCATCGTTCTCGACTCCATCGCGGCTATGACCACGCGCGCTGAGATAGACGGCGAGATGGGCGACCTCCACGTCGGTCAGCTCGCGAGACTTATGTCGCAGGCGATGAGAAAGCTCACATCGGCGATATCCAAGTCCAACTGCGTGGCTATCTTCATCAACCAGATACGCGAGAAGATAGGCGTTATGTACGGCAACCCCGAGACCACTCCCGGAGGACGCGCACTGAAGTTCTATGCGTCCGTGCGTATCGAGGTGCGCAAGGGCGAGGTCATCAAGAACGGCAGCGACATCATCGGCGCGGACACGAAGTGCAAGGTAGTGAAGAACAAGGTGGCTCCCCCGTTCAAGGAGTGCCATTTTGATATGATGTACGGCACGGGTATCTCCCGCACGGGCGAAGTGCTCGACCTTGCCGTGGAACTCGATATCATCAAGAAGGGCGGCTCGTGGTTCAGCTATAAGGACCAGAAGCTCGGACAGGGACGCGATAACGTCAAGGAGCTCCTCAAGAACGACGAGGCTCTCATGAAGGAGATAGAGGAGCAGATACTCGCCCGCAGGGACGAGCTCACGTCCGCTCCCGCAAAGCCCGGCAGCAAGGTCAAGCCCGAGGCTGCACCCGCTGCCTCTGCGTCAGGCGCTGACGAGAATGAGGATATCCTCGCGAACATTGACGAGGACTTCGAGGAGTTCACTCCCGCTGACGAGTGATGAAGGTCACCTCGGTCAGCAAGTACAAGGGCTCGACCTACGAGGTGGAGCTCGACTATGAGCGGAAGATTTACCTCCACGCGGAGATAATCGCGGACTTCGGCGTCCGCACGGACATGGAACTCGACCAGACTGAACTGCGCAGGGTGATCTACGCATCGAATTTCAGGAGGGCATACCAGCGGGCGCTGTACCTGCTCGACGTCAGGGACTACTCGTGCAAAGAGATGTCCGACAAGCTCATAGGTACCTACAAAAACGAGCGGCTGTGCGCCGCAGTAATAGAAAAGCTGAAAAGTATAGGCGCTCTCAATGATGAACGCTACGCCGAAAAGCTCGCCCGCAAGTACGTCGAGGTGAAGCGGTTCGGCTACAGACGCGCAAAGCGCGAGATGATGCTCAGGGGCATAGGACAGTTCCTTGCCGAGGACGCCCTCGGGCAGTACACGGAGACCTTCGCGGAGAACCTCGCGGAGCTCCTGCGCGGCAAGTACGCGCGCTTCCTGACGGACAGCTCCGACAGGAAGCAGATAGAAAGGGTCAAGAGCTCCCTCGTGCGCAGCGGATACTCGTTCGACGAGATAAACCGCGCTGTGCGGGAGTACTTCGACCAGCAACAGGAGGAAGGATAATGCCAATCAAGGTAGGAATGGTTTCGCTCGGCTGCTCAAAGAACCTCATAGATTCCGAGCGTATGCTTTACAAGCTCCGTTCGCACGGCTACAAGCTCGTGACTGAGCCGGGGCTCGCGGACATCGCTGTGGTCAATACCTGCGGGTTCATAAAGTCCGCAAAGGAGGAAGCGATAGAGACTATCCTCGAGCTGGGAAAGCTCAAGGAGGAGGGCACGCTCAAGAAGATAGTCGTTACGGGCTGTCTCACCGAGCGATACAAGGAGGAGGCTGCCGAGCTCTTCCCCGAGGCTGACGCAGTCATCGGTCTCGGCAACAACAAGGACATCGTGGACGTCCTCGACCGCGTGCTCGCCGGCGAGAGATACGTCAGCTTCGCGCCCAAGCTCAGCGCTGAGCTGACCGGCGGAAGGATAATCTCCACCCTGCCGTTCTTCACTTACCTGAAGGTCGCGGAGGGCTGCTCCAACTGCTGCACATACTGTGCGATACCGCTGATACGCGGAAAATTCCGCAGCGTGGACATCGAGGCAGCTGTGAAGGAGGCTGAGTTCCTCGCTGAGAACGGCGTGACGGAGCTCGTTGTCATCGCGCAGGATACCTCCCGCTACGGCGAGGATCTTTACGGTGAGTCGAAGCTCCCCGAGCTGCTCAGAAGGCTCTGCCGCATTGACGGTCTGAAGTGGATACGCACGCTCTACTGCTACCCCGAGCGCATTACCGACGAGCTGCTCGACACGATAGCTTCCGAGGAAAAGCTCGTGAAGTACCTCGAGATACCGATACAGCACTGCGACGCGGATATCCTCAAACGCATGAACCGCTGGGGAAGTGCAGAGGAGCTCGAAGCGCTGTTCACGCATATCCGTGAGAAGATCCCGGGAGTTATCCTCCGCACTACGCTGATAACCGGCTTCCCCGGCGAGACCGAGGAGCAGTTCAACAGCCTTGCTGAATTCGTGCAGAAGGTGCGCTTCGACAGGCTCGGCTGCTTCGCGTACTCCCGCGAGGAGGGCACTCCCGCATATGATTTCCCCGACCAGATAGACGAGGAGACCGCTATGCACCGCGCTGATATCATCATGGAGCAGCAGATGCTCATAAGCGCGGAAAACAACGAAAAGCTCCTCGGGCGCGAGCTCGAGGCTGTTGTCGAGGGCTTCGACAAGTTCGGCGAATGCTGGTTCGGACGCACTCCCCTCGACGCTCCCGACATCGACGGAAAGGTGTTCTTTACCTCCGTAGAGCCGCTCGAGATCGGCAAATACGTCCGCATACGGATAACGGACACCCTTGATTATGACCTTATCGGAGAGGTGATCGAATGAATCTGCCAAACAAGCTCACGCTCGCGCGTGTGTTCCTCATACCGTTCTTCCTGCTGTTCATGTACTGGAAGATACCCTTCCACTTCTTCATTGCACTCGCGGTGTTCGCGGCGGCATCCATAACCGACGCCCTCGACGGAAAGATCGCGCGCAGCAGGAACCTCGTTACCAACTTCGGAAAATTCCTTGATCCGCTCGCAGACAAGGTGCTCGTGCTCGCAGCCCTGACGGTCTTCGTCGAGATGAACGACGTCAGAATGAGCGCGATACCGCTCATCATCATCACCGCAAGGGAGTTCATGGTGTCGGGTCTGAGACTTCTTGCAGCGGACAGCGGAGTGGTCGTAGCCGCAGGTATCTGGGGCAAGCTGAAGACCGCATTCACTATGGTGACTATCATCGGTGTGCTCGCGTGGCTGAGCTTCTGCAACGACTTCGGGTTCAATGTCCCGCAGGCGGCACACGACGTCGTGGACAGTATCATAGTACCTGTGCTCATCTGGATATCCACGCTGCTGACTGTGATATCCGGCGCGATATACCTCAAAGGCTACTGGCATCTCATCGACACTGATAAATAATAACAGCAAGACCCCCGGAAGATTCCGGGGGTCTTATTTTTGTGTCGAATCCTGTTTTATTCTACCGGGAGCTCTGTATAGATACCGGCTTCGTACTTCTGGATAGCGAGGGCGTCGTTGTTTGAAACGCCGTCACCATCTCCGTAAACATCAGCATTCTTTTTGCCCTGAGCGGTCAGCGCGAACTCGTCGGGGTCTGCCTGGGAGCGCATGATCGCAACAGCGTCAGCCATATTGACCTCGCCGTCCTCGTTAGCGTCGCCGGCGAGGTACTTGCCTGTGCCGGTAGTAGTCGCCTTAGTAGTGGTAGTCGTAGTCTTTGTGGTCGTCACGGGCTGAGGCTCGCTGCCGTCGTTGATGTATCCCACAACTATTCCGCAGCCGACTGTGGACATATACATCTTGCCGAACTCGTCCATGTCGCCGACGATGTAGTTGCCGTTGCCGGTGCCGCCGTAGAGGTAGTCAGTGTTTATGCACACCCATGTCTTTCCGCCGTCTGTGGAGCGGTAGATACCCTCGGGGTCGGTATCTTCGCATTTTCCGTAGAAGTAGAGCGTATTCACGCCGCCCGTCTTCTCAGGGGCGCCGTAGCCGACTGTCTTGCAATAGCTTACGTTGTCGAGCTTGGTCACTGTGGGCTTGCCGTCCTTGACTACGACGTCGTACATACCGTACCAGCCGCCGCCGAGGATAAGGTGTCCCTTTCCGAGGTATGCGATACGTCCTGCGCTGTCGCACTGGTCGTACATACAGATATCGGTCGAGGTGAAGGTCTTTCCGCCGTCCGTGCTGACGCAGAACTTGTACTGTGCGTCAGTCGCGTCGGGCTCTGTCTTTGAGTAGTGCCATGAGGAGTTGAAATATGTCGCATAGGCGTAAACTGTGTTCGGGTCGTCGGGCTCGATGAGGAGCATGGTGGACTTGGAGCCGTATTGCGACGGGATACCCTCACAGGCAGTCCATGTCCCGCCCCAGTCGTCGGAGTAGGAGACCGTGCCGCTGTCCTTTGCGGTATTGAATACGCGGTACTTGCCCGAGCTTATCTCAGCGATAGCGAGCTTTCCGCCCTTGGTCGCAGGTGTGAACGCAGTCCATGTGGCGCCGCGGTCAGTGGTGTAATAAGCGCTGCCTGAGTTGTTGGTGTCGCCCTCGGCTACACGCGCCCAGACGTCTGTATTCTGCGGACATACTGCGATAGCGGAGGTGCTGCCCATATTCGGCTTATACTGGAGACCGATCTCGTCTACGGAAGTGTGAACGAAGCCGTCGTAGTCGCCGATAGCGGAGAGGTCAAGACCGTCGCTGGTGCTGGTGAAGTCAAGCGAAACGACCTCCTCGATGCCGTCCGGATGGAAGGTATATGTCGGGAGCTTAGCGTTCTCCATATCAGATTTATCAGTGCTCCAGAGATTCGTGCAGACAAACACGCCGTTGCCGGAGGTTATCCACATCCTGCTGCTGTCGCGCGGGTCGGTGACTACAGTACCCGACCAGTGGATAGCCTTGTCGCGTATCCACGCATAGCCGCCGTCCTTGGTATAATCAGCATTGAGCGGTCCGTGCCATGTGTCGGAATGTCCGGGAGTGAAGTTCTGCCATGTCTCGCCGCCGTCGAATGAGCGGAAGTACTGGTCGCCCCATACAGCGCCGTGATCGTCGTCCCACGGCTGCCAGAGCTGATCCTGCCACTTGCCGCAAGTGCCCGCGATAAGGTGATCGGGGTTCTCGGGGTCAGCCCAGATAGAGCCCAGACCCATTGCGGTATCGAAGATGTTCGTCACCTTGCCGGTCTTGGGGGAATATCTGTAGCCGCCGCCGGAAGCGCCGTTGAAAGCAAGTCCTGCGATGTATGTTATAAGAAGGTCGCCGTTCGCGTCAACGTTTATACGCGACGGGAAGTGGTCTGTCGGGAGATCCTTGCTGAGCACGGTGAACTTGTCGTCCTTGACGTCGGCAACGTGAACGTTGGCAACGCCCTTGATAGATGTGCCGACGTAGACCTTGCCGCCAGTGATAGCGATATTTGCAACGCCGTTCTGGTTGTTGTATGCATCGTCGGTGCAGGAACGCGCTAAATTATCCGTCCAGGTGGGCCATTTTGTCGATGCAGCAAAGAGACCGAGGTCGTCGTAGCCGATAACGGGCTCCCATGTCTCGCCGCCATCAGTGGACTTGATGAGCGCAGACTTGGAATTCAGGTCAGAAGTAACGTCGCCGCCGGCGTAGATGATGTTCGGGTTGTCAGGATCCACGGCGATGGACTCGCCGCACTGTCTGCCGTCGCCGTTGCCCATTACCTTTATAAGGTGGGTGACGTCTATCTCCTTCATGGTCTTGCCGCCGTCGGTGGTCTTGAAGATGACAGTCTTCTCAGACGAGAAGTACGCACAGCCGCAGAGGAAGTAGACTGTGTCGTCGTCAGTGGGGTCGATCGCCATAGCGTCAACGCTGAGCAGACCTCTGTCTGCGTCGTTGATGAAGCCGAAGAGCTGCTCCCAGCTCTCGGTGTCGTAGTTGTAGCGGTACGCGCCGCCTACGTCGGTACGCGCATACATGACGTCCTTGCCGGTAACTATGCCCGACACGAAGCCGCCGCCGCCTATCCGCAGCGTCTTCCACGTCATTTCGGAGCTGATGTCCTGAGTTGCAGCAGCTGTTGCCGGCGAATACACCGGTGAGGGAAGGGCTGCCGCTGTCAGGCAGAGGGATAAAACTCCTGCAAGCGCCTTGTTGATGATCTTCATTATAAGATTACCTCCTGTTATTATCGGACTATATTATACAGTCCAAGATTTTTCTGCACATTACTTCATTATGATTGTAACACAAGATAATCCGGAAATCAATAACATTTTGTGAACAAAGCTGAAAATAAGTGTTAAAGAGCGCCGCAAGGTGGACGATGTGCATATCAGCGTTCAATTATGTACTATGGCAGCTTTCGCGGACTATATTACACAAAAAGGGCAGACCCGAAGGTCTGCCCACACTTTACATCGTAACGATGAACGACACGTTCCTGCCCTCCGTGCCCTCGACCTGCACCTTGAACTTGTGCTTGTCGATGATAGACTTCGCGATAGCAAGCCCGAGTCCGTAGCCGCCGGTCGCGCGGTTTCGCGACTCGTCGCTGCGGTAGAAGCGCTCGAATATCTTCTCGCGCTCCGACTCCTTTATGCCCTGACCGGTGTTGTATACCGTCAGCACGCCCTTGTCGCCCTGCTTTTTCAGCATGACACGGACGATACCGCCGTCGTTGGAGTATTTCAGCGCGTTGTCGATGAATATCGCCGCCATCTGCTTGACGTGCTGCTCGCTGCCGTTTATGGTTATGCCGTCCTCGACGTCCACGATGAACTTCTTGTTGGTCTCGAACGCCTGACACTCGAACGGGAGCGCGGTGTTCGTTATCGCCTGGCTGAGGTTGAAGTCCGTCCTGATGAAGCTGCTCGTGTTGTTCTCGAGCCTCGTGAGGTTCAGCAGGTCGTTCACGAGGACATTCATGCGGTCGGTCTGTGCCTTGATGTAGGTCAGCCACTTGTTGCTGCCGATCTCGTCCGTAAGCACGTCTGCATTCGCAGAGATGACCGTCAGCGGGGTCTTCAGCTCGTGGCTCGCGTCGGAGATGAACTGCTTCTGACGCTCGAATGCGAGTTTCAGCGGCTTCATTATCTGACGGCTCAGGAAGAACGCCGCCGCCGACAGCAGTATCACGCTGATCGAGCCGATTATGACGGTCGTGCGGTTGAGCTTGCTGAGCATATCCATTTCCGCGCTCTTGTCCGTGAAGACAAAGAGCGTTCCGTTGGATTTTCCGGTCTTGCAGTACTGATAGTTGTTTATCCTGCCCGTATCCGAGCCGACCTTGAGTATCTCGGTTATGTACGCCTGCGCGGTCTCTGCGGAGAGTTCGTCGTTATTGAGCGTCGCAAGGTAATTGCCCTCCTCGTCCGCCATTACGACGAAGAAATCTATCGTGCCGAGCGACTTCGGGACGGAATTCCCGCTCTTTCGCTGGAATCCCTCGCGGTCGCTGCCGTTCCTCGAGGAATTGCTCGCGGGCTGGGTCTCGGTGTTCGCGAGAGCAACTATCCCGCCCTCCTCGTCGGAGAAGAATGCGGTCTGCATGATGTCGCCGTAATCGTCAGCGTCATCATCGTCGTCATCTTTATTGTTGCCGCTCTCGAACTGGTATGGCCACTGTCCGCCGCCGCCCCAGGGGTTCTGACCGCCCCAGTTCTTCCACGGATCCTCGCCGCCCCAGTTTTTCCAGGGGTCTTCACCGCCCCAGGGGTTCTGACCGCCCCACGGGTCCTCGCCGCCGTTCGGGCGGGTAGGTCTCTCGCCGCCCCCGGGCTCCTCACCGCCCCATGGCAGAGTCGGCTCAGTCGGCTGTTCCGAGGGCTCAGTTATCGCAGGCTCAGTGACCTGCGGCTGGGTCTCGGAAGCGGGCGGAGCGTCAGTGGGCTTCTCCGGGGAGGTCGTCTGCGGCTGTGTCACAGGAGGATCGGGCGTACCCTGTCCGCCGTTCTGGGTCTGCGGCTGACCGGTCGTCTCCTCCGGAACGGTAGTCTCGGGGGCAGTGCTCTCCTCGGTGGTCTTGGGCTCGTCCGTACCCGGCTGACCGTCGGGCTTCGACGGCGGCTCCTCGAAATGATCGTCGCGACGCGGATCCCTGTTATCCATTTTGCCGTAGTACATGAACTCGCCCGTGGAGTCGTCGTACTCAACGTCAGCAGCGATCTGCGCAAGGATATCGTTCGACTGTTTCTCGATGACAGCCTCTGTTATGAGGTTGACCGAGCCGAGCACCGCAACGAATATCGCCAGCAGTATCGCCGTTATAGTTGCGAACAGCCTGAGCTGCGCTTTTTTGAACATAAATCAGCCCCTCCTCTTATTCAAGGGAATAGCCTATGCCTCTTGCAGTCTTGATCTGCACAGGAGCAGAGATGACGCTCAGCTTCTTGCGCAGGAAGGATATGTAGACCTCGATATTATTGTACTCTACGTCGCTCTCGTAGCCCCATATCTTCTCGATTATGCGTTCCTTGGGGAGTATCTGGTGGGGATTCGAGATGAGCAGCTCCATGATCTGGTATTCCTTGAGGCTGAGCTTGACGTCGTTGCCCTCCCAGATGACGGAGCAGGTGCTCTTATTGAGCTCGAGACCATTGTAGCCGAGCTTGTTCTCGTCAACTATCTCGCCCTTGCGGCGGGTCAGCGCACGCACTCTCGCGAGCAGCTCGCCCGTTACGAACGGCTTGGTGAGGTAGTCGTCAGCGCCGCAGTCGAGCCCGTTTATCTTGTCCTCGATCTCGCTGCGCGCCGTGAGCAGAAGCACGGGAGTGGATATCTTTTCTTTGCGGATATTGCGGAGTATCTCGATACCGTTCATGCCCGGGAGCATGATATCGAGGATTATGCAGTCATAAACGCCGGTCATGGCGTTATCGAGCCCGTCGATGCCGTCGTAGGCAGTATCGACGTTGTAGCGGTTGCGCTTTAATATCTCTGTGAGCGCGTCAGCAAGCTGCATTTCGTCTTCAACAACAAGTAATCTCATATTGACCCTCCTCCGGACAGATACACCTGTCCTATCTTACTCCTATTATACCACACTTTATTGAAATAGTCTTAATAATTTTTCGATCAGGGGCAATATCCGCGGAAATAAAGCACTGTTAAACTGTAGAAAATGCAGACTGTTTTTTGTGCATATCAACAGTTTTGGAGAAAATCACTGAACTAATATTGACTATGTTCAAGAATTATGCTAAAATGGGGAAGATGCCGGAGTATCGCTCCGGGGAATGGAGGGGGTATGGCTATGTTATCCACATCTGAGAGAAAAAAGAAGAATTTCACCAAGTATCTGCTTCCGGCGCACGGCGCTGAGCTGAAAAAATATGACGAGCTGTACGAGCTCTTCTGCGCTGAGGGCTATACCAAGGACCTCTGCGACCAGTACGCTGACGAATTCGTCAACAACGTCAAGAAGCCCGCGGTCGAGGACATCGTCCAGACAGCTAAGCTCTATGACAAGATCCACGACAAGGACAGCGCGTCGTTCTATCTTTCGATGCTCGAGGACAGAAAGCTCAGCGGCGAGGATAAATTCGGGTACTGCATCGAGATGCTGAAAAACCTCAGCAAGACCGGTAAATGGCGCGATGCCGAGGATTTCCGTACCGAGCACATCAACTTCATGCAGAATTTCGCCCAGAAGCGCTCTCCGCAGGAACAGGCTGATATGTATATCGCGCTCGCGCTCACAGACTGCGCCGCAAAGCGCTACACTGAGGCTTTCAAGCTCCTGAAATTCGGCTATAAGCCGCAGGGCAAGAACGATACAAAGCTCCTTGAGATACTCACGACCGGCGTGTACATTTTCGCCTGTGCCGGTGATTCGGACGGACTCGCAAGCGCCGTCGGCAATGCGCAGAGCTGCGTTAAGCTGTTCTCCGGCTTCGAGCACCCGTGGTGCCACGACTACTACGAAAAGTGCATCGACGAGGCCGCCGAGAGCATTATATGAACTTCCAGACCGCTGCTCCGTGCAGCGGTTTTTGTTTGCACAGGACGCCACGCAAGGGAGACCTCTCCCCTTTTCGGACAAAATTGCGAGCACAAAAAGGCTATCATGACAGTATTTTTGTGCTAACATTATATCAGTTATTGATTTTTCTCAGCAAAAATGTTGTTATCGAATTTTGTATCTGTTTTAATCAAACTATATGCAACTCGGAATCACCGCCCGGTTTCCCGCCTGTAAATGTGAACAGAAAATGTTCCGGGATTTCATCAGAGATCGCAAACCACATAAAATAGCAAGATTTTAGCCGCGCAAAATCATTTTACCAATACACACTTGCGGATACGCGACAAATATTTCCTGGATATGTACAGATGTAGATAATTAATTTGTTCATATCAGCGTAATTTAAATGATTGTATTTTAAATAGCAATTTCATGCTAAAAGAGAGCAATATTATCAATTGATATATTGTGTCCTATCAGCTATAATACAATTGTCGGAGGCGGAAAACGGCTAAACACCGTTGACTGTCCCGAATGCATAATTACAACACGATACGTTATGTGTCCTGTGAAATTGGCAGCTGCATTTGCATATGCCGTCCGGTTCAAACTCCGCCGGACACCTCAGGTCGTATCAATCGTCCCACCAAACATCTCTGCATTACGCTGTTTATTAAACATTAATGCCTATAATATGTTTAATCGCCTAAAAGACAGCATCAGTCACTGAAAACGTTTCCACATTATCTCCACCCGTGCTATGGAATGGAGCGACGCAGCGGAAAAGCGTCAGCCAATTGGCGAGCCCGTATAGAGGGTGCGTGCTTGCCTGCGAGTAAAGCGGTCTTGATCGGCTATTGAGAGGGTGCCGATGAAGTCCGCTTTTCTCATATCTGCGCGTTATGTAAAATAAGTTTATTAAAGTCGGCTTGCGCCGGCTCTTTTTCATTTCCGACGTTGTGTATTTTGTGAAAAATGCTGTAAAATTACCCATGATTTTTTATCTTCCTGAATATGGAAATTTCAGCAGAAATGTGTTATAATTATTATAAGTCTAATGGGCGCGGTGCGTCCGCGGCCGTTAGGTAATTGTTAAAACTGGAGGTATACAACCAATGGCAAACAAATATTGTTACCTTTTCTCTGAAGGTAATGCCAACATGAGAGAGCTTCTCGGCGGTAAGGGCGCTAACCTCGCTGAGATGACAAACATCGGCCTCCCCGTTCCTCAGGGCTTCACTATCACTACTGAAGCTTGTACTCAGTACTATGAGGACGGCGGTATCTCCGACGAGATCCAGGCTGAGATCAACGAGTACATCACCAAGATGGAAGGCATCACAGGCAAGAAGTTCGGCGATAAGGAGAATCCGCTCCTCGTTTCCGTTCGTTCCGGCGCAAGAGCTTCCATGCCCGGTATGATGGATACTATCCTCAACCTCGGTCTTAATGAGACTGTTGTAAACACTATCGCTGAGAAGTCCAACAACCCCAGATGGGCTTGGGACTGCTACAGAAGATTCATCCAGATGTATTCCGACGTCGTTATGGAAGTCGGCAAGAAGTACTTTGAAGAGCTCATCGACAAGATGAAGGAAGAAAAGGGCGTTACTCAGGACGTAGAGCTCACAGCTGAGGATCTCAAGACTCTCGCTGGTCAGTTCAAGGCTGAGTACAAGTCCAAGATCGGCGTTGACTTCCCTGACGATCCTAAGGAGCAGCTCATGGGCGCTATCAAGGCTGTTTTCCGTTCATGGGACAACCCCCGTGCTAACGTTTACAGACGTGATAACGATATCCCGTTCTCCTGGGGTACTGCTGTTAACGTTCAGTCTATGGCTTTCGGTAACATGGGCGACGATTGCGGTACAGGCGTTGCGTTCACTCGTGATCCTGCTACTGGTGAGAAGAAGCTCATGGGTGAGTTCCTGACAAACGCTCAGGGCGAGGACGTTGTTGCAGGCGTTCGTACACCTATGCCGATCCAGCAGATGGCTGAGACCTTCCCTGAGGCTTTCGCTCAGTTC
>JAEELF010000010.1 GCA_016288815.1 Ruminococcus sp.
ACCCTTTGGGATCCCGTTATTCTGAACAACCCCCCGATATCCTCCGGCAGCGCTGACCTCAGCTCCACCCGCTCTCCGGTCGTGGGGTCGGTGAAGCGTATCTCCGCGCAGTGAAGTGCCTGACGGTCGATGTCCGTCCGCAGCCCGCCGTAGAGATCGTCCCCGGCGAGCGGGTGCCCGATGTGCGCGAAATGCACCCGTATCTGATGCGTTCGCCCGGTCTCGGGAGTCACCTCCGCGAGGGAATAGTCCCCGCAGACCGCTATCCTTTTATAATGTGTGACCGCCGGCTGACCGTCCGACCTCACGCAGCGCACTATCACTGACTCCCGCTCACGCGCTATCGGTACGTCTATCGTCCCGGACTCATCAATAATGCCGTGCACCGCGGCTATGTAGGTCTTCTCCCACGCGCCCTGCAGCATTGCCGCCGAACGTGCATCCTTTGCGGCAATGCACAGTCCCGATGTGTCGCGGTCGAGGCGGTTCATGGGACGGAAGGTGAGGTCGGGGAAAAGGTGGGCGAAGCAGTTCCCGAGGGTGTCGGTACGGTGCTTCATCGACGGGTGTACGGGCATATGCGTCGGCTTGTCGAACACCGCCACGCCCTCGCTCTCGTAGACCACCGGGACGTTCAGCTCCGGGTTCGGCTCGAGCAGCTTAACGTCGTCCGGGCGCAGGACTATCACGTCCCCCGGGCAGACGAGGTCTATGCTCCGCACAGTCTCTCCCGCGCGGGTTATTCCGCCCTCCTGCCGCTTCAGCTTGGTCAGCAGGCGCCGCGACACTCCCTCACGTCTGAGGAATTCCGCGAGGGGAAGCGTTTTCCCCGGGGGCACGGTCAGTATTATCTCTCTCACGGTACTCGTCCTCCCTGACAAAGATCTCCACGCTGAGCGCGAATGCCGTCATCAGCGAGGTCAGCAGCGCGGGAATGGTCACTACCGCGATCATCAGCGGGACATATCTCCCGCACAGACGCAGTATCACGCGCTTTCGTCCGGACATCAGGCTGAACGACCGCCGGACGGCGTAGAATACGCTTTTTTTCGGATATATCGCCATGACGAACGGCACTGCCGCAAGACTTATCCGCACCGATACCCACATCATCAGCGATACAGCGGTCAGGACTGCCGAATGCACCGCGACGAGGCTCCCTGCCGGACCTGCGCCGCCGTTCATCAGCGACCACGAAGATATCCCGAAGAACACTGCTGGGGCGAGTGCCGCAAGAGATATCGCCCTTGTCCAGAGTGCCGCGGCTATGCTCCTGCGGAAGAAGCGTCTGTCGAGGAGCAGACGTGAGAGCGGCACTGTGCGGCGCTCCGAGCATATCCCGCAGAGCCTGTCCGCAGCCGCGCAGAGCAGCGGGGAAACGGTCAGCAGACGCAGCAGTGCACATACCGCCGCAACGGACATCTGTACCGCGCTCCTGCCGGAAAACAAGGCAATGGGCGGCATTTCGCCGAAATACAGCAACAGACTGTACACAGCCGCCTCGGCGGAGCGGAAAAGAAGCTCCGCGCCGAGCGGGAGAGTGCATATCATCATTGTCCGGGCACGGCGTCCGCGCAGGATAGTGCGCGTGTAGCCGGTCAGTTCGCGAATCCTCAAAATACCGCCTCCTGTCGGGGGTAGTATATGGAAAAAAACGCATATTATACCATAGGACACTATTCAGCAATGGGATTCCAAAGGGGCGACTGCTCCTTTGGCGGAGTCCAGAGGCAGAGCCTCTGGCAGGTGCAGGGCAGCGCCCTGCAAATACAAAGGAGCTCCGCAAGGGGTGAATTGAAAAACGATCCAGTGAATCTTTTTTCAAGAGGGGACGCCCTGCGATAGAGGGCGTCCCCTTGTCGCCGAGTCGAATCACAACACGTCCAACTCGCCCTCGTCCGCAATGCGGTCATACGGGCAGTAGCCGATTATCTCGAACGCCTGCGAATTCATCCACATCTGGGCGGTGGTGATGACGTCGAAGCCGCCGCCGGGCTCTGCGGTTATCTGCGAAGCCTGATACTTCGGCAGACCGAAGCACGCCAGCATATTCGAGATCAGCCCGGCGTGGGTGATGACCGCGGCGTGGGTTATGCCGTCGTTCATCATGTCGGTGAGTATCTCGTGGAGCGCCTTGTAGGTACGCGCGGTGAGCTCCTCGAGGCTCTCTCCGTTGGGCGGACGGCTCTCCTTGCCGCCGCGCAGCCACTGCTTATAGTCCTCGCGGTCAACGAGCTCGTCAACCGATTTCCCGTCGAATTTGCCCATATCGAGCTCGCGGAGGTCGTCCACGGTACACATCTGCGTGTAAGGGAAGAGCAGCTCTGCGGTCTCGGTGCAGCGGCGGAGCGGCGAAGAATAGACCCTGTGGACATTCGGGTAGACGAACTCGTCGAGCTTTGAGGCGAGGTCTGCCGCGCCCTTCGGGGAGAGGGGCAGATCGGTGGAGCCGATGTAGATCCCGCGGTCGTTCGCCTCGGTCATTCCGTGGCGGATAATGCTAAGTCTGTAGCCTTTCATTCAATCAGCCTTTCTATTGTAATTGTGCACAAAAATCACGCCTGATTTTTGAACGTTTAGTAAATCCTACAAAAACGGAGTAAAAAACCAGCGATTCTTTCATATTTCATCATATTTACAAATTATACGATTTGTATTATAATAAAAGTATACACTCTGTAGTGTTTAGCGCTACTTTTACAGTATGGAGGAAAACTCTATGAACTCGGATTTCGCAAGGATCATTACCCTGCAAAGAAAAGAACGCCATATCAGTCAGAAAAAAGCCGCTACAGACCTCGGTATCTCACAGGCGCTGCTCTCTCATTACGAAAAGGGCATCCGTGAATGCGGACTCAATTTCCTCGTCAAGATAGCGGATTATTACAACGTATCGTGCGATTACCTCCTCGGACGTACCCCCGAGCCCGAGGGCAAGACCATAACTATCGAGGATATCCCCGACGACGACGGCAACAACAGCCTCAAGATGCCCTCGCCTGAGATAATCAACTTCAACAGGCGTATCATCAATAACTCGATCAGCCTGCTGTTCTCTCTCGCTCAGAAGGCGAACAGCATCACCCTCATCAAGGAGGTCTCTGCGTACCTCATGCTGTCGGTGTACAAGCTGTTCCGCATAGTCTACAACGCGAACCCGCACAACGACCAGAAGCTGTTCCGCATACCCAAGGTCATCGCGAATGACAGCGCTAACGCTATCGTTTCAATGAGCGAAGCAAACATCAAGGCGGCTTCGAGCGGTATCGCCCTCGACGGAAACGACTGTATCGACAATTTCGACACGCTTTATGTCACGACCGCGACACTTCAGAAGGATTATGCGCAGTACTCGTCGTCGCTGCTGAATCTCATCAAGCGCAGCGAAGAGAGCATCGCACGCACCCGTGCGAAGTACCGTCCCGACAAGGCGGAGTGAGTAAACACATTTTTATTATAGCATAATATTCATTATAAAGCAACAATTATTTGCGGGCGGCAATGTCCCCTGCGAAAAAGGAGGATCCCATTATGTCCACAGAAAAAATCCCTTACAAGATCTACCTCGAAGAAAACGAGATGCCCAAGCAGTGGTACAACGTGCGCGCTGATATGAAGAAGAAGCCCGCCCCGCTGCTCAACCCCGGCACAGGTCAGCCCTGCACCGCCGATGAACTCAAGCACGTTTTCTGCGACGAGCTCGTGGCTCAGGAGCTCAACGAGACCGACCGCTTCATCGACATCCCGGACGAGATACAGAGCTTCTACAAGATGTACCGTCCGTCGCCGCTCGTGCGCGCTTACTGCCTCGAGAAGAAGCTCGGCACTCCCGCTAAGATCTACTACAAGTTCGAGGGCAACAACACCTCCGGCTCACATAAGCTCAACTCCGCTATCGCTCAGGCTTACTACGCCAAGAAGCAGGGCCTCAAGGGCGTCACCACCGAGACCGGCGCTGGCCAGTGGGGTACCGCTCTCAGCATGGCCTGCAGCTATTTCGGGCTGGACTGCAAGGTGTATATGGTCAAGGTTTCCTATGAGCAGAAGCCCTTCCGCCGGGAGGTCATGCGGACCTACGGCGCGGACGTGACCCCCTCTCCCTCCGAGACCACG
>JAEELF010000011.1 GCA_016288815.1 Ruminococcus sp.
ACAGGACGTACTCTCCACCCCGACAACATGGCTGCAGGTCCGGCTTCCTACGGTATGACCGATACTATGGGACGTATGCACTCCGATGCGCAGTTCGCAGGTTCTTCCTCCGTTCCGGCGCACGTTGAGATGATGGGTCTCATCGGCATGGGCAACAACCCGATGGTCGGTGCAACAGTTGCTTGCGCAGTTGCTGTTGAAGAGGCTATGAAGTAATAGCTTTACGGCTATAATACGATATAAAATGAAATCCTGACAGGTCTTGCGGCTTGTCAGGATTTACCATTTCTGAATACATTTTGTCGCCCGTTCTGAATTCGACTGGAGATGATATGACTTGTCAAAGCTGAAGAAATACCTGCTGTTCACTTTCATTACAGTGTGGGTATTAGGGGGGATCAGATGCTGCATGGGCAGTCTTGACAGCGTACTGCCGCTGTGTATGTTCATGCCGGCGCTGGGACTTGTCGTGTTCTGCTTTTATACCGTGGCTATGGGTATCATCTCGTATCACCTCTATGTAAAGTCTGGCAGTATATGACTGCCGGCGATATTCCATGCGATGATAAATTCAGAATCCAGTCCGAGAATGTTATTGGGCAACAGCCACCCGGAGCGGTCTGTCTTCGGACCGGTTGACATCGGACTCATTGCTATGCTCCCCATGGCGGCGTGTGCGGCTTTCCTGCTCTGGTATCAGTACAAACGTGAACAGGTGGAGCGGGAAAACGATTCTGACGGGGATAGTTTCTCTGAATAATAAAGCAGACAAGCTCCTGACATGATGTCAGGAGCTTTTTTTGCAGGGGAAAACACAGCCAAGGGACGCGTCATCGGCTGCTGTGCATTCATACCTTCTCAAAATTCGAGCTGTCCACGCCGCATATCGGGCAGGTAAAGCCCTCCGGGAGCTCGTCGGCTTCAAACTCGTAGCCGCAGATGATGCACTTCCAGACGGTCTTGCCGGAATCGCTCTTCCCTACGGGGACGACCTCTTCCTTTGCGCCGGTCACCTTCTCGAAGTCGGAAGCCGGGTGCTTGCATATCGGGCATATGAAGTCCTCGGGGAGTTCCTCGCCGACGTACTCGTACCCGCATATCACGCAGCGCCATATTGTCTGACCGTCGCTCGTTTTGCCGACCGCCTCGGGCTTGGGCTTGATATTGCTCTGGTAGTACTCGTACGTCGCGGACTGCGCCCCGCTGAGCACCTCCATATCCGTGACGTCAGCAATGAACATCGTGTGGGTGCCGAGGTCAATACTCTGCACGACCTTTCCAGAGATAAAGGCGTTCGTACCCTCTGTCACCGCAAGAAGACCGTTGGGGAGGCGCTTGCAGGCGGTGAAGCCCGCGAACTTGTCGGCGTCGCGCCCGGACTGGAAGCCGAAGCGCTTGAACAGCGAAAAATCAGCTTCTGTGCTGATGACAGAGGCAGTGAATATCCCCGACTCCGCTATCATGTCGTGGGTGAGATTGGCTTTGTTGACGGTTATGCTCACGCGGTTCGGCTCGGAGGTGACCTGCATGAGGGTGTTGGTTATGCAGCCGTTGTCCCTGCCGCCGGCGGCGGAGGTCACGACGTACAGTCCGTAGCTGATCCTGTACATTGCTTTTTTGTTCATAGATATCGCTCCTTTCGGGGTGGTTATACGTTCATTTTAACATAAATCCCCCACAAATTCAATATCAAATTATGAACAATAGTCTTCTGCGCGGCGGTTTGTTGCTTAAATATGATATCTAATACACAGAATGTTCCGATAATATATCTAAAATAATAACATCGGCTGCCGCGATTTATGATATTATTAATATGTATAAATGTGCGCATATCAATTTCGGAAGGAGGCTGTCGGCTTGAAAAGATCAAAAAATACACTCGAAGACCGAGAAATCGTCAACGCTATAGATGAGCTCGACAGCTCCACGCAGAACGATCACTATAACACGCTCTTCAAACGCTGGAGGCGCAGCAAGGACAATCCCTACGCTTTCCAGTTCGAGATGAACAAGAAGGAGAGCGTCTACATAGACGGCAGGGGCTTCGTGAACAAGTCCGCTGCCGAAGCCGAGCACACTGCCCTCAACAGTATCATGAACGTCGTGGGCATCGCCATGCTCATGTGGATAGTCTCCCAGAAGTTTTTCAGCAAGGCTATGGTATTCGTGCTGTCGCTGCTCGGGGTGAACGTTCACACCACCCTCTACGATTCAGCGCTCTACGGCGGCACGACTGAGATCGTCGCCGCGCTGATCGCGATAAACCTCGTGACTATCCTCACGCCGACTATCTATATGCACAGGAAGTTCGGTATGCCGGGCGCCGTCGAGACCATGCGCACCATGAACGATCAGCGGGGACTGCTGAGTGCTATCGCTATGACGTTCATAGTCTGCACCGTGACTTCGATACCGTCCGCTTACACCAGCGACACGCGCGAGATCTACAGCTTCTTCCGGAGCGTCAACACCGATGTCTCCGTCTGGACGCAGAAGGACTTCATCATGTATGTCGTGTTCGACATCATCGTTGTATCCGTGCTCAGTGAGATACTCTTCCGCGGGGCTGTTTTCGGGGCGCTGCGGCAGTTCGGCGACGTCTTCGCGATATGCGTGACATCGCTCGTCGCGGGGCTGCTCACGCAGGATTTCAGTGAGATGCCCGTGATGATACTCATTTCCGCAGTCGCAGGCTGGGGAATGCTCGCGAGCGGGACTATCTTCACGGCGTTCTCGGTACACATTATCTACAAGCTCTACCAGCTCGCTATGGCTATGATCGAGGACGACACCTCGACCCGCATGATGATCAACAGGAGCTTCTTCATGGCGATACTTTTCGCAGTGGGCGCGCTCATTCTCGTTTTGCAGTATATCCTCAGAAAGCACATTATCCGCGGCAAGCTCGCGGTGTACCATTCGGACGTCAGCGTCCCTGAACGTCTGTGGTTCACGATCCGGACGTTCCCGTTCTTCGCGGTCGCGATGATATGCATTATCAGTGCGGTGATAAGGGTGGTATACTGACATGGACAGGTATATGCTCAGAGCCCTTGAGCTCGCGCGCGAAGCTGCGGCAGAGGGCGAGGTCCCGGTCGGGGCCGTCGTGGTGAAGAAGACCACCGGCGAGATAGTCGGGGAGGGGCGCAATCGCCGCGAGGGCGCCAAAAACGCCCTTGCCCACGCGGAGATCATCGCGATAGATATGGCGTGCAGAACGCTCGGCGGCTGGCGGCTCCCGGAGTGTGCGATATATGTCACGCTCGAGCCATGCCCGATGTGCTGCGGTGCGATAATTAATTCCCGTATCGACGACGTGATTTTCGGCGCCTACGACCCCAAAAGCGGCTCCGCAGAGTCCGTGCAGAGAATGTTCGAGCTGCCCTATAACTACCGTCCCAGCGTGACCGGCGGCGTCATGCAGGAGGAGTGCGCTGCTGTGCTTTCACAGTTCTTCCGCGAGCTGAGAAAGAATAAGTAAAGACGACCCTTGCTGGGTCGTCTTTTTTGTTGGAATTTGTTTTCGGTTTCAGTTCTTTCCGGCTGCACTGCTTTTCGTTCGACCGTCACCGGTCGCAGGGAAAACTTGATAATGCGGTAGAAGGAGACGCCCTTCGGATTTGCAGGGCGCTGCCCTGCACCTGTCAGAGGCTCTGCCTCTGGACTCCGCCAAAGGGTCAGTCGCCCCTTTGGAATCCTGTTGCTGGATGTTCTCATTTCACATTATTATGTCCTCGAAGCTGCCGCGTATCGCTTTGACGAGCGCTGCGGGAGACAGTCTTATCTGCGTGCCGATACGTCCGCCGCTGATGTAGAATTGCTCCAGCGCCTCCGCGGTGCTGTGGACTACCGTCACGAACTGCTTCTTCATGCCTATCGGTGTACACCCGCCTCGGACATACCCCGTCACCTTCGTGATGTCCTTGACGTGCAGCAGCTCCACCGACTTCTCTCCCACGCTCCGTGCGGCTTTTTTCAGGTCGAGCTCCTCCGCGACCGGCAGCAGGAAGCAGTAATACGCCCCGGTCTTGCCGTGCGCGATGAGGGTCTTGAAGGTCTCCCCGAGCGGCTGCCCGAGCGTCTCCGCAACGTGTATGCCGTCGATGAATTCCTCGCATTCGTAGGTCTGCACCTCATATGCTATCCCGCTTTTGTCCAAAAAGCGCATAGCGTTTGTTTTCAGTTCCTTGCCCATATCACACCTCGTCAGCTGCGCCGGGCTCCTGCTCTGCGGGGAGCGTCAGCTCAGCCATTTCGCTCGATTCCGTCTTCTTCAGGCGCTCCGCGTACTGCTGGAACTCGTCCTTGATACCGCGCTGCACCCGGTCTATCTTCTGTTCCTCGTACCTCAGATTGAAGTACGGGAAGCCTATCTGCTTCTCGAGGAATCGGTATATCTTGTTCGTCTTGAGGTTCAGCAGCATTACCATCACCGTGATTACGGTCATCGCCAGATACCAGCGTGCTCCCTTTTCGATGACGTTGTACTTTATGTCCACGCCGCCCATACCGGCGAAGATCGTCCCCGTGACAAGGAACGAGCCTATCCGCAGGAGTATCGCGTTTGCAGCGGTCGCCACTGCTGCCAGCACCGTATATGCGTCGCTGCGCTTGTGCGCCCCGAACGTGCCGAGTATCCATATCATCGGGACGAATATGACCGCATCTATCAGCAGGATCGGCGTATCCGCTCCCCATGCGGCAATGTTGCTGACGACGGCGAAGATCATATCTGCTGCCGCCATTATGCAGTACGCCCACCAGATGATGCTGTAGTTCCTTTTACACTTGTTCAGCGCTATGAGATTTTCGGAAAACTCATGGTCGAGCGACATCTTTCCCCGCCTCCCTGTTCTGCTTGCTGTAGATGCACCCGCAGTAGTCCTGCCGGTAAAGGTCATACTTGTGCGACAGCTCTATCGAGTGCTTGTAGCCGTCGTGCTTCTTGAAGTCGGAATACATATACTCCACCCCGCACTCCTGGGAGATACGTCCGCCGCACTCGTTGATGAACTGTGCGTCCTTGTGCGGGCTTATCGTTAGGGTCGTCGTAAAAAGATCGAGCCCGAGCGTGCGGGCTTTTTCTCCAGCCATGCGCAGACGGTACTCGATGCACCTCCGGCAGCGCTCCCCTCTCTCGGGCAGCGTTTCCAGACCCTTTGCCAGCTCGTAGAACGGCGCGGGGTCGTATGGCTCCTCTATTATCGGTATCTGCATTCCCAGCTCGCGGACGAGCCTTTTCAGCTCTGCAAGGCGGAAAACATACTCCGCCTCCGGGGCGATGTTGGGGTTGCAGAAATACAGCGTTATATCAAAATACCTGCTGATATACGTCAGCGTATGGCTGCTGCACGGCGCACAGCACGCATGGAGCAGCAGGGTCGGCTTCGCGCCCGTGCGTTCAAGCTCTGCGAGCCTGTCGTCGAGCATTTTTCCGTAATTCACGCCGGACATCACTTGTCCTCGAGATTTTTCAGTGCGCGCAGCTCCTCGCGGGTCATCTTTATCTCCGCGTCCTTGAGCAGCTTGACCTCGCTCCTGTCGAGCGTCACCGGGACCTCAGACTTGTCGGTCTTCACGCGCAGCTTGCCCGTGATGAGATTGACGTCCTCGACTCTGCCGCGGTCTCCGTCCGGGGTAACGACGAGCGCTCCCACCTTGGGAGTGATCTTCAGCAAGGCTTCGTAGGCGTTCTGCTCGTTCTTCAGACAGCACATGAGACGTCCGCAGGTGCCGGAGATCTTGGTGGGGTTCAGGGAGAGTCCCTGCTCCTTCGCCATTTTTATCGACACGGGCTGGAAGTCGCCCATATGCGCCTTGCAGCAGAACTCACGCCCGCATATGCCCAGTCCGCCGAGTATCTTCGCTTCGTCGCGCACGCCTATCTGGCGCAGCTCGATGCGGGTCCTGAACACTGCCGCGAGGTCCTTGACCAGCTCGCGGAAGTCCACTCGGTTCTCGGCTGTGAAATAGAACAGCAGCTTGTTGTTGTCAAAGGTGCACTCGACGTCCACGAGGCTCATTTTTAGCTTGCGGAAGGCTATCTTCTCTTCGCATACCTTGAAAGCCTCGCGCTCGCGCTGACGATTTCTCTCGACCGTTTTGAGGTCAGCCTCCGTAGCGAGACGGATTATCGGCTTCAGCGGCGCGGAGACCGCGTTGTCCTCGAGCTGGCGGTTCGCGATGACGACCTCCCCGCACTCAACTCCGCGGACGGTCTCGACGATAGCCATGTCGCCGACCTCTGCCTTTATGTCTCCGGGCGAAAAATAGTATATCTTTCCGACGCTCTTGAATCGGATTCCTACGATCTCTTTCATTATTTACTCCTGTCTGTGCTCACGCGACGGTCTCCATGATACCAGCGCACATCGCCGCCAGCGCGAGGGGGATATTTATGTTGCTCTCGACCGCTCTCCATGCGTCCTCGATGAGCTGGTGTATGCGCATTGCCTGGCCGGCGGTCATGCACTCCGCGAGCTGCATTGCAGTCTCGCGCGAGCAGCCGGCAGCAGCGGCGGTCTCGTCCTTGCTCAGCACTGCGGCGTCACGCACGATAAGGTCCAGCATCTGCAGAACAGACCTGACGTCCGCACGCTCGCGCCCTGCCGAAAAACAAGCCGCATTCAGCGAATACTCGTCTTTTTCTATTATACTATCTGCGAGCGATTTTGTCAAATCCACGCGCTCCCGCAGTTTCTCGTCCGCGATGTAGTTTATGCACATACCGATGTTCCCGTGGAAGACGCTGACTGCACGCTCGGTCTCCTGCCGGGAAAAGCCGCGCTCAGTCAGGCACTCGCGGGCTTCATCCTCCGTGCAGGGCGACACTCCGAAGCAGGCGCAGCGCGATATGACCGTGGTGAGGAAGTTCGCCCTGGATTCGGTCGTGAAAAGAAAGTAGGCGTAGTCCGGGGGCTCCTCGATCAACTTGAGGAGGGTGTTCTGGGTGCGGGGGTCCATGCTGCGGCAGTTGAGGAAGATGTAGACCTTCCTGCCGGAGCTGTTGTTCGGGCGCACGAAGGCGTCCTTGCGCACCATTCTCGCGGTCTCGACGGAGTAATTGCCGAGCTTGCCGCTGGTGGGTACGAGCATGACGTCGGGGTGAGTCCCCGCGAGGACGTTCCGGCAGCTCCTGCAAACGCCGCAGGGCTTATCGTCATGCGGCTCCTCGCACAGGAGGAGGCGGGTGTAGTATTCGGCGAGGATACGGCGCCCCGTGCCGTTCTCACCGTAGAATATCACTGAATGGGCAGCTCTGCCGGAGGCGTGCATCGCCGAGATAGTGGACAGGAGCTGGCGGTTTCCGTATATCTTATCCATGGCTGTATCCTTTGCTGTTCGGTTAGTCATGTCTATTGTATCATATTCCGCGGAAAAAAGCAACTGCCGCGAAAGAAAAGGCGGACAAGTCTTGTCCGCCCAATGTTATTTTACGACCTCCACGGTCCTTATCCCGTAGCGCCGGAACAGCCCGATGTGTCCGCGGGTGATGACCTCGCCGCTCACCGCTATCGGAACTGCCGGCGGGCACGGAACCTTCACCGACGCGCAAATGCGTCCCTCTGCTGCTTCGACGTCTATCTCCTCGGACGGTGCGAATGCTGCCCCGCGAATGCTCATCGCCTGCACGGGCGGTTCGAGGGTAACTGTCTCCGGAGCCGCTTCACGCTTCTGCGCCGCTCTGACAGCTCCCGCGAGAGCCTTACTGAGCCGCTCATAGTCTGCCTCCCCGTTCATCGGCGACATCAGCAGCACGACGATGTCGCTGTCCGCGTACTCGCACTCCACGCCGCGCTCACGCAGCAGCCGGGCGAGCTCTGTGCCGGAAAAGCCGCTCTTCGCAGCCCTGACCGTGATGTGGAAGGGGTCACACTCCGCGAAGAGGAGCCTGTCTGAGAGCTCCGAGCGGAGCGTGCTGATTTGTTCTATGTTCTGCGGGATATCACTGCGTATGCGTTCACTGATGTACCGCGTGCAGAGGTCGAGCGAAGCCATTGTCAGGTACGACGGACTCGTCGAGCCGAACAGCGACATCGCCTGCTTCAGACGCCCCGTGTACTCCGCCCGCGAGGTGTGCAGCATTGCCGCGCCGGTCAGCGCGGGGAGCATTTTGTGCGCTGAATCACAGCACAGATCCGCGCCGAGCTGTATCGGGTGGAGTGGCTCCGCGAAGAACGCGAGGTGGGCGCCGTGGGCGCTGTCCACAAGGAGCGGCATACCGAATTTCCAGCATATCTCCGATATGCCCGCGATGTCCGCAAGACGACCGGTGTAGTCCGGAGAGGTGACATAGACGCACGCAGGTACGCTGCACCAGCTCAGCTCCGCTTCGAGTTTTTCAAGGCCGAGCACGCCGGAGAGAATCCCCTCTGGGAAGTCAGGCATTATCCACCTGACCTCCAGACCGAGCAGCGCTGCCGCGTTCAGGAATGCTCTGTGGACGTTCCGCACGGCGTAGACCACGCGCCCCTCCTGCTTCATCAGCGCGAGCATCGCCTGTATGCACAGGGTCGAGCCGCCCGCAGAATAGACCGTCTCCGCACTGCCGTAGAGTGAGCTCATGTTTCGCTCGCTCTGCGCGATGATACCGTCCGCCTCGAACAGGCTGTCCGCTCCGTGTATCTCGGTTATGTCGAGCGCGAAAGGGAGCTCCGTTCCGCCGCGGACGGCTCTGCCCTTATGTCCCGGCATATGGCAGCGGAGGACGTCCCCCGCCGCGTATTTTTCAAGAAAGTCGATGATAGGTGTTTCCATACGGCTGACCTTTCATAAGTAGTAGTATTGCAGGATACGGTACATTCTCAGGCGCGCCCGCGACATCGCCGCCGAGACCGCCTGCGGAGTGACCCCGAGGCTCCTCGCGATAGTCACCGTATCCACCCTCTTGAAATAGTATAGCACAATTATCTCTTTTTGTCGCGGGGTAAGTTCATTATTTATAACATTTAACAGCAGCTTTCTCAGCTTCCTGACGTGATCCTCTTCACTCCGGCTCTCGATGATCGCCCTGATGCCCTTGTCTGCCTCGCCGGTAAATGTATCGGAATAGCTCTCACGTCTCGGCACGCCGCTCCACACTCCTAACGTACGCAGACAGGTGCTCGATTATATCCCTCATCTGGCTCTGCTCCGTATAGAGCAGACGTATGCGGCGCTCGAGGTCGAGTGCCTCTATGCTGCGGTAGTCGCCCGACTCCGCCAGCTTCGTGCGCTGCGCGGTGAGCTCGGATATCCTTGTCCGGACCAGCGTGCAGCTCTGAGAATAGCTGTTTATCAGCTCCTTCATGTTCAGACCTCCTTTTCTTAGGGAGAAAAAGGGTAGCGTTGCAGAACCTATGTTCTTATTCCTTGCGTTTTTATTATAGAACATATTTTCCTGGTTGTCAATAGTCCGAACAAATGTTTTATATTTGTTATTGTACAGAAAAAGATTTAGCAGATGAGGATGTAAGGGCTTCTTTATACAAAGGGACAACCTCCCCGCCGTGGGTCTTCTTCCTTCGCGAACACCTCCGGTGTCGCTGGCTGGGGGATTCGTTGACCGGGTATACAAAGATGTTTTGTGTATCCAAAATAAAAAGGGCGCACGAAATGCGCCCCTACACAAGTGTTCTGTATGCGATGTACGAGTAAGGTCGTTGTTAAGAGTGAGCGCGCGTAGCAAGCGGGAACGTGTCCGGGTGCAGCGTCACGCTGCAAAAGAAAGCTGCTCCGCTTTCGCGAAACAGCTCTTGTCTCTTTTCGATTATTCAGCAGCAGGAGCGCCTACAGGACAAACACCTGCACAAGCACCGCACTCTACGCAAGCATCTGCGTCGATCTCGTACTTGCCGTCGCCCTCAGCGATAGCGCCTACCGGACACTCACCAGCGCAAGCACCGCAGCTGATGCACTCATCAGAAATCTTGTATGCCATAAAAACACCTCCGTGGTTATGTAGGAACGCGGACGTTCCGTGTATTCGGTCGGGACAGACGTCCGCCTGTCCTCTGTGTTAATTGTATCATATCCACACGAAAAATCAAGCGATTTTTGTTAGTCAGCACTTACAGTTTTTAGTTCTTGAGGGAGTGCATGGGAGCAGGGATACGTCCGCCGCGGCTGATGAATTTCGCCGCCGACTTGTCCCTGATAAGCATTACGGGTCCGCTTCCGAGAAGTCCGCCGAATTCGAGCGTGTCGCCCTCCTTCTTGCCGACTGCGGGGATAAGTCTCACCGCTGTTGTCTTGGTGTTGACCATGCCTATGGCGGCTTCGTCCGCGATTATCGCTGAGATGGTCTCGGGGGTGATGTCTCCGGGAACTACTATCATGTCAAGTCCTACGGAGCACACAGCGGTCATCGCCTCGAGCTTTTCAAGGCTGAGCACGCCCGCTACTGCCGCGTCGATCATGCCTGCGTCCTCGGACACGGGAATGAATGCACCTGAGAGTCCGCCTACGGTCGAGGAAGCCATTACGCCGCCCTTCTTGACTGCGTCGTTGAGCATTGCGAGACAGGCTGTGGTACCGTGGGTACCGCACATCTCAAGTCCCATTTCCTCGAGGATATGTGCAACGCTGTCGCCGACTGCCGGAGTGGGCGCGAGCGAGAGGTCAACGATACCGAACGGCACTCCGAGAAGCTCGGAAGCACGCGCTCCGACGAGTTGTCCCATGCGGGTTATCTTGAATGCGGTCTTCTTGATGACGTCCGCAATCTCGTCAATGGAAGCGTCGGGGTACTTGGTGAGAGCCGAGCGGACAACGCCGGGGCCCGATACGCCGACGTGTATCTCACAGTCGGGCTCGCCTACGCCGTGGAAGGCTCCAGCCATGAAGGGATTGTCCTCAACTGCATTGCAGAATACGACCAGCTTTGCGGGTCCTATGCAGTCGCGGTCAGCGGTGCGGATTGCCGACTCCTTGACTATCTCGCCCATGAGCTTTACGGCGTCCATATTGATACCGGACTTGGTCGAGCCGATGTTCACGGACGAGCAGATATTCTGGGTTAGGTCGAGCGCCTCGGGGATAGACTTTATCAGCTCCATATCGCCGGCAGAAAAGCCCTTGTGTACAAGAGCCGAGTAGCCGCCGATGAAGTTTACGCCGCAGGTATCGGCTGCCTTCTGGAGGGCGAGCGCGAACTTGACGGGGTCCTGTCCGGGACAGGCTGCTGCGAGCATAGCTATGGGAGTAACAGAGATACGCTTGTTGATTATCGGTATGCCGTACTCCTTCTCTATCTGCTGACCGACGGGGACGAGGTCGTGGGCGCAGCGGACTATCTTGTTGTAGACCTTCTCGCAGGCGCGGTCGATATCGGTGTCGATACAGTCGAGGAGCGAGATACCCATGGTTATGGTGCGTATATCGAGGCACTCGTCCTGTATCATGGTTATGGTCTCGAGTATATCATGTACGTTGAGCATTCAGACACCTCCCCTATCAGATGCTGTGCATGGAGTTGAAGATATCCTCATGCATTGTGTGGATAGACAGTCCGAGCTGTGTTCCGAGCTCTGTCATGCGGTCTACGAGCTCCGAAAAGTCGCCGGACAGCTTGGTTATGTCAACGAGCATTATCATTGCGAACATATCCTGCAATACGCTCTGTGTCACTTCTATTACATTTGCGTTGTACTCTGCGCAGATACCGCTGACCTTATGGAGAATGCCGACGGTGTCCTTGCCTATTACGGTTACGACTGCTCTCATAATTATGACCTCCGTTATTTTGCGGAACTCTGCGTTCCGTGTATTGTTATTATTATAACACACTCCTGCGGAGATGTCAAGCGGGACGCTGTGCAGGGCGGGCGAGGGTGGTCTTTGTAGGGGCGTTCAACAAATGTTCCGTATGCGATGAACGAGTGAGGCCGTTGTTAAGAGTGAACGCTCGAAGCAAGCGGCAACGCGTCCGCCAGCGCTGGCTCCGCGCCAAAGGGTCGGTCGACCCTTTGGAATCCCTTTGCATCAGACCGCCTGCCTATGCCGTGCATACCGCACACCTCCTCCCGCATATATTCTTTATTAATGTGAGGTGATCTATTGAAAAAACAGGATATCATCCGCGGCTCGCTCGTGCTCATGCTCTCCGCTGCCGCAGCAAAGGCCCTCGGAGCGCTGTTCAAGATACCGCTCACCAACCTCCTCGGCGGCGTCGGTATGAGCTATTTCAGCTGCGCCTACAGCATTTTCCTGCCGGTCTATTCGCTGACAGTCACCGGAATATCCGCCGCCGTCGCACGAATGGTCGCGCAGAGCGCCGCCCTCGGTCTGTCCGGTAACATCATCCGTATCCGGCGAACCGCCCTCCTACTTTTTACCCTCATCGGCACCGCCGGCAGTGCCGCGACGCTCTTCCTCGCCAAGCCGTTCTGCAGCCTTCTGACCGGCTGCCCGGAGGCTTTCCCGGCGGTCGCGATGATCGCTCCCGCGGTGCTTTTCGGGTGCATCACGGCGGTCGGGCGAGGGTACTACGAGGGACTGAACAATATGCTCCCCACGGCGCTCTCGCAGGTCGCGGAGGGCGTCGTCAAGGTCGCTGCGGGACTGTGGCTGTGCAGCTTCGTCATGCGGCACAGCGGACGCTTCCTCGCGGCCTTCCCGCAGGTCGGCGACGTGCGCGCCCTCGCGGCAGCCGCCGGCATTCTCGGAGTGACGCTCTCCTCGGCGGGAGCAATGCTGTTTTTCGGCGTCCTTGCGCTATTCAGGGGGAAGCTCCCGCGCGGGGAAAATGCCCTCATGCCGCGCAGGAGGATAGTCCGGGAGCTGTGTGCGACTGCACTGCCTGTCGGCGCGAGCGCGGTCGTGACGAACCTCTCCTCGCTGATAGATATGTGGACGGTCATCGGCTGTATCTCACGGTATCCCGGGAATGTCCCCGTGCCCGCGGGCGTCGCGGCGGACGAGATCCCGAACTTCGTTTACGGCTCGTTCGCAGGGATAGCGCTGACGGTGTTCAACCTCGTCCCCTCGGTGACGAATATGCTTGGAAAGGGCGTGCTCCCCGTGATGACAGCTGCGTGGGAGTCCCGCGACCGCGAAGCGCTTCGGCGCGGGACGATGCAGGCGCTGCTGACGGTCTCGGTCATAGCTGTACCGGCAGCGATAGGTCTCGGGGTGCTGTCGGAGGAGGTGCTGACGGTGCTTTTCCCGCGGCAGAGCAACGAGGTCGCAGTCTGCGTGAACGCGCTCAGGCTGCTGATGCCGGCGCTGGTGTGCCTGTGTGTTTCGTTCCCGCTGTTCAGTATGCTTCAGGCGGTGGGACGCGCGGGTGCTCCGCTGAAGATCATGCTCGCGGGGACTGCCGTGAAGCTCGGCGGGAACCTCCTGCTGATACCGCTGCTCGGTGCCGACGGCGCAGCGGTTTCGACGTCCGTATGCTACGCAGTGATACTTGCGGCGGCGCTGCGGACTTATGTGCATCACACAGGGATAAAGCCCGGCTTTGCACCGTTCGCGGGGATACTCTACGCTGGAGCGGCGTGCGGTGCGGCAGCGTACCTGGCGAAGTCAATGCTGCTGAGGAACGGTGCGGGCTGCCTTACGGTCACGGTCGTATCGGCGGCGGTGGGAGCGGTCGTGTACGGGGCGGCGATGTGGGCGGTATTCTTCGCGCGCCCGGCGAGAGGCAGGGCGGCGCGTTCCTGTTGACACTGCGGCTCTGCCGGTGTATAATGGAGAGGTAAACGCTCGACACTACACACCACGGAGATCATCATGACGGATCTGAACTGCCTTCTTGCGGGTCTGGCAAAACTGCTGGCGCCCGCTGCGATACTCATTTTCTGGCACAAAAAAACGGGCGCGAGGTTTTACCCCGCGCTGATAGCTTTTCTCACCTGCCTGCCGGTGTTCCTCATCGCGGGCGCGATACGCGCCGGATTCATGCGCGGCGACCCGATCGTATTCTACCTCCAGCAGGGACTGCTATACGGCGTTTTCGAGGAGACCGCGAAGTACCTCGTCCTGCGTTACCACCTCACCTCCTATGACAGCCGTATCGACGCCGTGACCTACGGTATCGGACACGGTGCGTTTGAGGATTATGGCGGCGGAATGGCGTGCCTCGCGCTCATCGGGACCGGCAGGGCGGCGCCGGACATACTGTGGGTCAACCTCTTCGGGGCCATATCGGGGACGCTCAGCACCTGCGCGCTGACTGTACTCATCTTCTACGGTATCCGCACCGACAAAGCCCGCATTATGCTTCCTATCGCGATATTCCTGCACGCCTTCGACAACGCCTTCACGGGGACATTCATGTTCAGCACACCGATAGTGGTCGTTTTTTCTACTCTTATGACCGCCGGGGAATGCTATGCCGCCTACCGCTGCTGGCAGAAGCTCTGGTGGTGAGACACTGTTGGTACAAAAAGAGGAGCGGCTCTTCTGCGTGAGAGCTGCTCCTCTGATTTTTTATTCGGGCTTTTAACAGCTCCGGGGATCACTTGTCCTCGGCGAGCTGCTTGATGTCGTCTGCGCTTACCTTGACCTTGATGACGGTCTGCTTGTTGTTGTCGTTCTGGGTCGGGTAGAAGCAGACGGTGAACTCGTTTATGGATTCATCTACCTCGAATCCGCAGATATATCCCGTGAACTCGCCGCCTGCAGGGACAGTGAACGGGGTGAGGGCATAGCTCGCGTAGTGCTCCCTGCCGTAGTTGTCGGTGCGGAGATGCGGTACGATGGACGTGCCGTCCGGCAGTATGAGCTCGAAGTTATTGAGGTAGGACAGGCTGTAGTCGGTGTCCGAGGTGTTCTTGATAGTTGCGTTGACGTAGATGTACTTTACGGTCTTGCCGTCAACTTCCTCGCGCACGCCCGAATCTACGACGGAATTGAGCGTAAAGGCGGTCTCGTTGCCGGATTTTTCCTCGTTCATTGCGGCTTCGATCTGTATCTCGCCGACTACCTGACTGGAATACGGTACGATGAGCCCGCTTTCTTCCCTCTCCTTCTTGCAGCCTGTGAACGCTCCCGCCACAAGGACTGCCGCGAGTATAAATGCTGTGATCTTCTTCATATATTGACCTCCGTTGGGGTAGTTTTCTGCACTGAATAGTATAGCATATTCTCATGGGGTTTGTCAAGCGGGGCGTGACGCGGAAAGCAATCCAAATAAAAAGAAGAGTACCCTTGCATAGCAGGGGTACTTTTGTAAGCATTTGATAAGTCCCAGTTGGGATAGTTTCAGCGCTTGCTGAACTGAGGAGCACGACGTGCAGCCTTGAGACCGTACTTCTTTCTCTCCTTCATTCTCGGGTCACGAGTGAGGAAGCCAGCCTTCTTGAGGACCGGACGAAGCTCAGGATCGAACTCGAGGAGCGCGCGGGAAAGGCCGTGTCTGATAGCGCCAGCCTGACCTGTTACGCCGCCGCCTGCAACTGTGCAGACGATGTCGAACTTCTCAATGTTGTCTGTGAGAGCGAGAGGCTGACGAACGATGAGCTTGAGTGTCTCAAGACCAAAGTAGTTGTCGATGTCTCTGCCGTTGATAGTTACGTTTCCGGAACCGGGGTAGATACGAACTCTTGCTACGGAGTGCTTTCTTCTGCCTGTTCCATAGTAGTATTTAACCTTTGACTCGTACATTTAAAAGCACCTCCTATTAATACTCGTAAGCGACCGGCTTCTGAGCAGCCTGGTTGTGGTTAGCGTCCTTGTAGGTCCTGAGTCTCTTGAGCTGAGCTCTGCCGAGGGAGTTGTTGGGGAGCATACCGTTTACAGCAATCATCATAGCGCGGTCAGCCTGCTGAGCCATCATGTCCTTGTAGGAGATGGACTTGAGTCCGCCGATCCAGCCGGTATGCCAGTAGAACTTCTTCTGCTCGAGCTTTCTGCCTGTGAGAACAGCCTTAGCGCAGTTGATAACGATAACGTGATCGCCGCAGTCTACGTTAGGAGTGTAGGTGGGCTTGTGCTTGCCTCTGAGGATATGAGCAGCCTTAGCAGCAACGCGGCCGAGGGACTGACCCTCTGCGTCGAGGATATACCAAGTGCGGCTTACTTCAGCGGGCTTAGCCAGTGTAGTTGACATATTGATTTCCTCCGTTTGATTATTTTCGTCGGGGGAAAATTTCCGAATTCCCGACAGTGCAAGACTTATTATACAGCAAAATTCTGCGCTTGTCAAGGGGTAAATCCGGATTTTTTTAATTTATACCCCTCATTCTCTTGATTTCTCTCCGTTTTGCTCCGTTTCTCTCACTATCTCGCGTTTCGTTTCAGTTTTCGGAAATAGAAAAACAGCCCGGTTTTTAGGGGGATTATGTGCATTTTGCGAGGGAGAAAAGACTGAGGGAATTTCAAAAAATTCGTCAGTATACGAAAAAGCCCTCACTCTATCGAGTGAGGGCAAAGTGCCGGCGCTGATCTAATTTCCCAGGTCGTCGCCAACCAAGTATCTTCAACGCGAATGAGCTTAACTTCCGTGTTCGGAAAGGGAACGGGTGTGACCTCATTGCCATAAGCACCGACTATTTGAAGCTGAAAAACTGAAACGAATAAAGCGTAATGCGAATGAAG
>JAEELF010000012.1 GCA_016288815.1 Ruminococcus sp.
AATACAGAGATGTTCAGAGGCGGGACATGACAAACCCGCCTTATTCTATTATAACGAATATAAGGAAAGGAAGAGAGCATTGGCACTGAACACTAAACCGACCAATTCAATGAGATTCAGGGCGAAGGTCGTGATGACGGCTGTGTTCATCGTCCTCTTCTCAGTAGTGGCTGGGAACTTCTTCAAGATCTCGGTCTTAGATAATCAGAAATATCAGGAAATGGCCAACGATCAGCACTTCGGCTCGATAACCATTTCTGCACACCGCGGCACGATCTACGATGCGAACGGCAACGTCGTCGCCAAGAGCGCCACGGTATACAAGGTCTTCCTCGACCCGCAGCGCTTCCGCTTGGACCTCGAGGAGCTCCAGAAGGACATCGACAAGCGCAACTCCGAAAAGATGAACGGTACATACGTCCCTGAGTATGACGAGGAGGGCAATGAGCTCTATCCGCTGCCGTCGTCTGCGGAGGCGTTCAGGCAGGAGACGGTCAGCTTCCTTTCGGCGAAGCTCGGTATCTCAGCCGAAAAGGTCGAGAAGGCGATGGTCGCCGAGAACCAGTACAGCGTATTGCAGGATCAGGTCGAGAAGCCCGTCGCGGACGAGGTCATCGCGCATTTCACGCAGTACGGGCTGTACTACTCGATAAACGTCGAGGAGGACACCAAGCGCTATTACCCCCGCGAACAGCTCGCGGCTTCGGTGATCGGCTTCACCAACGCCGACGGGAACGGTCTCTACGGCATCGAGGCGTACTATAACGACTACCTCTCCGGTATCGACGGCAGGACGATCTCTGCCAAGGACTCCAACGGAAATCAGCTCCCGTACCGCTATTCCAAGACCTATCCCGCGCAGAACGGCAACGATGTCTACCTCACCATTGATATGGATATACAGTATTACCTCGAGAAACACCTCGAGGAAATGGTCATCAATCATCAGGTGAAGAACCGCGGCTGCGCGATACTCATGAACGCAAATACCGGTGCGATATACGGTATGGCGACATATCCCTCGTTCGACCTCAACGAGCCATACGAGATAAAGGACCCAGGCGTGCTCGCGGAGATAAATTCGCTCACCGGCGACGCCAAGGATAAGCGCGTCGGCGAGGCGCGTGAGACACAGTGGCGCAATAAGTGTATCACTGAGGTCTATGAGCCGGGCTCGGTATTCAAGGTAATAACCAGTGCGGCGGCGTTCGACGAGAACCTCATCGACCTCACCAAGGACAGCTTCTACTGCTCCGGCTCGGTGACCTTCGAGGGCGCAAAGCAGCCTATCAACTGTCACAACACTGCCGGTCACGGCACACAGACCTACCAGCAGGCACTCACCAACTCCTGCAACCCGGCATTCATGGAGATAGGCAAGAGGCTCGGCGTGGATAAGTTCTGCTACTACTTCGACGCTTTCGGTCTGCGGGAGCCGACCGGTATAGACCTTCCCGCGGAGAGCTCGGGTATCGGATTCTACTCCGATAATATGTCGCCCGTAGACCTCGCGGTATCGGCTTTCGGTCAGGGTGAGACGATCACTCCGCTCGAGATGATAGTCTCCTACTGTGCGGCTATCAACGGCGGATACCTCCTCCAGCCATATGTCGTTGACAGGGTGGTGGACGAATCCGGTAATGTCGTATTCAAGAACGAGCGCACCGTGCGTCGTCAGGTAGTCTCCGAGGAGACCTCCGCGACCATGAGGAATGCGCTCGAGCAGGTAGTCGCCGGAAACAGCGGCGGTAACGTTTCCATCAAGGGATACTCTATCGGAGGCAAGTCCGGTACCTCGCAGCGACTCTCTCTCACCGACAACACCAACTACGAGCTCGGTGAGGAGGAGGACGACTCCAAGCAGGAGTACGGCGCGTCGTATGTGTGCTTCACTCCCGCGCAGGATCCGGAGATAATCCTCCTCGTGCTCGCCGATGAGCCAGACAACAGCCCGAATATGTACTACGGCTCGGTAGTTGCCGTGCCTGCGGCGAGAGATATCCTCACGGACGTTCTGCCGTACATGGGCATAAGCCCGGAGTACTCCGACGATGAGCTCGCGAACCTTGACGTCAAGGTGCCGCTCCTTGAGGGCCCTATCGACGACGCGAAGGCGACGCTCGAGGCTCTCGGGGTGGAGTATGAGGTCATCGGCAACGGCATTGAGGTCGTTGCACAGTCTCCGCTCACGGGTACTGCTATCGCCAAGGGTGGCTGCGTTTACCTCTACACGGAGATCAGCCACACCTCGGAGCTCGTTGAGGTGCCCGACCTTTGGGGCCTCTATCCGAGCGACGCTAACTACATGATAACTGAATGCGGTCTGAATTACGTCGCGAGAGGAGCTTCCACGAGGTCTGATGCGACGGTCAGCAGCCAGAGCATAGCCCCCGGCACGACTGTGCCGAAGGGTACGGCTATAGAGCTGGAATTCACCGTATATGAGGACAACGGATAAACAAAACGATAAAACAAAGACAGGAGGCAGTCGGAATGAAATTGTATGATCTGCTCGAGGACAACGCCGGTACAGAGCTCGGAAATATAGAGATAAGCTCGCTCACCGACGACACGCGAAAGGTGACTGACGGGAGCCTGTTCGTCTGCGTCAAGGGCGCAAAGTTCGACGGACATACCGCTGCGGCTGAAATGCTCGCTAAGGGCGCGGCTGCGGTAGTGTGTGAGCACGACCTCGGGCTCGGGGAGAGACAGATAATCACGGACAATTCCCGCAGGCTCTACGGAAGGCTCTGCGCGGCGTGGTTCGGTCACCCGGAACGCAAGCTCAAGATGATCGGCGTCACCGGCACCAACGGCAAGACGACCACTACTAACGTCATCAAGCATATCCTCATGAGCGCCGGACACAAGACCGGTCTCGTGGGCACGATACAGAATGAGATCGGCAATGAGGTGCTCCATACAGACAACACAACTCCTATGGCATATGACTTCATGGAGCTGCTCGACAAGATGGTGAAGGCGGGCTGTGAGTATGTCGTTATGGAGGTGTCGTCGTTCGGGCTCGTGCAGGAGCGCATAGGCTGCTCGCACTTCGGGACGGCGGTATTCACTAACCTCACGCAGGATCACCTCGACTACCACAAGGACATGGAGGAGTACTATCAGGCTAAGAAGCTCCTCTTCGGTATGTGCGACCGCGCGATGATAAACGTGGACGATGAGTACGGCAGAAGGCTCTATGAGGAGATCATGGAGGAGAAGTACACGTTCAGCATAAAGAAGGCGGCGTCCTTCTATGCGGACGGTATCAAGATAAAGTCCACCGGCTCGAGCTTCTGGTTCTGCACGGGCGGGAAGTCTCACCTCGTGAAGACGAGAATGCCCGGTGCATTCAATGTGTCGAATATAACCGCGGCTATCGCAGCGTGTCTGGCTGAGGGTCTGCCTATCGAGCAGATAATCGAGGCTGTGGGCGAATATAACGGCGTAAAGGGAAGATGTGAGGTCATCCCTACGGGGCGCGATTTCACTGTCATCTGCGATTACGCGCACACTCCCGACGCTATCGAGAATATCCTGCGCAGCGTGCGTGAATACACTGAGGGCAGGCTCGTTTGTCTGTTCGGCTGCGGAGGAGACCGCGACGCGGCTAAGCGTCCGAAGATGGCTGCTGCGGCGGCAAAGTACGCTGACAGGCTGATAGTTACCTCCGATAATCCCCGCAGTGAGGACCCAGAGGCGATAATCCGCGATATTCTCGTCGGGCTGGAGGGTACGGACGTTCCGTATGACGTCGTGACCGACCGCCGCGAGGCTATTTATCACGCTCTGAAGACCGCTGAGAAGGGCGACATCGTCGTCCTCGCAGGAAAGGGCCATGAGGATTACCAGATACTTGCCGGCGGCAAGCATATACACTTCGACGAGCGCGAGGTAGTCGCCGACGGTCTGAAGCTGCTGTAAACGGGGAGAGATAAAACAGATGTCTACATCGTTCTGGATAATAAATTCGCTGATAACGCTGCTGTCGTTCGTCATTGCGGGAGTTTCGGGCATATTCCTTGTGCCGTTCCTGCATAAGCTGAAATTCGGTCAGCCCATAAAGGTCAAGGACGGGCCTCAGTGGCACGCCAAGAAGCAGGGCACGCCGACTATGGGCGGGTTCATGTTCATCATCTCCACGGTGCTCACGTCTATCGCGGGGTACTGGATATACCGCTTCTATGCGGGGCTCGACATGACCGATCAGGCGAACCATGACTCCTTCTACAGGCTGTTCGCGTGCGTCGTGTTCTCGGCGCTGTTCGGGCTTATCGGCTTCATCGACGACTTCATCAAGGTCGTGCGCAAGGACAACGACGGTCTCAGCGCGCTTCAGAAGGTCGGGCTCCAGACTGTGTTCGGGGTGGGATTCCTCTTTGCGCTGTATAAGTTCGGAGATGAGTCCACCTGCATAGACCTCGGCTTCTGGCAGACGCCTGAACTGGGGATATTCTACTACATCATACTGATACCGATTATCATCTACCTCACCAACGCGGTGAACCTCACCGACGGCGTGGACGGTCTGTGCGGCTCGGTGACGTTCGTTGCCATGCTGATATTCACGGTGTGCTGCTCGATACTCGGTCAGCATGAGATGATAAGCTATACTATGGCGCTCGCGGGAGGGTGTCTGGGATTCCTCATATGGAATTTCAACCCCGCTAAGTGCTTCATGGGCGACACGGGCTCGATGTTCCTCGGGGCGTCCGTGACCGGCGTTGCGCTCATTCTCCACAAGCACCTGCTGCTGGTGCTCGTCGCGCTCGTGTACATCATCGAGGCGCTCTCCGTGATGATCCAGGTGACATACTTCAAGTACACCAAGAAGAAGTACGGCGAGGGCAGGCGTATATTCAAGATGACTCCTATCCACCACCACTTCGAGATGAGCGGATACAGTGAGTACAAGATCGTAATAACCTTCTCCATTGCCGGAATTATCTCCGGTATACTGGGAATAATCACATTGCTGGCATATGACTGATGCCGGTAAAGGAGGATCAAATGGCTGCCTCTTCAAAAAGCAAGGCTAAAAAGAAAAAGACACTGTGGGAGGCGTTCGTCGGCGAAGGCAGGAACGGTGATATGAGTCTGGCGTTTTTCGCGTATGTCATGATACTGCTCGTCGTGGGACTGGTCATGATGTCCTCGGCAAGCTACGCCTGGGCTTACAGCGAGCACGGCGGAGACGGTCTCTTTTACGCCAAGAAGCAGGCGAAAATGGCTGTTATCGGCTTCGCGGCGATGATCTTCTTCATGAAGATGGACTACCACAACCTCAAGAAGATACAGTTCCCGTTCCCGATACTGAAGCGTCTGAACATCGCAGGCGTGCTGTATGCGGTGGGAGGGCTGTTCCTGATACTCGCGCTCGCTATCGGAAACGATGAGGGCGGCGATATGGGCGCCAAGCGCTGGCTGACCCTCGGTCCTGTCAACTTCCAGCCGTCAGAGGTCGCGAAGCTCGCGATAATCGTGTACTTCGCCTACTCCATGGAGCGCGACGGGAAAAAGATGAACACCTTCAAGACCGGTATCGTCAAGTATGCGGTGCTGGTCGGGATATACCTTGCGCTGCTGATAAAGGAGCCCCATATCTCGGGCTGTATACTCATCGGCAGCATTGCCGTCGCGATGATACTCTGCGGCGGCGCCAACAGGAGACAGTTCCTGGCGCTCGGTGCCGGTGCTCTTGCGCTGGCGGTGTCTGTCATAAGCTGGCAGGCCGGTAAGCCGGGAAGCTACGTTGCGACGCGACTGAAATCGTGGCGCGACCCGTTCGCTGACGTCCTCGATGAGACGTGGCAGACGGCGAACTCCATCATCGCTATCGGTTCGGGCGGACTTTTCGGGCTCGGGCTCGGAAACTCCCGTCAGAAGTACCTGTACCTCCCCGAGACCAAGAACGACTTTGTGTTCCCGATAGTCTGCGAGGAGCTGGGGTTCGTGGGAGCGCTCGCGATTATCATTGTATTCTTCCTCCTCGTTGTGGAGGGATATTCCATTGCGGTGCGCTGCAAGGACCGCTTCGGTATGCTCATAGCGGTCGGTATCACGACGCAGATCGGTATTCAGACTGTTCTCAACCTCGCTGTTGTCAGCAACCTTATCCCGAACACTGGTATCAGCCTGCCGTTCTTCAGCTACGGCGGTACGGCACTGATAATGCAGCTCGCGGAAATGGGCATAATGCTCAATATCTCGCAGCAGAGAAGCTATCCGGACACGGCTCAGACGGCTGCGCCCAAAAAGAAAAAGAGTGCGCCAAAGCGCACACGCACTGCATAAAGGAGCGTTTCTATGAGAGTACTCATCGCGTGCGGCGGCACGGGAGGTCATATCAATCCCGGTATCGCCATTGCAGATATGATAAGGAAAAAGTACCCCGATGCGGAATTTCTCTTCGCGGGGACTCCCAAGGGTATGGAGTCTAAGCTCGTGCCGGCGGCAGGATATAAGATAGAGCATATAAAGGTCGCGGGCTTCCAGCGGAAGCTCTCGCTCGAGAATATCGGGCGAAATGCCAAGGCGGCGGCGTACCTTGTGACCTCCGGCAAGAGAGCAAAGGAGATAATCACAGGCTTCAAGCCCGACATCGCTATCGGTACGGGCGGCTATGCGGCGGGTCCTGTCATCCGCAAGGCGGCGAAAATGGGTATCCCTACCGCTATACATGAGCAGAACGCCTACCCCGGCGTGACCAACAGGCTCCTTTCGAAAGAGGTCGATGAGGTCATGCTCACCTTCATCGAGGCGCTCAAATTCATGGACAAAAGCAAATTCGAGTACAGTGTCACGGGTCTCCCGGTGCGCGGCAGCATAAACTCCATTAGCCGTGAGGAGGCACGGTCGAAGCTCGGATTCAACGACGATTTTACAATACTCTCGTTCGGGGGAAGTCTCGGGGCGGGCTGCATTAACGAGACCATGACTGAGGCTATCAAGTGGCATGTCGGGAAGGGTCTCAAGATAAACCATATCCACGGCTACGGCGGTATGGGCAAGGATACTTTCCCGCAGGCGATGAAGTCGGCAGGGATACCCCTGAAAAACGACCGTCTGCGTATCACTGAATACATAAATGACATGGACGTTTGTCTTGCGGCGGCTGATCTCGTTATCTGCCGGTCGGGCGCTTCGACGCTCGCGGAGCTCGAGGCTGCGGGCAAGGCGGCGATACTCATTCCCTCGCCAATCGTTGCGGGGAATCATCAGTACCACAACGCTATGGTGCTCGGGAATGCGGGCGCGGCTGTCGTCATCGAGCAGAAGGACGCCTCCGCGGAGCGTATTATTTCCGAGATCGAGAAGCTCTATGGAGACCCTGACCGCGTGAGGGCAATGTCTGAGGCGGCAGGAAAGCTCTACCTTACGGACACGAACGAGCGTATCCTCGCGGTGGTCGATAAGCTGCTCGCTAAGGGGAGAAAATGATGAACAAGGGAACGTTGGTCGATGTGAACGGCACTCAGCTGAACATTTACACTGAGGGCAGCGGAGGTGTTACGGCGGTGATAATGTCCGGCAGCGGAGTTACTGCTCCGGCGCTGGAATACAAGCCGATATACAGGCGGCTGTCCGGGAAGTACCGGGTGGCTGTCATAGAGAAGGCGGGGTACGGTCTGAGCGGGGGCATGAAGTCGCCGAGGACGGTCGAAAACCTCGTTTCAGAGGACAGGGAAGCCCTCAGGGCTGCCGGTATCGAGCCGCCGTATGTGCTCGTGCCGCACTCCTACTCGGGCTTTGAAGCCATTTACTGGGCTAACACCTATCCCGATGAGGTCAGGGCGGTGCTCAGCATGGATATGGCGATACCTGAGCTCGCGGTGAAGCAGTCGGAGGTGCTGACCGAGGAGAAGCGTCTCAGGCAGATAGACAAGCAGACCAAGCTCCTGAAGGCGATCGCGAAGGACGGGTTCCTCGCGAAGCTGCTCAGAAACAAGGCGGAGAACGTCTCCGGGCTCCTTACAGGCAGCGAGCTGACCGGCGAGGAAAAGGCTGAGTACAGGCGGTTGTTCTACAAAAACCTCGCGAATGAGGAGTATGCCGAGGAGGCGCGTCAGATGACGGCGAATGCCAAGGCGGCGCTCGCCACGGGGACACTCAGGTGTCCGGCGTGCTTCTATATCAGTGACATGAAAATGCTCAGCAAAAAGCTGAACTGGCGGCAGGCTGCGCTTGATTACGCAAAAATGTGCGGCGGGGAGGTGCATCTCTCTGACAAGGGGCACATGATGTACGCTCTTATCCCGGACGAGATGGCACAGTCATTCATAAGCTTCCTCGAAAAGCACGGGATAGCGTGACCGCCGGAGGGTAACAACATTCCGCTCCACAGCATAATATACACAAAATGCTGTGAGGTGGTAAAATGCAGAAATTCATCGTAACGGGCGGCAGGCGGCTCCGCGGGGAGCTCGCTTTGCAGGGCTGCAAGAACAGTGCGCTCCCTATCATGGCGGCGGCGCTGATGTGCCGGGGCGAATGCGTGCTCACGGACTGCCCGAAGCTCACGGACGTTTATTCCGCGGCGAGGATACTCGGCTGCCTGGGCTGCAAATGCAGCTTTGAGGGAAATACTGCCGTTATTTCGCCGGGAACGCTCAGCGGGGCGGAGATCCCCGAGGAGCTAATGCGCGAGATGCGCTCGTCTATCATCTTCATGGGCGCTATGCTCGGGAGAGCGGGGGAGTGCTGCGTCAGCGTGCCGGGCGGGTGCGAGCTCGGTCCAAGACCTATTGATATGCACCTCGCGGCTATGCGGAAAATGGGTGCTGAGATACGCGAGGACGGCGGGAGGCTCATATGCAGGTGTCCCGACGGGAGACCTAAGGGTGCGAGGATATCGCTGCCGTTCCCGTCTGTGGGCGCGACTGAGAACGTCATACTCTGCGCGTGTCTGGCAGAGGGCGAGACTGTCCTCAACAATGCCGCGCGAGAGCCTGAGATATGCGACCTCTGCTCCTTTCTGAGAAAGTGCGGGGCGGATATCCGCGGAGACGGCGGGAGCAGCATTACTGTTTCAGGGAAGGAAAGTTTCAGCGGCTGCGAGCACAGGATAATGCCGGACAGGATAGCCGGCGCGACTTATCTCTGCATGACGGCGGCTGCCGGAGGCGAGATGATACTTACTAATGCGTGTATCCCCGAAATGGAGCCGTTCCTTACGGTGCTCGAGCAGACGGGGTGCAGTATATATGCGGGCGGCGGCAGGATATTCCTGCGCAGCGGCGCTCGGCTCAGAGCGGTCAGGGACAGGATCCGCACCATGCCCCACCCCGGCTTTCCGACGGACGCTCAGGCTGTGCTCATGGCTGCGCTCGCTAAGGCGGACGGTACGAGCGTCTTCGAGGAGAATATCTTCGACTGCCGGTACCGTCACACGGACGCCCTCGTGAAAATGGGCGCTGACATCCAGGTACTCGGCAAGGTGGCTGTGGTGAAGGGAGTGGCTTCCCTGCACGGCGCTAAGTCCGAAGCGACTGACCTGCGCGGAGGTGCGGCTCTCATTACGGCTGCGCTCGCGGCGGACGGGGTGTCTGAGATAACAGGCATATCACATATCGACAGAGGATATGAAAAAATAGAGGAGGCAGTCACGGCGCTCGGGGGACGGATAGTCCGGCGCTGACTGCGGTTGGAGATAAGATGAAAGACGTTGAGAAAACTAATGTTGAGAGGCAGAACAGCAAAAAGCGCATGAGACGCCGCAAGCGAATGATGAACGTCTATGTGCTGGTGGTAGTTCTGCTCGTGCTGACGGCGATGATCACTATCAGCTATACGTTCCTGTTCAATATCCACGAGATAAGGGTCTCGGGCGCCTCGAATATGTATACGGCGCAGGAGATAGTCGAAGCCTCCGGCATAAAGGAGGGCGACAACCTCATGAGACTCGACCCGCGGAAGGCTGAACAGGCGATACTGGACAAGCTGCTGTACGTCGAGAGCGCTGACATCGGCAAGGACTGGCCGTCATCGGTGCAGATAACCGTGACGCCCTGTATCCCGGCTTATAACGTCAATTATGAGGGCGGCACTCTCCTCCTGAGCAAAAAGGGGAAGATACTCGCTGACAACGGCTTCATCACCGAGGGGCTGCCTGTGATATACGGCTACGAGCCCGCCGACCCCGTTGCGGGGAAGCCGATACGCACTGAGAATGAACACAAGGACGAGGCTTTCACTGAGCTCATCAGATCGCTCGGGTCGAATGAGGGCATTGAGATAAGCGCGGTCGATATGACAGATGAGTTCAACATCGTGGTGAGCTACTCGAACGGCTCGATCTTCCGCATGGGGACGTATTCGGACGTAGAATACAAGCTCAGCCTCGCGCAGACCGTCATGAACGACGAGAGCGTCAACGGCAGGAAGGGCTACCTCACGATGATCGGCTCCAATCAGTGCAGTTTCCGTATGAGCAACGACCCTGCGGACGTCATCGGTGAGCCGGCGACCGCTGCCGCGACTGACGCGAACGGTCAGCCTGTGGACGTGCAGGGTGAGACAAACGCCGATCAGCAGCAGATGTTCAGTGAGTACAACAACACTCAGGGCGGCGGCGAGGAATACTACGGCGGCGATGAGGACGGGGAACTCTCCTACGATGATGACTACTACGACGATGGTTACTACGGCGACGATCAGTATTACGATGACGGGGAGTATTACGACGACGGGCAGTATTATGAGGAATACTGACCGATGGACAGTTCTTATCTGACGTGAAATTGTACAAAATGCTGAAATAATTACTGGTGATATTGTCGAATACGCAGAAAATGAAAAAAGTTCCGGATTCGCTTGAAAACGGGGAGAAGTTATGCTACAATAATATGTGTATTTAAATTGGAAATACTATATCTTTGTTAGATAAAAATACAGGAATAATAGGAGGAGTTTGTAAGATGTCAGATTTTAACTACGAGGAAGCGCTTGAACCCGATGTAAATATTAAGGTCATCGGCGTCGGCGGCGGCGGCGGAAATGCCGTTAACTGCATGGTCGAGTCGGGCGTGAGCAATATCGAATACATAGCTATCAATACTGACGCTAAGGCTCTGAACAAGTCCAAGGCTACCACAAGGATCCCGATCGGCGCTAAGCTCACCAAGGGCAGAGGCGCTGGCAACAAGCCCGAGATCGGTCAGCGCAGCGCTGAGGAGAACCGCGACGAGATCGAGACTCATCTCAAGGGCGCGGACATGATCTTCATCACTGCCGGCATGGGCGGCGGTACAGGTACCGGTGCGGCTCCTGTAGTTGCCAAGATCGCTAAGGAAATGGATATCCTCACAGTTGCAGTCGTTACTAAGCCCTTCCTCTTTGAGAGAGAGCAGAAGATGGCTCAGGCTGAAAGAGGTATCGCAGAGCTGAGAAAGTATGTTGACTCGCTCATCGTTATCCCTAACGAGAAGCTTCTCGTCGGCATGGACAAGCCCCTTACCATGCTCCAGTCGTTCGCACTGTCCGATGACGTGCTCAAGACCGGCGTAAAGAGCATTTCCGACCTCATCGTTGAGGAGGGCTACATCAACCTTGACTTCGCTGACGTTTCCACTATCATGAGAGGCGCAGGCTACGCTCACATGGCTATCGGTCACGGCTCCGGCAAGGATAAGGCAAGAGATGCTGCTAATGCTGTTATCTCCAGCCCGCTGCTTGAGACCTCTATCTCCGGCGCCAAGAGACTTCTTATCAATATCGCGATGTCCGAGGATATCCTCTCGTCCGATGTTGATTCCGCTACTAAGATGATAACCGATACCGCTGCTGAGGGCGTTGAGTTCATCTTCGGTACTGCTTTCAAGGAAGATATGCAGGACGAGATGACCATTACTGTTATCGCAGCCGGCTTCGACGATATGGACACTCCCGTTGACGGACAGGACGTGCTTCCTGAGTCCACTCCCGAGGAGGATATCATCCAGATCGACAATCCGCTCATCGACGGGCTCGGTCTTGGCGATGTTCCCCCGAAGGCTGCTTCTTCGCAGGATTACGACCTCGACGACATCTTCAAGATGCTCGGCAACTGAGAATAACTTATGGAGCGATTCCGAGAGGGGTCGCTCTTTTGTTTTGGAGGAACTCACTGTATGTGACGTCTGTATGCTGGCTGAGATTACATTCTGTATAGTTTAAAAAAGAATTTATAGTAAAATGCACTAAAATCAACGAAAAAATTCTACATATTAATAGTTGAATTATGATATTGTTTGTGTTATAATCTTAATAAGGCGTATTATTTCCTTGAAATAAATAGCTTTATTATTGCTTCCGCAGCATCTGCGGGGAACGGAGTTGTTATTATGGACGAACCAACAGTATTACGAACCACTAAGATCGGCGGTGGATTTGTCAAGGAAGATGTTATGGCATACCTCGACGAGCTCAATTCCAAGATCGTTTCCCTCGAGGACGAACTCAAAAAGGCTCAGGAGACTGGCCCCGCTGACCCGCAGGAGCTTATAAAGTACAGAAATCAGGTCGATAACCTTCAGGAGAAGCTCAATGCTTCCAATAACGCCCTCAGAGCTGCCAAGAAGGAGCTCGAGGAGGCTCAGAAGCAGCACGATGAGGACCAGAAGCTCATCGCTCAGCTCAGATCCGGCGCTCCCGGAGCTGCTGCCGCTGCCAACAACGCTCAGATCGCTGCACAGAATCAGGCGCTCGAGTCCGCTAAGAAGGAGATAGAGTCACTTCACGCTCAGCTTGAGGCTGCCAAGAAGGCTGCTCCCGCTCAGGGCGGAAACGCTCAGGCGAACGCTCAGGCTGCCGCTGCTCTCGAGGCTGCTAAGAAGGAGATAGAGTCCCTCCGCACTCAGGTCAAGAACGCAGAGCAGAAACTCGTTGCCGCAGAGCAGCAGAAGTCCGCTGCTCCCGCTCCCGCTGCAGCTGGCGGTGCTGACCCTGCTGAGCTCGCGAAGGCTAAGGAGGAGATCGCTAAGATCAAGGCTGAGCTCGAGGCTAAGTCTAAGGAGCTCGAGGCTAAGATCAAGGAAGCTGCCGAGAAGGACAGCAAGATCGAGGCTCTCACTAAGGAGAATTCTGCTGCTGTTGCTGCTAAGGACGCTGAGATCAAGAAGCTCAACGACGAGATCACTGACCTCAAGGAGAACGCTGATGCCGCTGGCATGATACCGTCCTCCTTCGATATGGGCGCTCTCTTCACAGAGGCTCAGAAGACCGCTAACAAGATCACTATCGAGGCGCAGAGAAACGCCGACAAGGTCACTAAGGAAGCCAACGAGAAGGCTGACCAGATAGTAAGAGAGGCTAACGCTGAGGCTGAGAAGACTATAAACAGCGCTAATCTCACTGCTGAGACCTGCATCAAGGAGGCTAACGATCAGGCTAAGATCACTGTCGGCGAGGCTAACGACCACGCAGACAAGGTCAACGAGATGTCTGCTACAGTCCGCAAGATGCTCCTCAACGAGATACAGAGCGTCAACAATAAGTTCAATGACATCACTTCCGTCCTCACACGTCTTACCGGTCAGGCTACAGACCGCATGAACGAGGCTCAGCTCATCATCGGCGAGGCTCGCAAGACTATCGACGACGGTGCTGTAAACTCACAGGTCAAGAAGTCTGAGCCCCCGAAGGCTAACTTCGAGCCCACAAAGGCTCCCACTCAGCCTGTGAACAACCAGTCCTCCGGCGGCGGTTTCCAGGGAAACTTCGCTGAATCTCTCGCTGGCGCTGCTAAGCCCGCGAACGAGAACCACTCCGGAGCTGTCAACAACAATAACACCGCTTCTGCACCGAAGAATCAGCAGCAGCCTGCTTCGAAGAAGAGCGCAAACTTCAACTTCGATATGGCTGAGCTTCTGAAGGCTGCCGAGGAAGAGGCTGCAAAGAATCCCGAAGCATAAGTATTTTCAGGCGCAGACCGGTCCGGCTCGTCCGGACCGGTGTGCCGCTGTTGTTTCTGCGGCTGCTTCAGGACAGGCTCTGCGGTATTTTTGAATGTCGGGTGAATATCTTGATAAAGAATATCATTACTGATGAACTGAATACAAAAACGGACGAGGAGCTTGCTGTGCTCGCTAAGACCAGCAGGAAGGCTGCGGCTGTCCTCGCTTCGCGCTATGCTGAGCTGATACTGATAAAGTCGGAGATATATGCCTCCGCTGCCGCTGACAGCGAGGACCTCAGGCAGGAGGGTCAGATGAGCCTTCTGAGGGCTGTCGGTTCCTTCGACCCGAACAGGGGAGTCAAGTTCTCGACGTTCGCGGGTGTGTGCATCGACAACCGTATGCGTACTGTCACCGCTAAGGCAAGACGTGCGGCGCCTGTCACAGGGGACGGGCTCGATACGGACGAGCTGGCTTCAGATGAGGCTGATCCCGAGAGGATATATCTTGATAAGGAGTACTTTTCAGAGCTGAGGCGGGGTATCCGTGAGGTGCTGTCGCTGGCGGAGCTGAGGGCTTTCAGTCTGTGCGTTCAGGGAATGAGCTACAGACGCGCAGCTGAGACTTTAGGTGTCTCGGAGAAGGCTGTGGACAACGCTATGCAGCGTGCAAGACGTAAGATACGCGCTCTTATCGGGGCTGCGTGATAATAAAAAATGGCCTGGTAGCTTAACACAGAGCGTTGAATTATACTAATCCCGCAGTCAGTGACCTTCTATGGCGTGACTGCGGCGTATGGGCGTTGCTGCCTGCGGAATTAGTATAAATCAAAGATACCGGTGGAAATCCGGTCATGGTCCAAATATTTTAAGCGAGGTATTGAAAATGTACGAAGACAAGACATTAGTCTGCAAGGAATGTGGCAACGAATTCGTTTTCACAGCAGGCGAGCAGGAGTTTTACGCTGAGAAAGGCTTTGTAAATGAGCCCCAGAGATGTAAGGCCTGCCGCGATGCAAGAAAGAATGCAGGCAAAGCTGAGAGAGTTATGTACACTGCTGTGTGCGCTTCCTGCGGCGGTGAGGCTAAGGTGCCTTTCGAGCCCAAGGAGGGAAGAGCTGTTTATTGCAGCGAGTGTTTCGCAAAGATGAACGAGGCTTGATGATACTTGCTTGCCCCTGCATTGCAAAATGCGGGGGCACCGCGTATTTCTGCGGTAATGCCCGGATACCGGGCTCAGATATATCCCGAAAGGAACGATAAAAATGCAGATAACTAAAGATACTATCATCGGCGATATCCTTGACACGGACTTCGAGGTGGCTCCCTTCTTCCTGGAGATAGGTATGCACTGCCTTGGCTGTCCCGCTTCGAGAGGTGAGACTATCGAGGAGGCTTGCGCCGTTCACGGCACCGACCCCGATGCGCTCGTCGAAAAGCTCAATGGGTATTTCGCTTCTAAGGCGTAATTCAGACACAATTAGGCGTGTCGGTCAACCGACGCGCCTGTTTTTTTGAGGTGTGATATGCTGGATAACAGATTGAAAAAATGTGCAGAAAAAGTCAGCGGGAAGGGCGTCGCTGTCGATGTCGGGACCGATCACGCGCTGCTTGCGGCTGAGCTCGTATTGAGCGGGAAGTGTGAGCGGGTCATCGCGTCAGATGTGAAGGAGGGTCCGCTGGAGTCTGCGAGGAAGACTGTGGAGAAATACGGCATCGTGGATAAGGTGCAGCTCGTGCTGTCGGACGGGCTGGAGAATGTGCCGCTCGACGGGGTGACAGACGTAGTCATCGCCGGAATGGGCGGCGAGACGATCGCGGACATAATCGGAAATATCCCCGAAGGATCGCTCCTTATGCACTCTCCCCGGTGGATACTCCAGCCGATGACCAAGCCCGAATACCTGCGGAAAAAGCTGTTCGAGCTCAACATGACTATCACCGGCGAGAGCGTCGTTGAGGATGGTGAGCGGCTGTATGTCGTCATCTGTGCGGAGCAGAGCTTCGAGCACCGCCGGCTGACGGAGTTTGAGTCGATCTGCGGATTCTTCGACGAGGACGATGAGCTCGCAAGAAAGTACCGCGAGCGGGAGTCCGAGCGCCTTAGCAGGATCGCGGATTCTCTTGCTTCCGCAGGGAAGACGGGGGAGTCCACGCATTATGCTGCGCTCTCATTTAAGCTGAAAAATGACTGTGATTCGGTAAATATCGGCGATGTTTATTCATGTCTCGATGAGCTGTACCCGTTCGCGGCACAGGAGAGCTGGGACAATTCCGGGCTGCTCGTCGAGAATTCCTCGAACCGCGCGGAGACTGTTCTGCTGTCGCTCGATATCAGCACAATGGTCGTAGAGGAGGCGGCGGAAAAGCTCGCGGACCTCGTGATATCGCACCATCCGGTCATTTTCGACCCGCTGAGGAGAGTTGCTGCGGGGAGCCCGGTGTTCGGGCTCGTCCAGAACGACATCGCGGCGATTTGCGCGCACACGAACCTCGACATCGCTGCCGGCGGGACGAATGGCGTGATTCTCCGGAAGATCAGCGAGAGGATCGGCATAAACGGCGATCCTGAGCCGTTTGAGGAGGTAGGCGGCGGGCGGACGCTCGGCTGGATAGTACGGCTGAAGGAGGTCGTGCCCGCGGAGACGCTGGCGTTGATGCTCAAGGAGATATTCGGCTGCGAGCGTGTCAGAATGACGCAGAATAGGGGAAAACTCGTGTCGCGGGTTGCGTTCTGCTCGGGTTCGGGCGGGTCGTCGCTCGACATTGCGGTCGAAAAGGGGTGTGATGCCTATGTCACCGCCGACGTCAAGCACGACGTCTGGATTTCGGCGAATAATTGCGGGATCGCGCTGCTCGACTGCGGGCATTTCGACACGGAGAACCCCGTTCTCTGGGAGCTGAGGCGGGTGCTGGAGGAGCGGTTCCCGCAGCTTGACGTCGAGATCGCGGAGAGCTCCGCCGACCCCTGCGAGTATGTGTGAGGTGCGGCATGAGCGTTCTTGTGTGTCCGGTTTGTGCCGAAAAACTGGCTGTTTCCGGCAATTCTTACGTCTGCTCCGCGCGGCACTGTTTTGACATCGCGCGGAGCGGGTACGTCAATCTGCTGCTGTCGAAGCACGTCGGGAAGACTGTCCACGGCGACAATAAGCTGATGGTGCAGGCGCGCCGGGATTTCCTCGAAAAAGGCTATTATTCGCCGCTTTGCGAGGCTCTCTGCGATGAGGCGGAGGGTCGCTTCGCGGGCGGGTGTGTCCTCGACGCGGGGTGCGGTGAGGGCTACTACACGGCGGCGCTCAGCGAACGTCTGGGCACTGCGGAGATGTATGGTTTTGATATATCAAAAATTGCGGCGGAAATGGCTGCGAAACGTCATAAAGGGATAACCTTCGCGGCGGCGAGTCTGTTCCACATACCGGCTGCGGACTGTGCGTTCGATATGCTCGTGACGCTGTTCGCGCCGTACTGCGGGGAGGAGTTCCTCCGGGTGCTGAAGCCGGGCGGGGTCATGATAATGGCGATACCGGGTGAGCTGCACCTCTGGGAGATGAAGCGGAAGATCTACGATATCCCGTACAAAAATGAGGTCAAGCCGTATGAGCTCGACGGGTTTGAGTTCGTGGGGAAACGTGAGATAAAGTACGGTATCAGGCTCTCGTCACGGGAGGATATTGCGTCGCTGTTTTCGATGACGCCCTACTATTACCGCACGGGACGTGAGCAGCAGGAGCGCCTCGCGGGGCTGAGCGAGCTGGAGACGACTGTACATTTCGAGCTCCTGACCTATATTAAACCGCAATAATCGGTCAGCAGCATAAATGTTTACTGACCAAAAATCTGACAAAGGACTGATCCTATGGCTCTTGACGGAGCATTTCTCTATGCTGTGAAGACCGAGCTCATGCCGCTCGTCGGCGGGCGGGTCGAGAAGATACACCAGCCCTCGCGCGAGGAGATAATCATTTCCATACGCACTCGGCAGGGTAGCAAAAAGCTCTATATTTCGGCAAATGCCGGCAGCGCGCGCGTCTACATTACCGAGAAGAACGTGGACAACCCGCAGACGCCGCCGATGTTCTGTATGCTCCTCCGCAAGCACCTCGGCAGCGGAAAGCTCACCGATATCCGGCAGGACGGGCTCGAGCGCATTCTTTTCCTCGATTTTGAGTGCGTGAACGAGCTCGGCGACGTCGTCACCGTCACCCTCGCGTGCGAGATCATGGGGCGGTGCTCGAACCTCATCGTCATCGGCGCGGACGGGCGTATCCTCGACAGCCTTAAGCGCGTCGACGAGGAGATGTCGCGCGAGCGAATGGTCCTCCCCGGAATGCGCTACACCATGCCGCCGCGCGGCGACAGGCTGAATTTCCTCACCTGCGCGGAGGAGGAGATAGTCCCTGCGCTGCGTGAACAGGGCGCCGCGGAGCTCTCGAAGGCTCTCATCCGGACGTTCGAGGGCATTTCCCCGATCCTTGCCCGAGAGTGGACTTTTTTTGCGGGGCGGGGTGCTCACCTTGAGAGCGGCACGATAGTCGGCGACCCGCTCGACAGGCTTATTTTCGCCATAAAACGTACACGCGACCAGCTGCTCGGGGGGGAGTGCTGTTTCTCTGCGGTCAGCGACAGGGAGGGCGTTCTCAAGGATTTTTCCTTCGTGCGGCTGTCGCAGTTCGGCACCCTCATGTACACCAAGGAGCTGCCGTCAGCGTGCGCGCTGCTGGACTATTTTTACTTCGAGCGCGACCGCGCGGTGCGGACTAAACAGCGTGCGAACGACCTTTTCAAGCTGCTCGTCAACCTCACAGAGAGGACGGCGCGGCGTATCTCGGCGCAGCGCGAGGAGCTCGCGGAGTGCGCCAACAAGGAGCACTTCAAGCTCTGCGGGGACCTCATCTCCGCGAACGTTTACCGGCTGAAAAAAGGCGACAGTTCGGCTGTTCTCGAGAATTTCTACGACGAGAGCTGCCCGCAGATATGCATTGACCTCGACGTGCGTAAAACGCCCGCGCAGAACGCTCAGTGGTACTACAGCGAGTACAAAAAGTGCGTGACCGCAGAAGAGAAGCTCGCGGAGCAGATCGCTCGCGGAGAGGAGGAGCTGCAGTATCTCGACAGTGTGTTCGACTCGCTGACCCGCGCCAGCTCCGAGAACGACATCAGTCAGCTCAGGCTCGAACTGCGTGAACAGGGCTATATACGGTCGTCTGCGGGCAAGGTCAAGCCGCCCAAGGCGCTCCCGCCCATTGAGTACAGGTCCAGTGACGGATTCACGATACTGGTCGGGAGGAACAACCTGCAGAACGATCAGCTGTCGCTGAAATTTGCCGAAAAATCGGATATCTGGCTGCACGTTCAGACCATTACGGGGTCACACGTCATAATCTGCACTGACGGTCAGACACCGCCTGACCGTACCATTGAGGAGGCGGCAGTCATCGCGGCGGTCAACAGCAAGGGGCGAGGCTCGAACCTCGTGCCCGTAGATCACTGCCTCGCGCGGTACGTCAAGAAGCCGTCCGGCGCGAAGCCCGGTAAGGTCATTTTCAGCAACTACAAGACCGCTTTTGTTCGCCCGGACACGGAGCTGGAGCAGTCGCTGAGGGTGTAATGTCACGAAAAGAGGTGTCTGCATGAATGTACTGAATATCGGCTATAATTCGGTGTATGGCAGCGATTTTTCCGCTCAGCTTGCCCCGCAGGAGGGCGTGATCTTCCTCATTCTCGTCCGCAGCAGAGCGCTGCTCACAGTCGGCGGGGCGAGCGTGAGAGTTCCTGCGGACACGATGATGATATGCGGCGGGCTCGCTACGCGCGGGTACGCTGCTGACGGCTGTCCGCTGGTCTGCGACTGGGTCAGCGTGGACGTCAGCGATGAGCCTGAGCTCACTGAGATGCTCGCGCCGCTGTCTGAACGTCCCGTGCCCTGCCCGGACGCGGGGTTCGTCAGTACTATGATCCGCACTGCGGCGGAGGAGTTCTACTCGCTCGGCGCGCGGCGCGGCAAAATGCTCGACTCGCTCATGCGTACCCTCCTCGTCCGGCTCAGCGAAAGCTCCCGCCGCAGGGAGATACCCGTGCAGACCGCTGACCCGCATTACAGCGCCCTTTTTGAGCTGCGTGAGAAGATCTACCGCAACCCGCAGCTCAAGTGGAACGTCGATACGATGGCGGCGGACGTCAATATGTCTCGGTCGTATTTTCAGCACGTCTATCGCGAGGTGTTCGGGGTGTCGTGCATTTCGGACGTCATCAGCGGCAAGCTCGAGAAGGCGAAGGAGCTCCTCACCGAGACCGGGTGTACCGTTGCGCAGGTGGCGGCGATGTGCGGCTACGACAACGAGGAGCACTTCATGCGGCAGTTCAAAAAAAACGTCGGCGTTACGCCGACGAAGTACAGGAAGGGGTAGCCGGTCCCGCCGATATTTCGGTGAGGATCGGCTATTTTATTGTGTGGAGGAACTCCGCGAGGCTGAGCTGCTGCTCCTCCGAGAGGCGGGCGATCTCCGTTGCGAGTGCCGGGACTATCGCGGTGGGGGAGTCGTTGAAGAATTCCGCGAGCGATACGCCGAGCGCGTCGCAGAAATATGACAGCGACTCGACCGTGGGGTTTTTGTTTCCGAGCTCGATCTCGCGCAGGTAGCTCTGGGACAGCCCTGCGAGGTTAGCGAGCTTATTCACCGTGATGCCGCGCATTTCGCGCAGCTCCTTGATACGCATTCCGACGTTCATATTATTCCCTCCGAGAGTATGGTATAGATAAATTATAATATCTAAAGTGAAACAACATTACATCTATAGTATTGACAAATTATACCTATAGTGATATAATGTAATTACTATAAATATTACGGAGGTGCCTTATGTATACCAAAGGTTCAAAAAATCTGCGTCTCATCATCGGGATAATCTCGATAGTCCTGTCACTTGTCGTGCTGTTCCAGTCGTGCGCCGCGGGAGCCGCAAATGCTCTCAGCGAAAACGGTGAATCGAGCGGAACTGCGGGCGCCCTGCTTGCGATAATCATGCTCATCTCGGGCATTATCTCTATCGCTGCGCGAAAGAGCAAGGGCGGTATCGTCACTTCGGCGGTGTTCTACATACTCGGCGGTGTGCTCGCGTTCTCCTCTGCCGGCAGCTTCTCCGACCTGAAGATATGGGCGGTAGTTGCGTTTATCTTTGCCGCATTGCTCATACTCAGTCTGAAAATGAAGAAGAAGGACGCAGATCCCGCTCCCAAGGAAAAGGAATAACGAAAAGCTCTGTCGGGAAGGCACCGGCAGAGCTTTTTTCTGGGCTAATCATTTATTTATGCTGCGTAGCTCCTCCCTTATCCCGCGCATTATCACGTCGCGGGCGCGGATTGCTCCCTCCTTGCTGAGCGGGGGAGTGTCCGGGAGGGGGTATTCCAGACCGAGCTGCGCGTACTTCGGCTTCGCCATGTCGTGGTAGGGCAGGACGTCGAGCGCTTTCAGGTTTTTCAGCCGCGCCAGAAAATGTCCCAGCCGCAGCAGATCGTCCTCGCCGTCCGTTATCCCCGGCACTACGACGTGCCGTATCCACAGCGGTATGCCGAGCTCCCGCAGGTGCTCCGCGAAGGCAAGAATGTGCGAATTGCCGTGTCCGGTCAGGGCGCGGTGGGCGGAATCGTCGATGTGCTTTATGTCGAGCATGACGAGGTCGGTGGAGCGCAGTGCCTCGTCAATCTTTGCGTGTTCGCGGGGGTCGTAGACGCAGCCTGAGGTGTCGAGGCAGGTGTGGACGCCCTTCGACTTCGCGAGCCGGAACAGCTCCGCAAGAAAGTCCGGCTGGGCGAGCGGTTCGCCGCCGGTCGCGGTCAGTCCGCCAGACTTCAGGAACTCCTTGTAGGAGTCATATTCGTCCATTATCTCCTCAGCGGTGACCTCGCGGCCGCCGGAAAAGTCCCATGTATCGGGGTTGTGGCAGTATCTGCACCTCATCGGGCAGCCCTGAAAGAACACCACGAAGCGCACTCCGGGTCCGTCAACGGTGCCGAAGCTCTCGGTCGAATGTATGCGGCCGGTCATTCCGCCCACCTCTTTTCCGTGAAGGTCAGCAGGGCGGTGCGCTCGTTGGGGACGTTCCCGAGGAAGACCTCCTCGAGCAGCTCGCGCAGGGCTTCGCCGATCTCCTCGCCTGAGAAGCCGAGTTTCTCAAGGTCGCTGCCGGAGATGTTGAGCTGCTTCAGCGAGCGGCACTCGCCGTTTGCGACCATTTCCCGCGCTGCTTCGGTCAGCTCCTCTATGCGGCGGTTCTCGTCGAGGACAAACGGGTTTTTAGCCGTATTATCGCATATTTTCATCTTCATAAGCTCGAAGAACATCTCGTCGCCGAGCTCGGACATCATGCGTCTGACCTCGATCTTGTCGCGTATCTTCGCGCTGTGGTGAGCTATCAGCGATTCTGCGTAGATGACCGAGGCGCGGTCGTAGCGGAGCCTGCGCATGACCGCCCTCGCGACCTGCGCGCCGAGCTTGTCGTGTCCTTTGAAATGCCCGCGTCCGGTCTCGTCGAAGCGGGCGCAGGCGGGCTTCGCGACGTCGTGGAGGAGCAGTGCGCGGCGGAGCTTTACGTCGTCCGGAGGTGCGGCGCTGACCGCTCTCACGATGTGCTCCCAGACGGTGTACTTGTGGTAGGGACTGCGCTGGTCAAAGCCGATACACGCCTTTATTTCGGGGATCATCACGCTTATCACGTCGCTGTACTCAAGCAGCACACGCACGCAGTCTGTTCCGCAGATCAGTTTGTCGAGCTCGTCGCGGACACGCTCGGCGGAGATGAGCTTCAGGCGCTCCTTCATTGAGCGGACTGCCGCGGCGGTCGCGGGGTCTATCGTGAAGCCGAGCTGCGAGGAGAACCTCAGCGCACGCATGATGCGCAGGGCGTCCTCGGTGAAGCGCTTTTCGGGGTCGCCGACGCAGCGGATAACGCCGCGCGCGATGTCGTCCCTGCCGCCGTGCGGGTCAATAATAGTTCCCGAAATATCCATTGCCATTGAGTTCACGGTGAAATCGCGGCGGGAGAGATCGTCGGTGAGGCTGCGGGTGAAGCTCACGCTGTCGGGGCGGCGGGAGTCCGAATATTCGCCGTCCACGCGGAAGGTCGTCACCTCGGCGGTAATGCCGCCGCAGCGGACGGTGACGGTGCCGTGCGCGATACCGGTGGGGAAGGTGTTCTTCTCGCCGAAGACCGCGATGACCTCCTCAGGGAGCGCGGAGGTGGTGATGTCGATGTCGTTGATCGGGCGGGACATTATCGTGTCGCGCACGCAGCCGCCTGCAAAATACGCTTCATAGCCCGAATCTCCGAGCTTTTCCAGTATCGTCTTTCCCTTTTCGAGCATTTCGCCGTCACCTCCTGCATTGATAGTTACACTAATTATACACCACATCTTGCGAAAAATCAAGCACGGGAGCGATGTCCGGGCTGCTGCGGGGGAGTGCGCTCACGCGGGGAAAAAGTCCGAGGGGGAGATTTCCTCCCGAAAATGCTTGACTTATCGCGGAAAATGTGCGATAATATAAGCTGTATCACGTTTCTGGAGGAAAATATGAAAAAGTACATACTCACATTTCTGATATCTATGGTTCCGATAGTCGAGCTGCGCGGAGGCATTCCGGCAGGAGTTGCTATGGGTGTGCCGTGGCAGCTCGCTGTTGTTATTTGTATGGTCGGGAATATGATACCCGTGCCGTTTATCTTCTTCTTCGCGCGGCGCATTCTCGAATGGGGCGCGGACAAGCCCGTTATCGGCAAGTTCTTTACATGGTGCCTCGAAAAGGGTCACCGCGGCGGCGAAAAGCTCAAGGCTAAAGCCGGCAAGGGTATGTTCGTGGCGCTCATGCTGTTCGTCGGCATACCGCTCCCCGGGACGGGCGCATGGACGGGAACCCTCGCGGCAAGTCTCCTCGATCTCGACTTCAAGAAGAGCATTCTTGCGGTGGTATGCGGAGTCGCGCTCGCGGCAGTCATCATAACTGTTCTCACGCTGCTCGGTTTTGCGGCGTTCACTGCGGCTAAGTGATGAGGATAGTCACGGCTGCGGAGATCTCTCCCGCGGAGCTGGAGGGCTTCGTTTCCGGCGGGAAAACGCAGGGGGAGAGCTTTTACGACAAGATGTGCGCGGAGGGACTCTCCCTCCCGGAGCTGAGCCTTGCCGCGCTCGGTGAGGACGGCGGTATATGCGGATATATCGCGTGCTGCGGAGCTTCCTTCATGGGGGAGCGTGCGGCGTTCATAGGGGCGCTTTATGCGGCAAATGAGGCTGACGCGGCGGCTCTGGTCAGCGAGGCTGAGAAGCGCGCTGAGGAGCTGGGATACAGTCTCATCGCCGTGTACGACGAGAGCGACTTCCCGAAGCGGCTCTGCGGGTTCGAGTACTGCTCCGCTGCGGGGATATTCCCGCCTGTGCTCAGCGGAAAATGGGTGATGTGGGTCAAGCGTCTCAGCGGCGAGGACGGGAAGATCGGCTTCCTTGAACTGCCGTGGGCGAGCGTTCCTGCGCCGGACTTTGAGTTCGATTCGCGCTTCACCGAGGAGGAGAGCCGGGACGCGATCTACGGGACACGTCTCAGGCAGCGCGTCTGCGAGAGCATTGCTCTCGGCGTCATCATCGCGGCGTGGCTCGTCCTTATGATATGGAAGCGCTCGTTCGCGGGTATCGGCGTGGCGGCAGCGTCGGCGTATCTTATGGTGGCGAACCTCGTCAAGCCGAAGAAGCTCACTGAGAAATATGTCGCGGAAAAGCGGGAGAAGTGCGGGACCTCCGCCGATGACGACCGCATAATCTGCTTCCCGGAGGTGTTCCTCGTGTATGACCGTATCAGGCGGCACTGCTCGTCGTTCAGCTACAGCGACAGGCAGTTCATCTACCTGAAAAAGGACTATCTGTTCGTGTGCGGCTTCAATATGACGGGCACGTTCATGAGCTACAGGGATATGCCGGACAAAGACCGGTTTATCGCCTATCTGCGCGAAAAGTGCAAGGGCGTGAGGGTCAGGAAGTAATAACAGAAAAACGCGCACCTGAGGGTGCGCGCTTCGTTTTTTCGGACTTTTTCAGTTCAGCGTAACGGGGAGACCGTTTATCTCGATCGTGGGGTCGTCGATGTCGATGAGGAGGCAGCGGCGTCCCTCGACCACGCTCGTACGGACCTTATCAGCCGCGGAGGGCTTGATGTTCACCGTGATGCCGGGCGAGGTGAGGACGGTCTTGGTCTCGACGAGGTTGGAGGCGGTGAGCGGTACAGTCCCGCAGACCTTCTCGTAGACCGGCTCGACCATCTGCACGCGCTCCTCAGGGAGCCCGACGTCGATGAGGATATCCCTGAGGGCGGTGTTGTCTATCACGACCTTGTCGGTGTCGTTCTTGTTCTCCTCGACGACCTCCTGTATCTTCTCGTTGACCGTCTTGATGAGCATATAGTCGAGGTCGTCGCCGACTACGCCCTTCAAGATGTTCTGGAAGCTCGCCTTTTCGTTATCGGCGGACATCACGAACGTGCAGCCGAGAACGTCCTCTACGACCGAAGTGTTGGGGTCCTTCACGGACTTGGTGTAGTACATGACGTGGTTGACGTCGGTGCTGCGGTTGCTGAAAACGGGGTAGAGGAAGCCGTCTGACGGTGCCTTGCTGATGATGAGCTCGGTGTTGATCTTCTTGGTGATCTCGTTGTCCTCGCTGTCGAAGACAAAGCCGTCGGTGGCGGTATTCACGGGGCATATCGCGGTGAGTATGTAGCGGTAGAGCTCGTCCTCACCCTCTGCGAACTCGTCGTTCTTGTCCTTCTTGCGTATCGTGTAGACGCAGTAGCCTGTTATGACTGCGAAGGGTCCGGTGTAGCTGATGTTGTTGGCGATGTGGTGGAGGAAGTCCTCGCAGACTGCGTCGTCCTTCAGCTCGGAGGTGAGGAGGGAGTACAGTATGCTCTGCGGCTTGCCCTCGTCGTAAGCCTCGTTCGGGAACTCGTATTCCACGAACGCCTTGCCGACATTGGTGTTGAGCACCTTCTTCAGCGTCTCGTCGTAGACGTCGTGCTCCTCTACGGGCATGGTAAGGCAGGAGCTGACCTTGTGGCAGCGCAGGTTCTTATCGGCGTCGATGAAGGCGGTGAGCACGCGCTCCATTATGAAAAATCCGCTCTTATCGGAGAAATTTTTCTTTATCTCGGCTGTTTCTTTTTTGTTCATTTTATGTACCTCTCTTTTGTTGGTGAATAAATCCATTATAACTCAAATCAGGTGAAATTGCAAGCGCTGATATTGACATTTTTTCTGCAAGGTGGTAAAATGGTAGTATTCTATGATACAGGGGTGCTTAACCATGAGAAAAACTAAGGTATTATCCGCATTTTTAGCGGCACTGCTCGCGGTATCCGCCGTGTCCTGCGGGGACGGCGGCAGCTCGGAGAAGTCCTCGGAGGAGAAGACCACAGCTGCTGAGACTACCGAGGAGACAGAGGCTGAATCCGAGGAGGAGACCGAGGCTGAAACTGAAGCCGAGACCGAGGCTGAAACAGAGGCTGAGACCGATGCTCCCGCCGAGGACGGGACTGTCAGCTTCCTCGACTATATCGAGGACGTTCCGCCTACGCCGCCGATGTGGCTCGTGACTGACCCTGCAACGGGGAATCAGCTCTATATGCTCGGCACTATCCACGTTTCCACTGACAGTACGTTCGACCTGCCCGACTATGTTATGGACGTCTACAACAGCTGTGACAGCATCGGCGTAGAATACAACATCAAGGAGCTCGAGAGCGACTACGCGCAGCTCATGGAGTTCTCCCAGAACTTCATCTACACGGACGGCACGACCGTTGAAGATCACATCTCTCAGGAGTCCTACGATGGAGCCAAGGCTTTCTTCAAGGAATACGGCGCATACAATGCTGCTCTCGATTACTTCTGCCCCAGCTACTGGACGTCGTCTCTGCTCTCGCTTGCGCTCTCAAGCATCACTCACTTGAGCGAGGATGGCGTGGATGCCTACTTCATCGACCGCGCTGAGGAGGACGGCAAGGAGATAGTCAACATCGAGCCGCTCTCTACGGAGGTCGGCGTTATCGACTGCTATACAGATTCACTCGCAGACTTCCTGATCTCCGATTTCCTGAGCACCGAAGACATCGTCACTGAGACTGCAGAATCGCTCGGAATGCTTTACAATGCATGGGCTTCAGGTGATATGTCAGGAATTGAAGCTTATAATGAATATGGAATGGAAGAGATCCCTGAGGAGTACATGGCAGATTACGAGGATAGTATGGATAAACAGCTGCACTGCCGCAATATCGGTATGGCTGACCGCGCTGAGGAGTTCCTCAGGAACGGCGACAATATCCTCTTCATGGTAGGAGCTATGCACTATGCCGGCGATGACGGCGTTGATGATCTCCTCGCTGCTAAGGGATATACCGTCGAGCAGATAAACTGAGCTGGCTATGATTCCCGCTTGACTATCCGCTGCGGGCGGAGTATCATTATGATGTAAGGCATTTACCGATTGGAGGAAAAATATGAAAAAGATCATTTCGATGTTATCTGCCGCGGCACTCGCGGTATCCGCTGTGACTGCCATGCCGTGCAGCTCCGCACAGGAGGCTCCCGCGGAGAAGAACAGTATCGTCTTTCTCGGGGACAGTATCGCGGCGGGGTACGGTCTTTCCGCTGACGAGCACTGCTACGCGGAGATATGCGGAGATTACCTCGGCTGGGATGTCGATAATCTCGCGGTCTCCGGCTACGACACCGACGACCTCAAGGCGCAGCTCAGCTCGCTTTCCGCTGAGGACAGTGCTGCTGTCTCAGATGCGGAGGTAGTGGTCATTTCTATCGGCGGCAACGACATAATCCATTATTTCTCACGCGGACTGCTCTCCTATGCCGCGAACAAGGGCTTCCTCAACGAGGGGTACACCGCTGAACAGGCGACGAGCATCGAAAAGCCCTCCATGACTCAGCTCATGGATATGCTCAACGTTGACGGCGAGGGCGGTCTGAAGCAGTACATCAACGAAGGCGGTACGAAGGCGCAGATCGACCTCTCCACGCAGCTCAGCACGATAAAGTCCGGGCTCATTGAGACCGTGAACGGCACTGAGGGCTATATCCCCGGGAAGGTCATTCCTGCGATATCGGACGCTGTCGGCATGATAAGGGAGAAGAACCCCGACGCGCAGATAATCGTGCAGACTATCTACCAGCCTATCGAGATACAGTATGACTTCCTCACCGAGAACCTCGGTTCGAGCGCTACAAAGGCGGTGGGACTGCTCAGGTTCGACCTTGAGAAGATCCTCGACGAATTCCGCACCGAGCTCTCGGCAGTCGACGGGATTACCGTTGCGGACGTCTTCGCGGATTTCTCCTCGATACCGCAGGCGGACAAGGCGAACAAGACCCCCGGCTATGCGTGGTACTTCACAAGTATGCAGAGGGCTTCGTTCAAGGAGATGGACTTCCACCCGAATCAGGCGGGGCACGTTGCTATCGCGGCGACTGTCCTCGATACGATAGGTCTGCTGCATAACGACTGCGGACTGCTCTCGGATTCGTTCCTCGGGCTCGCTGACAGGGAGAACTACCCCGCTCAGGCGCTCGCGACATATAACAGGGTCGCCGGCGACCGTGCTGAGGCTGAACGCACCAGCACTACGACGACGTCCACGACAACAACTACGACCACTACGACGACTTCTACAACTACTACGACTACGACGACCACTACCACTACTACGACTTCAACAACTACCACCACGACCTCCGCAACGACAACAACTACTACTTCTTCTGCGACCTCAACCACAACTTCATCAAAGACCACCACTTCCACCTCACAGACTTCGTCCTCCACGACTTCATCGTCCACCACCACGACTCAGCCTGTGAAGACGGTCAAGCCCGGCGACGTGAACCACGACGGTCTTATCGACGGTGCGGATGCTTCGATGATACTCTACGCTAACGCCAACGGCATCGAGGAGAACCTCACGCCCGAGGAGCGGGAGGCTGCCGACATCAATCAAGATGACCTCATCGACGGCGTTGACGCTTCGATGCTGCTCATCTACAACGTCTACACCGCAAACAACGGGGAGCTGTCGCTGACAGACTGGATAAGGATAATGTTTTCGAGTAAATAAAACGAAAGGGAGGCAATTCAGCCTCCCTTTTTTTCTGTTATCTCATTCAGTGGGCGGAATGTCTGTACTGCCGGGAGCCGCTTCGGGTGCTTCTTCGCCGCTGCGAAAGGAGCTGTCCGTCACGGTGAGCTCCGTGAACGTCATCGTCAGCTCGTTGTTCGGCATGGAGAAGCCGCAGAGGTGCCCCTCCTTATCGACTGAGAGGACGTAGTCCCCGCCGTCAAGCGTTCCCCTGATGTCGAGCGCGTCGCCGTTTTCCTCGCCTCTGAGCTCCTCAAGACGCGCATTGCTGTCCACGGCTGCTATGAGGTTGAGCGTCATGGCTCTGACCGGCAGTGCGGACTGCGGCACGGAGAACTCCAGTCCCTTGTAGGAGGCTGTGGTCTCGCCCTCACTGAATGAGAGCTTGACGCCGCTCAGCGTGTTCGGCGAGGAGAACTCGATAGCCCACATACCGTCGCCGAAGCGCTGTATCTCGCCCTCTGCTGTGAGCTTACCGAGGGTGATGTGCGCATTGGCGGTGAAGGCGCTGCTGAGGGAATTGCTGCGGGTGGACTCGCTCGCGGTCGGCATGGAGCACGCTGCAAGCAGCGCCGCAGTCATAATGGTCAGGACGAATGCAAAAAGTCGTTTCATAATTATCTCTCCTGTCAGATTGGTGAAAACAGCTTTTACATTCCTTTGCTTTTTACGTCCTGTGCTTTTCCTTCAGTATCCTGAATGAATCGGACAGCGAATCCACGATGTCACGCGGGAGCATTGCCTCCTGACCGAGCCTTTCAGCTGCTGCGTCGCCGGCGAGACCGTGTATGTACACTGCCGCACAGCAGGCGTCGAACACGGTATAGCCCTGCGCGATGACCGAGCCTATGATACCCGCGAGGACGTCCCCGCTGCCGCCTCTGCTCATTCCGGCGTTGCCGGTGTGGTTAGCGGCGGTGGTGCGGCTGTCCGCGACTACCGTTCCCGCTCCCTTGAGGACTACGGTCACGCCGTATTTCTCGGCGAGCTTCTCGGCGACGGTGAAGCGATTGTCCGCTACAGCCTTTATCTCGCAGCCGAGCAGCCGCGCCATTTCGCCCATATGCGGAGTGAGGACCACGTCCGTTTTTTTCTTCATTAGAATATCTATGTCCGACGCTATGCAGTTTATTCCGTCTGCGTCGATAATTACCGGCGACTTTGAGTTTTCGATGACGAATTTTGTCAGCTCGGCGGTGTCGGGAGTCACTCCCATGCCGCAGCCGATGACGACTGCGCTCGCCTTGTCCATTGCCTTCTGTATGGCTTCGCGGCTGCTGTCGTAGAGCATATAGCCGAAGTCGTCGCAGTCAAGCTCGATGAAGGTAGCCTCCGGGGCGAGGACTGCCGCTGCGTCGATACACTTCTCAACTGACGCGAGCTGTACAAGCCCTGCGCCGCTCCTGAGTGCTCCCAGCGCAGCCAGCGACGCAGCCCCGCGCATGGAGCTGCTGCCTGCGATGATGAGCACCTTGCCGAAGCTGCCCTTGTGGGCGTCCTTCTCACGCGCGGGAGGGAAGCCGGCAAGCTGCCAGCGGTCGATGCGGTGGTAAATACGTCCGCCGTCGAGGATAGAAAGCGCCTCGCGGGGGATACCGATGTCCGCGACGGTGACCTTGCCGCAGTAAGCCTTCAGCGGGTACTGGGTCATGCCTGCCTTCATGAAGCCGAAGGTCAGGGTCTCGTCAGCCTTGAAGGTGCCGGGGGAGGCTGTTCCGAGGTGGCCGTTGCCGCCGCTCGGGATATCGACTGCTATGCGGTATGCGCCCGAGCCGATGTTGAATATCGCGGCGATGTCGCTGCTGAGCTCGCCGTGGAAGCCCGTTCCGAAGACGCCGTCCACGATGACGTGGGCGTCAACTATCGCTGCCTGAACGGTCTCGATACGCTTCTTCTCGCGCACGAGAATGCTCTCGAGCGGGCTGAGCTCCTTCTTGTTCTTCAGCTCGCGGACGTCGCTGACCTGCGAGAGCGACATATAATCGAGCTCAGCCGCCTCTATCGCGGCTGCCTCGTTCTTGCTGCGGTATGCCTTGATGATGTTCACGCGCTTCTCCGGGAGCTGCTCGAACATCTCCTGCGCGAGCGTCGATGACGGCTCCCCGCAGAGCATTATCACTGTGACGTTGTAGCCTCTGTAGACCAGCTTTTCGGCTGCCACGAAGCAGTCGCCGCCGTTGTTGCCGGAGCCAGCAAGGAAGACTACCGAGGTCTCCTCCGGCGGAAGTCCTGTTTCGCGGCGGCAGCAGGCGTCGGTCATGTCCGCGAGAGCGCGTCCGGCGTTGAGCATGAGCGAGAGCAGCGGCACGCCTATTTTTTCGGTGTTCTCCTCGACCCGCCTCATCTGTTCCGGGGTGAGTATCTGCATATCTATCCCTCCTTATCAGTCGAGCTCGCGCCTGAGTTTCGGCGAAAGAGCCCGCTTCACGTTGCTGAGCATTTTTTCGTCCGGGGCGAAGACAAGTCGCGCTGAGCCGTAGTTCTCGTCCTCGAAGTCTGCGTAGTACTCATGCGAGGCGATGTTGTCCGAGGCGAGGACGGTGGTGAGGTCCTCGGAGTCAGGGACGTCATCGGTGTACTTCCCGAAGGCTGTGAACTGCTTCACCTCGACGGTCAGCAGCGACGAGCGGCGCTTCTTGGCGATTATCTTGTCAACGTCCAGCGAGCCGTTCGTGAATGTGTACTCATACTCGACGTAGGTGCCCTGCACGAGGAAGTAGGTGCCGTAGCCCGCGGCGGCGGCAAGTATCAGTCCGGCGAACGCGAAGAGCGGCTTGCCGAGCTGGAGCAGTGAGAATGCCGTGAGCACGAGCACTGCGAGCGTCCCGGCGACTATCATCAGTATCCTTTTGGTGCGCATTCCGGCGTTTTCGCCGCGTTTTACGAGCTGTTCTGCAAAATTGTCCATATCTGTTCTCCGTTCTTTTTTTGATATAAATATAATAACACATTTTGCCGGAAATGGCAACAATTATTTGCTTTACGGGCGGTCTGATGCAAAGGGTGCCGTACAAAACAGAAGGGCGGCTCGCCGTGAGCCGCCCGGAAGTATCAGTCTACAGGCAGTGAGGTCACTATGCCTGCTTCGTATTTCTGAATCACGAGTGCGTCGCTGTTGGTGACGCCGTCGCTGCCGCCGGTAACATCAGCGTTCTTTCTGCCCTGTTCGGTGAGTGAGAACTCATCGGGGTCTGCCTGTGAACGCATGATCGCTACGGAGTCTGCCATGTTGACATCGCCGTCCTCGTTCGCGTCGCCGGCGAGGTACTTATCGGTGCCGCCGGTCGGACCTACCAGTATCTCCTGGGAGGTGGTGGTAATGTCGGTGGGAGCGGTGGTGGTAGTGGTGCTGGTCGTGGTCTTAGGAGCTGTGGTGGTCACGGGGGAGTCGCTGCCTGTACCGCCGAGACCGTCGGCGTAGGTGCCGTCCGGCTCATAGCCGTAGTAGAGGTCGCCGTTGACGTACACGGGAACATACGGCGATACGATCCCGACTGCCTTGCCCTCTGCGTCAGTCGTGGATGAAGCACCGAGCAGCTCCTTGTTGGAGAAGTCGTTTTCAGCGTTCCAGCCGTTGCCGTAGTCGGGGAATACGAACGCGAGCAGTATCTCGCACTGCTGCATACCCTCGGAGACAGGCACTACAGCGCGTCCGTCCGGGAGATTGACCTCGACGTAGTAAATATCACCGTCATAGTGCATGATGTCGGATATTTCAGCAGACTTGATGCCTTTGCCGGAATACATTGCTGACTGGTCGCGGTCGCAGCGGACTACAACGTCCTCGGGCTTCTTGCCAGCAGCCTTTATCTCACTGAGATCCATGTAGTAGCGGAAGGAGATGTTGTCCTGGACTCTTGCCGGCCATGCGGAGTGATTCGTGACCTTGAAGCTGATAGTCGCACCGCTCGATGCGTTCGTCTTGAATGTAGTTTCAACGTAGAACTCCGGACCGTCGTGGACTTCCTTCTCAGGGAAGTTCGGGTCGGTAGTTCCGCCGTACTTGTCGGTCATAGCGCAGAGGAGCGCAGTGTATCCGGCGTTGTAGTCGGTCGCGACCTCGTTGTTGATGTAGTTTCCACGGTCGTCCTCATAGGTTCCGTCCGAATTGGGGCCTCCTACAAGCGCACCGTAGAGGATATGACGGCTCATCACGGGATATGCCTCAGCATTTTTCCACGAAGCATGAGCTGTACGGTGGTGGGGATTGTGCGGGTAGTTTTCGCCGTAGCCGCAGACATAGCTGAAGTTGTTCGGGTTATCGCCGAGAATAAAGTTTATCTGAGTCTCATAGAAGTCTTTGTACTTCGATGTGTCGCCGCTGAGAACAGTGTCACACGCAACGGAAGCGAGGAAGCCGGTCGTTGCGGCGTATCTCAGGCAGCCCCAGTTTGTCAGCCAGCGCATACCGCCGGGAACGGTCTTGAGCTGATCGCTGGTGAGCCAGAAATTAAGGTGCTTCTGGACGTGTGTTATCGCGTCGGCGTCGCCGGTGATGATAGCGTAGAGCAGCATCGCGCCCTGAAGGTTGTCGTCCCAGCAGTGGCTCCAGCCGTATGCCATGGACGTCTCCTCGCCGAGCATTCTGCTCTGCTTGGGGAGGTAGCTCGTTGCAAGGTCGAGGTATTTCGAGTCGTTGGTGGCGATATAGAGCCAGTCAGCAGCATAGAGGAGCTGATCGTAGCAATGGCTCGAACGATAGAAGCCCGAGGCGTTGCTGTCATTGTATACGGAATCGTCAGGCGAAGCAGCAGCGAGCTCGAAAAGGTGCTCGGCGTGCTCGATATACGACGCCGTTTTTGATGAGCTTATCCTGCCGTCAAGGGCGGCCGCTCCGGCTGCGAGCGCTGCTGCCATTTCACCGAAAACAGCACAGCAGCCGTCGGAAGCTTTCAGCGTTGCGCGGGCAGAATCGATCGATGTGCCGCTGTCAGACATACCGTACTCATACAGCTCGACGGGTCCCCACCATGTGTGGTCCACAGTGCCGTTGCCGACCTGATAAACGACCGAGGAGCCGAGATCGCAGTTAACGAAGTAGTCGAGCGCGTACTCAAGGTTGTTGACGTAGTTTGTCATCTCGCCGCATTTCTCAATGCCGTCGGGGTACTGATAGAGTCCCCATGCGAGCATGGATGCGGAGTAAGCCATAGGAAGATTGAACTTGACGTGGTCGCCGGCGTCGTACCAGCCGCCCTTGATCTCGTCGGTCATGGTGGAGTCTGCTCTCCACTCTACGCGGTTCCACTCAGGGAGCGGACCAGCCTGCTGCACTTCATAGAAGTACAGCGATTTTTGCAGCGCTTCGGCGTAGTTCGGCGTGCTTGCTGCCGAGACCGTTCCGGAGCTGCCCGTCATTCCCGATACACCGAGCGACGAGACAAGTATGGCGGCAGAAATGATACCGCCTGTGATCCTTCTGAACATTGTAAAAGCTCTCCTCTCATACTAATTTGGAGCTCATGCTCCGTCCTCACGTCTTTTACCAGTAAATTATGCCATATTTTCTACAGATTGTCAAGTATTTAGGTCAAATTGCCGGGCGATTTCTTGTTTTTCAGCATGAGATCTGCCGCTGCACGCCCATTCCTTGCGGAGTGAGGAGGGGAGTTATCAATAATTGCTGTTTTTATGTTAATTTTGTGAAAAGTCCTTGCATTTTTCTGACGAAAGTGATATTATTGTAGTGTATGATTACGGATAGTTTATTTTGAAATTATTTTACTCTATGTATCAAATATTTTTAGGCAAATATAGATCAAGGAGGAATTATTCTGAACAGAAAAAACATGAAAAAAGCTGTGGGCGCGGTGTGTGCAGCGGTCATCGCGGGGGGAGCACTTCTCCCGATGAGCCCGGCGCTACCGGAGACCTCTGCGGCTGACGACGTTCTCGTCTATGAGTTCGAGGACGGCTCCACGCAGGGCGGCAAGCTCTACAAGAACGGCACGGAGGGCGTGAAAATGTCTGATTTCCCGGAGGAGACTGACCTCACAGGCTTCTCGGGGACGGGCTTCGCGTACCTCGATCAGAAGGGCACTACACTCAGCGTTGAGGTAGATGTTCCGGCTGCCGGTCTCTATGAGCTCACCTTCTCCTACTGCGAGCCCAGCGACACGAACAAGAAGGTGCAGTACCTCAACGTAAACGGCGTGAACCAGGGCGAGGTGACCTTCCCGTACAGCCTCGGATTCACCGAGACCTCAGGCGGGCTGGTGAACCTCAAAGAAGGGAAGAACACCATTGAGCTCAAGGCGTACTGGGGATATACCTTCCTCGACAACCTCACCCTCAAGCCCGCGGACGAGAGCATAACCAGCTTCTCCCCGACACGTCAGCTCTCGAACCCGAATGCGTCGGATTCCGCAAAGCGCCTCTACAATTACCTCTGCGACCAGTACGGCGAGCATATCATCGCCGGTCAGCAGGAGTACTGCGGCGACCACAACTACAACCAGTGGAACGACCCCGACACTTACATCAAGGACAATGAGGCTGAGTTCGAGTATATCCTCGAAAAGACAGGCAAGCAGCCCGCGATACGCGGAATTGATATGCTGTCCTACAATACCACCGACACCACTTGGCGCGACAACGCCACCGGACGCATAATCGAGTGGACGAACAAATACCACGGTATCGCTACGGTGACGTGGCACTGGAACGTCCCCACTGAGGAGGGCAGCTCCAAGATCGCGTTCTACGTTGAATCCACCGGAAATACGCCCTATACCACATTCAGTGTCACGAATGCCGTGACCGAGGGAACGTGGGAGCATGAGAAGATCCTCGCCGACATCGAACTGATAGCCGGTGAGCTCAAGAAAGCCAAGGACGCAGATGTCCCGATACTCTGGAGACCTCTCCATGAGGCGGAGGGCGGCTGGTTCTGGTGGGGCGCGGAGGGCCCCGAGCCATGCAAGGAGCTCTACCGTTTCCTCTACGATCAGCTCACGAACGTCTACGGGCTGGATAACCTGATCTGGGTGTGGACGGGCTATACTTCGCCCAATTCCTCAAAGTGGTATCCCGGCGACGACGTTGTGGATATCGTCGGCTACGACAAGTACAACGCTGCTGACGGCCTTCCGAATCTCAGCTCGATATCCTCCACCTTCTACAGCCTCGTGCAGAGCACGAACGGTCAGAAGATGGTCGCGATGACCGAGAACGACACTATCCCTTCGCTCGAGAATCTCGTGAACGACAGGGCGGCATGGCTGTACTTCTGCCCGTGGTACATGGATTATCTCAAGAGCGCGCAGAACAATCCCGTTGACAACCTCATCGAGATATACAACAGCGATTACTGCATAACCCTCGATGAGCTGCCTGACCTCAAGACCTACCCGATAAGCGGGGGAGACGTTCAGACGACGACCTCTGTCACTGTGACGACGACCTCTTCCGCGACTTCTACCACCACCGCGGCTGTGACGTCGTCGGAGGGAGGGTATCTTGCGGGCGATGCGAACGAGGACGGAGAGGTCAATATGGCTGACGCGATAGCGATAATGCGCTCGCAGGCAGACCCCGATGAATACGCTCTTTCCGTGCAGGGCAAGGCGAATGCCGACGTCTGGGGCGGCGGAGACGGTATCACGAATAACGACGCTCTTACGATACAGCAGTTCGAGGCCGGTATCGTTACGAGCCTTCCCGTTGAATAATTTTTTTGGAGGTATCCTTAATGAAGATAAAACAGATCATCTCGGCTGCTCTGTGCGCTTCCATGGCGTTCACGGCAGCTCCCGCAGTACCGGCTGTGCAGACCGTTGTTGCGGCAGACGCTACGATAGAAGACTCCGGTCTTGATATCGACTACGCACGCGCATTGCAGTACTCTATCTACTTCTACGACGCCAATATGTGCGGTACTGAGGTAGGCGAGAACACACGTCTTTCATGGCGCGATGACTGCCATACCTACGATGCGCACGTTCCCATGCACCCGATGTACGAGGTAACAGGCACGAATGAGGACGGCTCTGAGTCAAAGACTATGCGTGAGGACGGCGGCACCAACCTCACACAGGAGTTCATGGACAAGTACAAGGACGTCCTTGACCCTGACGGCGACGGCACTATCGACGTTGCCGGAGGTATGCACGACGCGGGCGACCACGTTGAGTTCGGTATGCCCGAGAACTACGCTGCGGCTACTCTCGGCTGGGGCTATTACGAGTTTAAGGATTCGTATGTGAAGCTCGGTCAGGACGACCACATCGAGACAGTTCTCCGCTACTTCAACGACTATCTCATGAAATGTACCTTCCGCGACGATGACGGTACGGTCATCGCGCACTGCTATCAGGTCGGCGAGGGTCATATCGACCACGCTGTCTGGGAGGCTCCCGAGGTGGACACTATGGTGCGTCCGGCTTACTTCCTGACCGCTGATAAGCCGCAGATCGACTATGTTGTATCTGCGTGCGCTTCGCTCGCTATCAACTACCTCAACTTCAAGGACACAGACCCTGAGTACGCTGAGAAGTCGCTCGACTACGCTCAGGCGCTCTGGGATTTTGCTCAGACCGCTATCGAGAAAAACTCCGGCGGGAGCAGTGACCCGGCTGCCGGCGATCCGCTCCTTTCCGACAATGGCGACGGTCCGTCAGAGTTCTACGCTTCGAGCAAGTGGCAGGACGATTACTGCTGGGCTGCTGCATGGCTGTACCGTGCTACCGGCGACGCCTCCGTATTCGATTACGCTTATAAGATCTTTGACTACTATGCTGCTTCCGGCTGGGTATACTGCTGGAACGACGTATGGAGCGGTGCTTCCATACTCTGGGCTGTCATCAATCAGGAGCACCCCGAGCTCGATATGGTCAACAACATCAGAAAGGCTCAGGGCAAGAACGAGTATGTCTTCGACAACTTCTGGGACGATGACTGCGTAGGCAAGATACTCAAGACATTCCAGCAGAAGGTCACACCGCAGGGAATGGTATTCATCGACGTATGGGGCAGCTGCCGTTATGCGTCCGCATTCGCGCTCATCTGTGCCGTTTACGACAAGTACCACAACAACGGCGTTCCGAGCGAGTGGAGCGAAATGGGCAAGCGCCAGATAGATTATATCCTCGGTGACAACGACATCACCTACAAGGAGACTGAGAAGCAGACCGTCCTCGCAGGAAGAAACGGCGAACACGGCAAGAGAGTCTTCCTCTGCGGCTATGATCCGACCTACTCCGTAATGAACCCGCACCACCGTGCAGCCTCCGGTCTTACTATGGCTGAGGATCCGCGTGAGCAGAAGCACGTTCTCTGGGGCGCTCTCGCAGGAGGTCCTGACAACAAGGACGCTCACAGCGACAGCACCAACGACTGGCGCGAGAACGAGGTAACTATCGACTACAACGCTGCCTTCGTGGGAGCTTGTGCTGCTATGTATCAGTACTACGGCACTGACGATATGGCGATAACTGAGAATTTCCCGCCCGAGGAAACGATAAGTGAGGAAGATCAGGGCGGCTCCGGATACTGGGTAGAGGCGCTCGGTCTCGATAAGCGCAACGACGACGGAACAGGCGCTATGGAGATCTCTCTCAAGGTGTATTCCGGTCTTCCCAAGCCCTCCAAGGACATTACTGTAAGATACTACATCGACGCTTCTGAGGTTAAAGACCCGAGCATAATCCAGGCACTGATGCTCTACGATCAGGCTTCCGTCGAGATCAAGGGTGCGTCATCCGAGATCAGTCAGCCCCAGAAGTGGGACAGAATGGACAATATTTATTACGTCGAGATGACGTGGCACGACTGCACCTTCGCAAACTCCGGCAAGAAGTATCAGTTCTCGGTCGGCTTCTACGGTAAGGGCTATACGGAGAATAACGTTTATTACGTTTATGACTGGGATCCCACCAATGACTGGAGCTACCAGACACTCAAGCTCGGCGAGAAGAGCGATTTCTTCGCTGTAGAGGATCCGCCGGAGGTGCTCTGCGAGAATATCTGCGTGTACGACAACGGCGTGCTGGTCGGCGGTATCGAGCCCGACGGCACTGTTCCGGTCGTTCCTGATAAGACCGAGACTTCTACAACTACGACTACGACTACGGCTCCCAAGACGACCACCACGACTGCTTCCGGTTCGGGCAAGTACCTCGCCGGCGACGCGAATGAGGACGGCGACGTCAACATGGCTGACTCCGTTGCGATCATGCGCTCTCAGGCTGACCCCGATGAGTTCGCTCTCACTGCGCAGGGTAAGAAGAACGGCGATGTTACCGGCGGCGGGGACGGTATTTCCAACAACGATGCCCTAGCGATACAGAAGTTCGAGGCGGGTATCTATACGGAACTGCCCGTTGATTGAGTTAAAGCGCTGTTTAGTCAGTCTTTCTTAACTGAAAAAGTGAATTACCGAGCCTGATAATACGGGCTCGGTATTTTTATGCCGCGTTCCGGCAGAGTGGATTCCGCTTGAACTGCTTTTTGATCTCCCGCAACAGCCGGTTGCTTGACCGCTGCGGGCAGCTGTGCTATAATCATGACAAGGGAGGGATCAGTTATGGAAACAAAAGATATGATACGCCAGCTCCGCACGGGTGCAGGACTTTCGCAGGACGCGCTCGCAGAGAAGGTATTCGTTACACGTCAGGCGGTCTCACGCTGGGAAAACGGCGAGACTGTCCCCGGCACCGATACGCTGAAGCTGCTGTCGGGACTGTTCGGAGTGTCGATAAACACGCTTCTCGGCTCGCCGCGTCAGCTCATCTGTCAGTGCTGCGGAATGCCTCTCGAGGACGCTATGATAAGCCGAGAGAAGGACGGCTCGCTCAACGAGGAGTACTGCAAGTGGTGCTACGCCGACGGCAGCTATACTTATCACGATATGGACGAGCTCATCGACGTCTGCGTCGGTCATATGGCGGGAGAGGGCTTCACGGAGGAGCAGGCACGCGTCTACATGAAGGATATGCTGCCTAAGCTCGGCTACTGGAAAAACCACAAGGAGCTTGAGGACGGCGGTAAGTTCGAGGAGTTCAAGAAGCAGCTCATCGGTGAGATAAACTCGCTCTGTATCCCGGGAATGCCTGTGGTGGAGCGCCTTAACGCACTGGTCGGGAGCTACGTTGACCTTGAATACCCGCTGCCGAACGGCAGCACAGCGAGGTTCCTTGACAGGGACGCTACCTACCTTGGTACCCAGCTCGAGGCTGAGGACGGGAGGTGCTTCGGCGTGCTTGCGAATGCGGACTTCATACTGGTCTGCACCTACGGCGAGAACGGCGCTGACCCCGAGCTGCTGCTCTACAAAAAACGCTTATAAATTGAAATGCCCCGGAGCAAGTGCTTCGGGGCATTTCGTGCATGGGGTCATTTTCTCCTGCCGCAGTTCTTGTCGAACGACGGGTTGCAGGCGTAGAAATTCTTGGCGTCGAGGTTATCCTGTGCGATGCGGAGGGCATGGCGTAGCGCTGGTTGAGGTATCTCAGCGACGCGGCCAGCTCGCCGTCCGGACCGCCAAGCTGTGAAATAATGACCTTTGCCATTTTTGCATTGGTGGTCTTGATGTTTACGGGGTATTGAAGTTTATTGCGGTATCTATGTTGTACATAATGGGGGAGGGCGATATACTGGTGATTTTAAATGCTGATTAGTTGTGTTTGGCTGATATGCTGATTTATCCCGATAAATATATTAAGTGATTATTGCATGAACGTCGGTGATAATATGGAGAATAGTTAATACAACAACAGGTACTTGTTTCCCGAAACTGCATTACATGGTCGATATATCTGAACGAATTGCGGCTATTATCATCAGAACGCTTCCAATCAGTTTTTTTTTCAATCAACGACCTCACTAAGCAATTTAGAAATTATATCGTCTTTCTTGTCTATCTGTTTCTCTCTGAATAATAAATGTCCTTCCAGCATCGCTATTTGTTTATGCAAATGGTTAATTCGCTTTTCATAGTCGGCACGTATTTCTTCATTTTTAACTACGAGAATACTTATCATTTCATTTTTGTCGTGTATCATCGCTTTTAAAGCTGAAACGTCTTCAGAACCGCTTTCATCGTTATATATGTCAAGAAGCACATCTGCCAGAGGAGCGATAGTACTTTGATACTTAAAAGTTGCAGGGTCGTTGTTTTCAGAAAAAAGTCGTTTGATAGTAGTCTCTGAAATATAACAGTTCCTTTTTTCAAGCATATCCATGATTTGTGAAATTGTCAGACCATTATCTCGTTTAACTTTGCGAAGTCTTCCTACTGTATCACATTTAAGTTTATTGATTTCCATTGTACAGCTCCTTGATTATTTATTTGGTAATACTATTGTTAATTCAAATCTTATTACATTAGTATATATGATAACAATTGACATTATATCATAAAATGTTAATCCGTCAACATTTTTATTGTAATTAGCTGAGCAGGTCACTAATCATTCTCTTATCAAAGAATGCACTCACAAGAGCAGCCCCGTGGATTGCCCCGGGGCTGCTAATACATTTATACATATAACTCTGTCATCAATTTGTCTTTGAACTGAAAAGTCTTAATTAGTGTTAAACATAAATAACATCGTTTCAGATCAACCAATCGACTTTTCCGCTACTGAAACGTATTTCCTCAACTCCCAGCGAGATAACTTCGGATATATACGGCTTGTCAACAGCGTAATAGAAAATAGACTCTATCCTCTCTGGATTGTATTCATATGCAGAGTTAATAGCTCTTCTTATGTTTCTCTCGACAAATCTAACATCCTTACCGTATTTCTTCGCAACGCCCGGATAGATTTCTTTTGTCAGCGAAGAAAACAGCTTAGGCTCTTTAACTGTAAGGATCATTGCATCTATAAGAAGCCGGTACCCTATAAGATTGGGGCGTATCCCAAGTTTACGAACAAATCTTGTGACATATGTTTCAATATCGTTCGCATATTTCTCATTTTCAGACGTACTTTCCTTGGCTGGAAAAAAATCTCTTTCTGTGTTGCAAGTGATTGGATTAGTTTGCATTTTGTTTCTCCTTTTGTTGTTCTATTTTTTTCTGTTTCGTTGCTATGGCAAAAGCTTCTTTAATCGGTTATAGTCTCTCGTAAAATGATATAATCAATATATTATTTCGTATTACATTTGCCTACCAACAACGTATGCATTATAACATATCGCTAAATGTATTTTCAAGTTTTTTTCTGGATAATTTTAGTGTTTTTTGAGATATCTTATTATACCGGAATTATACCAAAAAGAGCTTTTTTCGACACAGAGATGTCAATAGAAACAAACGAAGAGGCTCTATGCTGATAGATATAAATATATAAACAGCATGTTTCGTGTCGGAAGATGCATTGACAACGATCCGATGGAGGGCTGGTGGGGCATCCTGTAATCTGAGATGTATTATCTCCGCAAGTTTACAGATAAAGCCAATCTGGTCGCATCGAGTGAAGAATACATCAGATACTACAATACTGGTCGATACCTAATCAAACTAAGCTGCATGACGCCCATGGAATACCATGATGCATATGCTGCGTGATCATTCGGCGGGCGCCGCAGCAAGCACCGACAACAAAGCAGCCTGCACTAATTGCACAGACTGCTTTGGGTTACTGCGTAGATTATTTTTGTTTTTTGCGTTGTCTACTTGACAGAGGGCGGGTCAATTCGCGGCGCTGTTCAGAGTTATTGATATGAATCGTATTCTTTGGTCAGCAATCGACTGTTAATAATGGCGAATGCGACACAGCCGGCAAACGCTCCGATAGTATTATGGATAATGTCGTCTGATTCAAAAAGCCCTCTGCCGGTGTAGTACTGTGTGAGCTCAATACAGACGGAGAATGCGAAGCCTGTTATAGTGGTGAGCGGTATGCTTTTGAATTTGTTGGACAGTATCGGCAGAAGAAATCCAAGCGGGAAGAGCATGATGAGATTTCCGCCTATCTGCCCCGACCAGTAGGTGTATCTGCCGCTTTGGAACATCGAGCGTATCTCCCATAGAGGCTTTAATACATGGCGTTGTGTTCCTACCGTTCTGTCAATGAGGGTTATATTCAGTATGAAGTACAGATATATGAGCAGCGTTAAGGCGCAGACTGCTTTTATCAAAAGCTCAGAATAGCTGAGCTTTTTGGTTTGTGTATGATCTTGGACATTTTCTCGGCTTCCTTTTAAGTGTTTGTTTTACAGCATTATACCATAGAATGGCAGAAATAGCAATATCGTGAGAAGAGTTTACTATTTATTCATCTTTGCTATTACCAATATTATTCAGCGAAAAACAGAGCTTTATCTGTTGACAACCGTCTTTTTTGCATATATAATTGGGATAGCGTCTGAGCTGCTGCGAATTAGAATTATATTGCTTGTTTCTGTACGATTATACAAAAATAAACACTGATAATCGTTTATCCTTGACAAACAGAGAAATATGTATTATAATATAGAATGGTGTTGTATAGTTCAGATTATCTGAGCAGCCTTAATATGTTTTGGCTTTTACTGCTGTTTGAGATGCAGTCAGGCCTGATATTGCGACAGTCTGATGATTAGCAGCTGCTCTGGATCATATGTTTCAAATTGAGGTGGAGTGTATGAACAAAAACATTGGTCATGCAAAAAGAACAATGATAATCGGTGCAGGCGTTGCCGGAAAGATGCTGATAAGCGAGATCTTAAACGCCCAACAGTCTCCATATGAAGGGGACAAGCTGGCGGCTAATTATGATCCGGTTTGTGTTATCGATAATGACCCTGCCAAGTTGGGTACGGAAGTAATGGGGGTCAAGGTTGTTGGAACATCCTCAGACATTCCGACTGTTGTAAAAAAATATGACATTGAGCGGATAATACTTGCTATCCCTTCGCTTAAGGAAGAGAACAGGAAGCTTATTATAGACATTTGCAACGAAACAAAGCTTCCGCTGAAGATCATTCCCTTTATCGGAACACTTATCCTTGGCAATAATGTGAGTCTCCTCGGACAAGTCCGCGACATCAAGACAGAAGAGCTCCTCGGACGCGATCCGGTAACCTTTGACAACGAAAACATCAAGTATTTCGTACATAACAAGATATGTATGGTAACTGGCGGAGGCGGTTCTATCGGTTCGGAGCTGGTGCGTCAGATAGCCAAATATGAGCCGAAGCAGATCATCATCGTTGATATCTACGAGAATAATGCTTACGAGATACAGCAGGAGCTTATAATGGAATACGGTGAGGCGCTTAACCTCGTTACGCTCATTGCTTCTGTCCGCGATTATTACCGTATGAACCAGATATTCGACCGCTACAAGCCGGATGTCGTGTTCCATGCAGCTGCTCACAAGCACGTCCCTCTCATGGAGGATTCGCCCATGGAGGCGATAAAGAACAACGTTGTCGGTACGTTCAATGTTGCTACTCTTGCGCAGTTCTATAAGGTCAAGAAATTCGTCATGATATCGACCGATAAGGCGGTTAACCCGACAAACGCGATGGGTGCTTCCAAGCGCTGCTGCGAGATGATTGTTCAGTATCTTGCTCAGCAGAAGGGCAAATGCTGCACGGAGTTCGTAGCGACACGTTTCGGAAACGTCCTTGGCTCGAACGGTTCTGTTATCCCGATATTCAAGAAGCAGATAGAGCAGGGCAAGCCTGTTACGGTAACTCACCCCGACATTATCCGCTACTTCATGACTATCCCGGAGGCTGTAAGTCTTGTTATGGAAGCGGCTGCAATGGCTCACGGCGGCGAGATATTCGTCCTTGACATGGGCAAGCCGGTCAAGATAGTAACTCTTGCCGAAAACCTCATTCGTATGTATGGTAAGGAACCATATGTGGACGTTCCGATACGCTTCACCGGACTTCGTCCCGGTGAAAAGATAAAGGAAGAGCTCCTTATGATGGAGGAGGGCCTGAAGAAGACTTCCAACAAGCTCATCTACATCGGCAAGCAGATCGAGATAGACGAGGACAACTTCATCACTGAATTAAGAGCACTTCGTGACGCTGCTCTTGAAAACGATGAAGAGACTGCTATCAAGGCTCTTCACAAGATAGTGCCGACCTTCATCACCCCCGAAGAATTCAACAAGTCTGTTCTTCAGAAGGTGTAATATAGAATAATATCGACCTCCTGCCGGATAACTCGGCGGGAGGTTTGAATGTAATAACGAATAATCTATAAAAAGATACAGGAGAAAAATTATGTGCGGAATTGTAGGATTTACAGGAACTAAGCAGGCGGCGCCTATACTTTTGGACGGACTTTCAAAGCTTGAATACAGAGGTTATGACTCGGCTGGTATTGCCGTTCGCGACGGCGAAAAGGAAGCTGAGGTCATCAAGGAAAAAGGCAAGCTCAAGGTGCTTGCTGATATGACAAATCAGGGCAAGGCTGTCAAGGGTACTTGCGGAATCGGTCATACACGCTGGGCTACTCATGGCGAGCCTTCCGCTGCAAACGCTCACCCTCACAGCTCAGACGACGGCAACATTATCGGCGTTCACAACGGTATCATCGAGAATTTCCAGGAGATCAAGGAAAAGCTCGTAAAGAAGGGCTATACCTTCAAGTCACAGACTGATACAGAGGCGGCAGTTAAGCTCGTTGACTACTACTACAAGAAGTACAACATCGGACCCACGGACGCTATCTCACGTGCAATGGTGCGTGTACGTGGTTCGTATGCTCTCTGCGTTATGTTCAAGGACTTCCCCGGCGAGATCTATTGCGCCCGAAAGGACAGCCCGATGATAATCGGTATCGCTGACGGCGAATCATACGTTGCTTCCGATGTTCCGGCTATCCTTAAATATACCCGCAACGTTTACTACATTGGAAATATGGAGATAGCCAAGCTCGAAAAGGGTGCCGTTACATTCTACAACATAGACGGCGAGACTATCGAGAAGCCTCTTGTTGAGATAAAGTGGGACGCTGAGTCCGCTGAAAAAGGCGGCTACGAGCATTTTATGCTCAAGGAAATCCACGAGCAGCCCAAGGTTATCCGCGACACTATCAACTCCGTTGTTGCGGACGGTAACGTTCATTTTGATTCCGTAAATCTTACAGATGACGAGATGAAGTCTATCGACCAGATCTACATAGTTGCCTGCGGTTCTGCGTACCACGTTGGTATGGACTTGCAGTACGTCATCGAGAATCTGACCTCATTGCAGGTTCGCGTGGAGCTTGCTTCGGAGTTCCGTTACCGCGATATGTCCCTCAGAAAGAACAGTCTTGTTATAGTTATCAGCCAGTCCGGTGAGACCGCAGATACTCTTGCAGCTCTCAGAATGGCTAAGGACGCCGGTGTTAAAACTCTCGGTATCGTGAACGTTGTAGGCTCTTCTATCGCAAGAGAAGCTGACAATGTGTTCTACACGCTTGCAGGTCCGGAGATTTCAGTCGCTACCACAAAGGCTTACAGCTGTCAGCTCGTTGCAGGCTATCTTCTTGCACTCCAGTTCGCAAAGGCAAGGGAAGAAATAACCGCGGAGCGTTATTCGGAACTTCTCGCTGAGATAAACACTATCCCAGAAAAAATCGAGAAGATTCTCGAGAACAAGGAGCGCCTCCAGTGGTACTCCAACAAGCTCGTCAATATCACCGATTCGTTCTTTATCGGACGCGGTATCGACTACGCTATCGGCATGGAGGGCAGCCTCAAGCTCAAGGAGATAAGCTACATTCACTCCGAGGCTTACGCTGCGGGCGAGCTCAAGCACGGTCCTATCAGCCTTATCGAGGACGGCACTATCGTGTTCTCTGTTGTTACACAGACCAAGCTCGTTGAGAAGACTATCAGCAACATGGTCGAGGTCAAGAGCCGCGGTGCTAAGGTTATGGCGGTCACAACTGCCGGAAACTATTTCCTCGAGGACACAGCTGAGTTCGTTTGCTACGTTCCGCAGATCGAGCCTCTCTTTGCAGGAAGTCTCAGCGTTATCCCGCTCCAGCTCATCAGCTACTATGTTTCCGTAGGCAAGGGCTTCGACGTTGATAAGCCGAGAAATCTTGCAAAATCTGTTACGGTTGAATAATATAGATAATTGATAGAAGCTATATCTAAAAAGCAGCCTCGGGGGTCAATCCTCGAGGCTGCTTCGTATGTAGCGTCACTCCACTATTATTTCCATTCTCTTCATGTGGCTTATATCCTGACCGGTATACGCTATCTGCATGAGGGCGTAGGTGACATCGGAGGCGAGCTCTTCTTCCTCTTCTTTCGTGTGCTTAGGGATACGGCAGGTGATAGTCGCACCGCTGTAACGGGTACGCAAAACTGCCACAAACTCGGTGTCGGTCTCGGTCTCGGAAATAACGTCATATTCGGAACGCTCCCACAGCGATGGTAGCTCTTTGCTTTTGTTTGCCATAGCTATAACTCCTTTCGAGTAAATATATGCGGCACGGCTCGTACCGCTTGACTGTTTATTTTTTCGATGCAGCTGCATCTGAGTTGAATTTCAATTCATAAGTGAAAACACAGCGCTGTTTGTTTTCTACATCTATGTTACTTCGTATGGGAAATATAATCAATGGATTTAATCAATCAGCCTTTTGTGCGGAGTGTAGTAAATATCATTTTTGCGAAAACTATGGGAGTGTTTTCTTGATATTATCTAATAAAAGTCTTATAATTTAGATGTGGAGTCAATCATTAATGCTTCAATAGCCCATGGTCTATTGAAATACCCGAAAACTGTGCCATATAAGTTGTTTTTCCGCTTTTGAAATATTGCAAATAAAAGCGACACCCTATTGAGAGAGACTTGAGCCGGCATAAGCCGGCTCTTTCTTATTCAAGTGTACTTTTCTTCGTACTCTCTGAGACGGCGGTAGAAAGTGTTGGCGCGAAGCCCCATTTCCTTTTGGAACCATACAGCTGTAATAGTGCCGGACTGCCATTGCTCATACAGCTGACCGAACTTAGTCCAGTCTATTTCGATAGGCTGCCGACCTTTGTACTTACCATTCGACTTCGCAATAGCAATACCCTCGCGTTGGCGCTACAAGGTCTGCTCGCGTTCAAGCTCTGAGAGCGCCGCGAATATAGACAGGACGAATCGCCCCTGCGGAGTGTTAGTGTCGATATTTTCTTTACTGCTGACAAGTGTAACGCTCTTGCGTTGGAGCACGTCTATAATGTTGAGCAGGTCGCGCGTGGAACGACCAAGACGACTTATCAGCTCCTCGACCTCGTCAATCGTGTAGCCGTAGTCCATGAGGAGAATCACGTCATTTTCGTCAATCCCGAAGCAATGCGCCATGTCAATCAGCGTTTGTTCATAGACGGAATAGTAATCGTCATAGTCGCCGTACCACCACTTGCACTTAGAAAAGGTCGTATATGTTGGAGCAGGCTGGAACTGCGAGCGTGTGATATTGCCTTTACAGTCGATTTTTATGATATCGCCTTCGTCAGCCTCAATGCGTTCAAATGCGAACTTGTGAAGTCCCACGCGCTTCAAAGCATTCTTCATTATTGACTCCGTACTGGCGTACACATACAGCCCGATATCCGCGAAATGAAGCAGACAGAGCGGGTTCGAGCCTTTTACGAAATAAAGCGAATTATTCTCGTCAAGCAGGCTGAAAGTGAAACTGCCATGAACCGCCTCCGCCATGTACCGCAGAGAATCAAAATCAAGTATCTTCTGCGATTCTATGAGTTGGACGGCTATGTACGAATCGGTCTCGATGTTCGTGTCAGGAAGATTCTTATCCTTACGCAATGCGGAATCATTGTAGAGGCAGCCGTTATGCGCCAGACTCCACGAAATATCGGGAGTTTTGCCGGCGAAGGGATGATTATTGAAGTTGAACTTTTCGTTGCCCTGAGTTGCGAGCCGAGTATGTCCCATGACTGCTCTCGTACCCTCTGGAGGATTGAATCGCAGCTTATGAGCGGCTTTAGGACGCTTATAAATGACGATTTCACCGTCCTTAACATAGCTTATCCCAGATGCGTCAGTCCCTCTTTCCTCGGCTGAATTAGCCAACGATTGGCAGAGCTTACGGGCGAGCCTATGCGGCATAATACCTTGATAATCCAAAGAACTGAACAAACTGCACATTTCATTTCTCCTCCTTGTACGTAACGTCGATAAGCGGCGTTTGAGCCTCGTCTATGACTTCCTTGACCACGTCGCCGATCTTGTCCACGAGGACTGTCGCGGTGATCAGCGCGGCTATTTTCAGTATCTCGCCGGCGGGACTTCCTGCCGGTATCGCTTTGATTAAATCTGTTGTTTTCATTACATTTCAACCTCCGATTCAACGTCTTCGTTCACGTAAAGCTTTCGTTCTTTTAAGTATGTGATGAGCTCCGGCTCCGTTATCGTTCCGACGAATTCCGACCACGATTGTTTCTCGATTTCTTCGTCCGAATAATCAAGAGCAACATCGCATATTTTGTCTACCAGTTCCAGTGTGGCTATGAGCGTGTTGTACTTCAAAGTGCCGCGAAACAGGCGAAATTCTATGGTCGAATAATTTTGCAGATTAACCGCAGCGTACCTACCAAGATTACCTTTCTTAGCCTTTTCGAGTATATCTCTGCCGGTTCGTTCATACCCGTACCGGGCAGCCCACCTGTTAATGCTGTACTCGCTTCTGCGACTGAATTTCAGCAATTCCGCCCAGTGTTTTTCCACGAAAAACAGTACCCTCGAAATGACAATATCCTGCTCCTCGCGGGTATCTCCGAAGCAGGAGCGATTTACGTGGCAATGTAGCTCACAAGTGCTTGTTTGATGACTGCGGTACCCGAGAGCTATAGCTTTCCACATTATTTCCTCCCAGCAGAATTGCTTATGGTAATTTAATGACATCGGAAATGAAACAAGCTCTATTCCTTCGTTAAGACTACCATCTGCTTTGCAATAAATGTGCTCCTTGTCGCCGTTTGCTATCGCAAGTAAGGTTTCAGCATTGTCGTCGTCTTTACCTGCTCCGTCTATCTCTAACTCGACTCCGAAATATCGGTTGGAATCACCAAAGAATACCGGCTCAGGCTTGTAATTGTATTCATGTATTGAGTGCTGGATATCGTGATAGCAGTCACTGCAATACGGCTCATCGTTTTCCCAATAAACGCCTTCATCATGGACAAGGCAATTGCATTCACAGCATCTTCGATAGTAATTTTCTGCGCAGTGCTCACACAGCGTGGTGTACTCGTCACTTACGCTATCGCTTTCAAATATCAGCTCGGAGCAGGAGTCGCATCTGACTGTGTGCCGCTCCACAAAGTCCATGCACACGACCTCGTCTTGCACCTCTTCATAGTCCTCGTTTTCACCTATCAACGCGCCACAATGACTGCAATACAGCGCATTTCCGTTATTCTTTTCTTCCATTTTTGACCTCCGTTCAGACATAAAATACCGCTCCCGTGGGGAGCGGCGTAAGTCTTATATTAGTATTCGCTGCTGAGCAGCATTGTTGAATGTGTACCGTCGTCGATGACGTACAGCTTTTCCGTAATCGGATTATCCGACGGCAGCAGATACTCCATACAGTATTCGGGTTCTTCAATTCTATGTGTGATGCTTTGAAGGCACCCGACCTGCTTTAGGTCGAAAATCTGCAAGTGATTCCGCGGCTCCGGCAGTCCGTCTACGCACGACCAAAGAAACATTTGCAGGTCGAGCGGTATGACGTTGTCAACACCGCAGGTCAAATATCGGTCATTCTGAAACATGGCTCATTCTCCTTTCGTAAATTATTGCCGACAAAAGCTCTTGTCATTATAACTATATATATATATTGAAAGTAAGAATAATCGGAAACGGCTGTAAATGGAGAAAAAAATCAATTGAAAATGAATAATAATTATTATTCATAATAATTATATATATATTTGCAAAATCGAAATAATCGGAATTTTATACGATTCTACAACGCCCAAACCGCTCCCGAAGGAGCGGCTCAGCTATAAATGTTAAGCTCCTGTACAATCTATGATATAGGAGCATTTTTATTCGCTAATCCTTCTACGGATAGTATTATCATACTCTAAGGATACTTGAAACATGGTTGAAAAGATGTTGACAATTATATCCGTATACACAAAAAACTGTTGCTTCTTTCTAAATTGCAGGCAGTCACAAAAATGACTATTCAAAAATCTTAATTTTCTCGGAAAAATGAATGATTCTTCTATGCCGGTTTTCTTGCTGCCTGCATTTTGGATTAATTCTGATATTTTTTTGTAAAGAACAGCGCTTTCCTCTCTCCGCTCCAGCGTATACGCTGGGGATATTTTGGCGTGCGTAGAGTACATATATGTAATTCCGTAATACGTTTCCTCTATACTAATATCCTGTAATATATTATATATTATTACTAAATGATCTAAACAGTCTAACCAACCTGATTCACCTGTAATATTCTCAGATAACTCATATCAGATACAACTTCAACTACACCATACGTATTCGGAATAATATTTACATAGGAGTGATCCACATGAAAAATGAAAAAGATAAGAAAGTACAGTTACCAATGAAGGTGAGACAATCTACCTTTAATGAGTTGGATCAGATCGCTAAAGAGTAAGGAATCCCTCGTTCTGATATTGCAGCATACAGGATCGAGCACTATCCGATACCTCTCACGCCTGAGCTTATGTTTGAGTTACAGAACAAAGCAAACGCCAAGTACGAAGAACTCAAAGACGATATGCCCGAAGAAGCGATAAAGATACAGAAGAAGGTGATGGAGTTATGGAAACTTTTAAGCTGATATTACATACTAACGGCGATGATAAGTGCCTGAGAAATGTCGTAAACTACCCGATCGGTAAGGATCAGGTCTTGAAGGAAGGATTCGGTATAGATCCGAACAATTCCCACAACGCTTGCAGACAGTTTAAGGCTGTGGCTGATTTTAGCGGTAATCAAGATAAAACGCCGGTATTCCACTACATGACTTCATATACTGAAGCGACTGCTCCTACGGCTGAAATTGCAATGGAGTTGACTAAGAAAATATACGAGCCTCTTACGGAAACTCATCTCGCAGGTATCGGCATTCACGAAAAGCTTAGAGACGGCTGCAAGTATCATGGACATACTGCCATGAGTCCGACGGATGTTAAGACAGGTGCGATGCTTTACGCCGATAACACAACAAACTATGCTTTAGCGCAGCGTATGGCTGATATTACCGGACTACCTACTCAGCTTGTTATCAGAAAAGAAAACGGAACCGAGTGGACTTGCAAACAGAAGTTCGTTCCTCACGACGATGAAGATGAGGACTAATAACAGCTAACACCAACTATCAACACTAAGTACCCTTTCAGCAGAACAGCTACAAAGATCATCTTTGCCTCCGGCTTTACGCCGGGGGAGCTGTTCTGCACTATGTAATAAAAAAAGGACTCTTCGTGAGAGTCCCATAAATAATAAATATTAAAGAACATCACCGTAATAGCCCTCAGGACGTATCTTCAGCTTTGAGAAATCATCATCGTCATTTTTGCCGCAAAGAATAGCAGGTTTATGGCGTTTCTCAACACTGCTCCAGAAAAATCCCTTACCGATAATATCTCCCATATTTCCGGAACAAAGCTCCTCTATTGAGAATTCCTTATTCAGAGCTGAGAACACTTTATTTGCAGATACAGTAGTCGGAGGGTAGAACAGCTCCATTGCAGCGTTGCTTGTGAAGTTCCGGGTCTCGTTATACTTGCTGCGGTATTCCTGCGTCATTCCGGCAGCGATAGTATTAAACTGCCTGCCCTCAGCGAACCACTGCTGAAATGGGCTATCTGCGGTATATTTTTGCATCTCGTCAGCGTACACTACCAGACGGGTATGGCTGTTCAAAATCTGATGTTCAAACATCGACTGCAACAGCGCATAAACAGTACAGCGCAGCGCCGTGACGTTACTCTGAACAATAGACAGAACGGTTATCTTGCTGCGGTCGTCTATAAACTCACGGCAAGAGGAATACTTGTAATTATCGCCTTTGGGAGTATAAGAACTCAGCATATTGAACAGCGGAGTGAGCTTCTTCTGAAGGGCTATTATCCGTCCATTAGGGATTTTTTCAAAGAGTTCAAGCAGGGAGAAGCTCTGCGTATCGTCGTCAACCATGCTGTTGACATAGTCGGAAAGCTCGTTGAGCTGATTATCGGTGAGACCATTAACTGCCGCACATATAATACTCAATATGTAGCTGACTTTCGCGTTCTTGCCTTTAAAGTCCGATACGTTGAATATATCGAACGGCAAGCCTTCTGTCTTGAGATCGAACAGATCATATTTGTTAGCGGGACAACCCATATCCTCAAGAGAATCAGCGGTTATGGGTCCCTTAATATTAATAAAAATGAACTTGGAACGTAAGCGGAGGAAGCATTCACCGTTGCGGTAAGCACCTCGATTTTTGCCCATGCCCGACAACCCACAAATATTGATATGAGGATTCGGCAATCCTTTACCCTCAAGAACGATACCGGCACAGCGTCCTCTGAACCATACCAGCGGTATGAAATTTTCAGGGACTTCTTCCGGCAGCATAAAGAACTCGATATTTTCAATATACCTGATTATCGGCAGTAAAACGTCTCCAAGCTCCGAAAGATAAACGCTGTAAAAACCGGAGCGTCCCTCTGGAATAGTTATCTGCTGGGTGCCGTTATCGGTACATTTTATAGTATTGCAAGCCTTAAGTATACTTGCTAACTCTGCTCCATCTTTAACAGTCGGGATACGTTCAGATACCTTGTCAAGAGACTTCATTGTGAAGTTGAGGAATCCCTTTTTTCGGTCAAGGATCAACGTGTGTCCTTCATTGGAATATCTCTTGTGGGCGGAAGCTATATCCATAAATGAAAAAAATCCTTCCATTATCATTTCAATTGTTACAGTAATGAACTGGTCTCTGACGGCGTAGTCGGGAGCGATGATTTCTGTCGCGGATTCTTTGAACAGGTCGGTAACACGCTTGAACTCGTCGTCCGTAAAAAGCTCAATATTGAAGCAGCCTTTCATCATACTCTGTAATGCGGTCAATGCTATGTACAGACCTTCTTTATTCTTTTTGATGCCCGGAGCAGGCTCTGCCTTGTAACGCTCTGCTGTGGAGCTTATCCAGCTCTCAACAACATCGAAATGGTTCTCGATATAGGAGATGTACGCGGCATCGAATTCCAGCACGAAATTCCGGAGCTTGTTATCATCTGCATCGGTAGCCATTCTCTTACAGTCAATGGGAAGAACAAATTCCGGAGGCAGGTCTGCTGGAATGAAGCGACCTATCAACGAGATAAGCGCCCTCGCAGTCTTATCTGCTCCGTTAGCGCCTATCGCTGCATCTCGGATATAATTGACCTTAGCAGCGTTATATTTTGACTCTGCCGCTGTTAGTGGACCGATTAATGTTGCAACGCCGTCGCGGGCGCCGCCTATTTCTTTATCGATTTCCGCAGTTGATGAGTATAGCGACAACGAATCAAAGTTAGCGAAATCTCCAGTTTTAAGTATTGCGGCAGAAGTTGACATCTGGTCGGTAGTATCAATGATTGCAGCTATTATAGTTCTCACTACTACGCCATGCTTCCAGAGCGGCATAAGAAGCGGACTTATCATTCTCGCAATCCATAATAGCTTCTTTTGCAAACACTGACCTATCATTGGATTCAAATTATTATATATGCCGCTGACTGAGTTATTAGTTTTCCCCACTATTCTTTTACAAAGGAAAGGAGGCAGTTCGGTCTCGGGGAGTTCCTTGTATCTCATTCTGTCCAGGAATACAAAGCCGTATTTTTCATCAAAATGCCATCCAGGATGAGTTGGTACCATTATCTCTGTACTGCGTTTGGAAACGCGGTATATCTCGGTGCGGAAGAAGGCGCTGCATAGTTTTTCCTGTCCAGATCTGACTATTTCCGGTTTAAATATCAGGCTGCATTGCGGACTATTCAAGTCGCCTTTTTCGATAACCTTAGTTACCATAGAAAGATCGTTAGTATTATCGTCCGACGTATAAACATAGAAATAGTGCTTGCCGGGCTTATCTTCGCGCATAAATTTTTCTCCATACTTGAAGAAAACAGCATCGCATATTTCAATGGGCTTGTCCTTGATTTTGCTGGTGTGAGACAGTCCGCCTTTAAGGTTGTTCTGCTCTCGTTTTGTTACTGTCCGTCCTATATATTTTACGCCATTTTCACCGTAAAACAGTACAAAAGCTCCTTCTTCAGTCTCGACCTCATAGGCGAAATGGTACGAATCCATAGTATAGCCATTATTCGCCCACATATCCAGATATCCTATCTGCTGTCCCATTTGAGCATAAACCTGTTCAGAGGTGGCAGGCGCTGAATTAACGGCATTCTGTGGGACGCTGTTGCCTGTCAGCGGCTGTCGGATTGATTCTTCGGGAATTCTCGGTAGATCGCTGTAATCGCCGTTTTTACTTCTTATGAATCTCATATATATCGCTCCTTCATATAACTTAATATAGCGGAGGCAAAAGCCTCCGCCAATTCATATTCTTTATTGTTTTAAAAATTAATCATTAAAGCCGAAGTAGTTTCTGAGGCTAAAATAATTTTTGAGACTACCCTTTGATACACTAGCTATATTTTTACCAGTATGCGGATCAGTGGATATTTCCTTCAGGATAGCATCGCCGTACAGAATATCTATGAACGGCCATTCGTCGCCGCTGCTAATCTGAAGAGCTGAATCAACATATTCCTTTGACTTAATTGTCGGGAACAGGAAGCACTGCTTTTCTGCCGATGCCATAATCTGACCTACCGGCGTAGCAGGCGAATAATAATCGCGAGCGATGCCGATAACGTTTATGTTCAAGCGTTCACTTTCGTTAATTATTTTTCTGATTGAGCCGGTGCTTGAGAAGTTAAGGTCACCGATATCGTTGATGTAGAGATCAATTGGGATGCCATGATTGCGCTTGCGGTAGTTCCTGAGCGAAGCAAGAATCATGTCCGCAATCGGAAGCGCACTATCTCTCCAACCTGAATTCAGGTATATATAAGTCGCTGGACCCGGATACTGGATGATATTTTCCCACGAATCTAACATCACAGTACAATCGTCAAGGTCATATTCGACCAAATAATGAACTTCGTGAAGGAAAGGATTATTGGTCGTATATGCTAAAGCCTGACTAAGAAAATCAAATATCTGCATTCCTTCGATTTGTGCTTTTTCATATACGGAACAGTCTGTGAAATCTTCCAGGTTTTCTATGTAAACAGATATACCTTCGTGAAGCATTTCCATGTGGTCAGGAGCCGGATTTCTGTAGATCGAAGAGCAGACATCGAATAAATCGACAGCCTTCTCTTCATTGGTTTTCTCCAAATCTGCGGAGAATAAATTTACAGGAAGTCCGTCCTTGTAAACGTCTATCATTTTCATCTTTCCGTGAACAAGCGGGTGAGAAGATATAAGGTCTATCGTGTTGGAGTCAAGCATTCCTCTTGTGTCGATGAAAATAGTAGATTTTTTACTGCAGCTGTCCACAAGCATGTTTTTAACGAAATCAAGCTTGATGTCGTTGTTTGTGCCTGTCACAAGAGTGAATCCCTTGTGAACAGTATCACGAGGTTCGGAGAATTTGTTAATGTTTTCACTCTTAGCAAACAAAATATTTTCCTTGGCTGCTTTTTTTACTGATAAAATTTTCATGAAATTACCTCCAGATTCTGATTTAATATGCAGAGAGTTTCTCTCCGCGATATGTGTTGGTATTCTAATAGTATGACGTACCCGGGTGACGTCGTTGGTGGATAGCAGTCTTGATCAGAGACTGCATACGAGTAATAAGGAAAAAATAATAGCCTTGAGGCTTTTATTCACCTCAAGGCTATTTTATCACATAATACCATTTTTTACCTGGAATAAAAATCGGGAAATTTTGATTTTTACAATTAAATATTATAATTATCTGCTATATGACACTTCCAATTTTTCTACGTTAATTATAACAATATATTCCAAAAATGTCAATCACCTTTTTTGTTTTTTGAAAAATTCACGTCTGCTGGTTTATTCCCCACTTATCAAAGACTTTACGCGCTTCTTTTATTTTTTTAGGCGTCCATTCCTTCTTTCGGTTAAACGCACCGAGCAAGTTGTAATTGCTTTTAATAAAAGCGACCCATTCCGACCGGGATATCCTCTCTAACGCTTTACTGCTAATATACGCATTTTTTAAACCATATACAAGTTCAACGTATAGAGTATACTCATAAAGCGCCTTCCCAAATCCTGATACATCGTACTCGCATTCCAACAGCAGCGGAAGGAACTCATCTCTAAGGAAAAAAGACCTATTCATGCAATATAAGCCATTTGGAGTCTCAATAGGCGAAGCATATAGGTATTTGCCTCTGTCAAATGTTTCTTCGTCAATTTTATGCTCAACTGCATAATCAGCAAAGCTATATATCCACTCCAGCGAGAACTTGTCCTCAAAATTAAATAAGTCGAAAAAAGCAGAAAGATAGTTATTAGCAGAAGCATATTTTTTATTAGCGTTATCGATCAGCTCGGAATAATGCTTGTCATACTCCATATACAAATCTTCAAATTTTGTATTTGAAACTTTTTTCACACTTGATATCTGTTTTTTTAAGTATTTTCTCGCATATTTCAAGCTTAGCAAGCGTTTTGATTTCAAGTACGTTCTGACGCGATATATTATAATGATTACTTTTAAAATTACTCTTAGTTTTATCTACCTCTTTTTTCAGTCTCATAAATTTTTCAGGAAACTCACCGCTAAGCTTTTCAAGTTTTTCCCCTTCCGAATACCTGTACTGCTCAATTTTTTTAAGTGTTCGCTTAATTTTTTCTTTTTCATTGTCATATGTAGAATCCTTGTTACTGTCTGTCACGCTGGGAAAAAACGCTTTTTCCAACGACCTTTCGGTTTGTTCCATTTCCTTATCAAAAATAGCTTTCGTTGCCTCTATGATTGCCTGATTAAATATGATATCAAGGAAACGGTTATCAGACCATTCAGGATTTTCCTGTAAAAAAGCTGCTTTCCGTTTTTCTTTTAATTCAGCTACCTCGTTCGTAGTGTAATTAAACGCCAATAACTTAGAAAAATGGTCGACAATGTTTTCAATTGTGCTATGACTTCCGTGCACCATAATAGCCTCATAAGAGAGCTTTTTACAGTTGTCAAAATTATTGGGAATTAATGTATCTCCATCGCTGCAAAATGAATAAGCAAGTTCGTTTTTATCATTAACTGACATCTCATAATATTGTACAACAAACTCATCAGGCATATCTGATTCTGTTATTAACTTCAATTCATGTGGATAATAACAGGGATTTGTGAGAATACAAGGATAGGTAAATTTGCGGCTTAATTTGTCAGCATACCAGCCTCCAAGGCTTTGTCCCACAAATATAAAGTCATCGGAATCGACCATATCCGAAAGCTGATCAAGAATCTTATCCGGCGCAGTATCAATATAATTCAGCTTTGGTGAAACTATATCCTCCGTAGGAAAAAGGATACAAAGCGCTTTGTAATTCTTGTTATCAGCGTCACCCATGAAGCCATGTAAATTCAGTATTTTCATATTCCTGCTCCTATCAGCTCTGTCAGAGCTTTTTCAAAGTCCTTGTTCTGTTGAGCGGTGCGTTTGGATATACCCTTTGTACGTCCGCCGCTTCTGCGAGTTTTCGCGGAAACTGCACGGAATTCGAGCAGCCCCGAGATGTTTTCCTCTGTATAGCGTTTGCCGTCCTGATTGAGAACTACCGCCTTCTTGCTCAGACACATCGCAGCAAGTCCGTAGTCCTGAGTAATGTCAATATCTCCGGCACTTACAAGGTTGACGAGCCGGAAATCTGCGCTGTCCGCGCCTTTATCAACGATTATTGTTTCAGCACCGTCGCGCTGTATAGAGTGCGCTGTATCGCATATTATCGTACATTCAAGTCCGTATCGCTTTGCTGTCCTGACGGCAATATCAACTACAGGACAGCCGTCTGCATCTATAAAAATCTTCATAATTATCACCTGTACTCAGAACGCTTTTTCAACGAGGTACTGCGCAGCGAACAAGGCTGCTATACCGACTGCAACACTCAGTATGATATACGAAGCAGCTGTGATATACGAGCCTTTTTCTATAAGATTGCCTGTTTCAAGAGCGAAGGACGAGAAGGTTGTAAAGCCTCCGCAGACCCCTACTTTAAGGAAAAGAACGAGTCTTGGAGAATCCGAAAACTGTTTCAATGCAAGTGCCGCTACAAGACCAATCAGGAAGCAGCCAAATATATTGACAATAAACGTTTTTATCGGAAATCCGTCGCTGCTGCCTATCGGGAGCTTTCCTATCAGGAATCTGCAAACAGCTCCTATCGCACCTCCTGCAGCAACTATCAGACAATCTGTCATATCTTCACCTCATCAGATTTGTTGTTCTAATTATAGCACAAATCAAAGGCGTTTACAACATTTCTGAAAAATGATAGATGATATGGCAGCCACTGGCTGCCAGCAATATACTAATATTAATATCAAATGCAAATATAACTTTAAGTAGAATTGTTCGTGCAATTTTGACAGTAAACAATGTGAGGATTTTGTGAAAAGCGACAAAAAAATCTTGACATCTTGTATTCCCCTATTTTTCCGCTTGCTTTTTTTGTCTCTAACAGTTATAATTAATAATGTGCAAGTCTGAGAACTTGTAAGGAATTATCCTTTGGGTAGATATACGTTGGCTTTTCAACTTCAACAAAGCCAAATGGATAGGAGAAGAAGCAGTAAATGTTTAGTAATAATAGTAACATTAGACCATTTGAAAAGAAAATATGGCTTGCATCGCCTACAATGCACGGAGACGAGCAGAAGTGGGTAAACGATGCTTTTGAGAAAAACTGGATCACAACTGCCGGCGAAAATGTAAATGAGGTCGAGAAACTCGTTGCTGAGTACGCAGGAGTTAAGTACGCCGTAGCTCTTTCATGCGGAACAGCTTCACTCCACCTTGCTACAAAGCTCGCAGGCGAAAAGCTCTATGGTCAGCCTAAGCCGAATCGCGGAACACTTCAGGGACATAAGGTCTTTTGTTCCGATATGACATTCGATGCAACTGTAAACCCTGTTGCTTACGAAGACGGCGAGGCTGTTTTTATTGATACCGAGTCTGATACATGGAATATGAGTCCTGACGCTCTTGAAAAGGCGTTTGAGATATATCCGGAAGTAAAGCTGGTCGTAGTTGCGCACCTTTACGGTATTCCGGGAAAGATCGATGAAATACGCGCAATATGTGATAAGCACGGTGCTCTTATAGTTGAGGACGCTGCCGAGAGCTTCGGTGCTACATACAAGGGGAAGCAGACTGGTGGTTTCGGCGATTACGGCGCTATTAGCTTTAACGGTAATAAGATTATCACCGGTTCATCAGGTGGAATGTTCCTTACAAACAGTAAGGACGACGCCGACAAGGTTCGCAAATGGTCTACACAGAGCCGTGAGGCGGCTCCGTGGTATCAGCATGAAGAGATCGGTTACAACTACCGTATGTCGAATGTTATTGCAGGCGTTGTTCGCGGTCAGATGAATTACCTCGATGAGCATATTGCCCAGAAGAAGGCAATTTACGAACGCTACAAGGAAGGCTTCAAGGGGCTTCCTGTTACAATGAATCCTTTTGATGAGAAGAACAGTGTACCGAATTATTGGCTCAGCTGTATGCTAGTTAATAAGGAGGCAATGTGCAGACAGGTTCGTGGCGAGAGCGAGCCGATGTATATTTCCGAGCAGGGCAAGACTTGTCCTACTGAGATACTTGAGACTCTTTCCAAATTCAATGCAGAGGGACGTCCGATATGGAAGCCAATGCATATGCAGCCTATTTACCGTATGAACGGATTTGTTACCGCAAACGGCAACGGTCGCGGACAGTCCAATGCGTATATTGACAGAGGAGAGGCTTGCGACATTGGTGCGGACATCTTCCAGCGCGGACTTTGTCTCCCGAGCGACAACAAAATGACTGCCGAGGAGCAGGATATCATAATCGAACTTATCAGGAGTTGTTTTGAATAATGTATGCAAAGTGTTTTAAGCGAATACTTGATCTTATGCTCTCATTTATTGCGATAATTATCTTATCGCCTATTCTGATTGTTCTCACCATATTTGGTGCTGTTGCGATGGGTGGAAACCCTTTCTTTACACAAGAACGTCCAGGCAAGAACGAAAAAATATTCAAGCTCGTTAAGTTCAGAACCATGAATAACAAGAAGGACAAGCAAGGCAACTTACTCCCTGATGAAAAAAGACTCACTTCATACGGTAAATGGTTAAGAAGTACAAGCCTTGACGAATTGCCGGAGTTGTTTAATATACTTAATGGGGATATGAGCATTGTTGGTCCAAGACCTCTTCTTGTAAGATATCTTTCAAGATATAACAATGAGCAGCATAGAAGACATAATGTCAGACCCGGTTTAACCGGGCTGGCTCAAGTTAATGGTAGAAATGCTTTAACGTGGGAAGAAAAATTTAAGTATGATGTTAAGTATGTTGATAATGTTTCCTTCATAGGGGATATTAAGATAATACTTGATACTGTTAAAATTGTTCTTCATCGTTCGGGAATAAGCTCCGGAACAAGTGCAACAATGGAAGAATTTATGGGTACTCCTGAGGCTATGAGCAAGTGATTTTATGAAGAGGGTTATTATAATAGGAGCGAGCGGTCATGCCAAAGTTATTGCCGATATTGTTATAAAAAGTGGCGATGAGCTTGTTGGATTCTTAGATGATAATACCGAACTCCCTGATATGATAATTGGATATCCGTATTTAGGTGTCGTTGATAACTTTCATGCTTATGCTGATAGTTGTTGCTTTATTATTGGGATTGGTAATAATCTTATCCGAAAAAGGATATCTGAAAGATTAGATGTTAACTGGTATACAGCTATTCATCCTTCCGCGCAGATAGCGATAGATACCCAAATAGGTGAAGGTACAACTGTAATGGCAAATGCTGTTGTTAATACTTCTGCTATTCTTGGTAAGCATTGCATTATTAATACTGCTGCCGTTATTGAACATGATAACAGAATTGGAGATTATGTACATATATCTCCCAATGCTTCTTTGTGCGGGACTGTTAAAGTTGGCAATTTGACACATGTAGGGGCTGGTGCGACGATAATAAATAACATTAGTATTTGTGGAAATGTAATTGTCGGCGCTGGAGGAGTAGTGGTTAAGGATATTTTTGAAAAAGGCACTTATGTTGGTGTGCCTGTAAAAACAAGAACCTGAGGTGAAAAGTAGTGGGAAACGAGTATTTTGAAGCATATGAAATAAGTGATGATACATTCAAAAAAATGCAGAATAAAATGCTTGAGATGCTGTTATATTTTAAGGATTTTTGCGATAAACATGATTTAATGTTTTACCTCTGTGGAGGAGCTGCGATTGGCGCAATAAGAGAGCATGGTTTTGTTCCGTGGGACGATGATATCGATGTTTTTATGCCTCGTACCGATTATGAACGTTTGGCTCGCATATGGCCGAAATACGGAGATAAAGAAAAATATGTATTCTGTCGTACAAATGACAAGACAAATTTCCATCATTCATGTACTTCATTAAGAGATCCTAACACTACTTTTATTTGTTCTTATAATCAGAATTCGGATATTTGTCATGGACTTGCGTTTGAGATTGCTCCAATCGATGGATGTCCGTCATCTGTTATTGCAAGAGCGATTCAGTTGTTTCATGCGTTCAATTATGCTTTGTTCAATACACAGAGGCTCCCCAATAATAAGGGCAAGATGTTTCGTATGATGGCAAATCTTATGTTCAAAATGGTTCCATCAGAAAAAGTAAGATATATGATTTGGAAACACGCAGAGCGTGAAATGAGTAAGTATTCGTGGGAAGAGTGCGTGTATGTGACGGAATTGATCGGTAGCGTTAAAGGAATGCTTTACAAGCACCCCAAAAAATGGTTTGCTTCACAGGTATGGGTTGATTTTGAAGGATACAAAGTCCCCATTATGGCTGGATACGATTATTACCTTAAACGCATCTTCGGAAATTATATGAAACGTCCTCCAAAAGAGCAGCAGCATGCAAAACATCAGCTCGAATTCGTGGATATGGACCATCCATATACATACTACAAGAATAAAAAGTATTTTCCCAATCGTAAGGGTAAAAAGGGCGGAGCAATGTAATAGAATACAGATCTTCGATTTTGAAAGTGCTCCGATTATTTCGCGCAAAAACGTATTGGTCTTTATTGATGACCTGCTGTTTTTACGCTTTCTTTAACGAACAAAAAAATGAATTAAATCATTATAATAAATCTGTGTTTAGCGTGGAGGGATTAAAACTGAACCTGTTGACTAAAATTAGTTATCGTTTAGAGCATTATGATCCGAAAAAATACTGGAGGTATCGTGAAAAAGTAATGTCTCCCAAAACCCCGAAGCTGCTGCGCTTTTACTATTGGCATTATCTTAAAAAGTGCGATGCGTTCAACTGCGCATCTATCGCTACAGCATTTAATGGTGGTGTTACTTTCCTCTCTCCGCCTGTTTTGCCTCATGGTTTAAAAGGGATCGTTATCCACCGTGATGCAGTACTCGGTAACAATGTTGTCATTCTGCAAAATGTCACCATTGGACAGCGAAATAATGACGGACATTGCGTGATCGGAGATAATGTCCTGATAGGTGCAGGTGCTATAATATTAGGCGCTGTAAAAATCGGGGATAATGCCCAAATTGGAGCAGGTGCTGTTGTTGTGCATGATATACCAGAAGGTGCAACGGCTGTGGGGAATCCTGCTCGAATAATTAGTAAATAATCAAAACGTCTGAAATACAGAAGGGGATACATATGAATGTTGCAGTAATTTTTGCGGGCGGCACCGGTCAGAGAATGAACTCAAAGACTAAACCAAAGCAGTTTCTGGAATTGCATGGAAAGCCGATACTTGTTTATACAATAGAGCATTTTCAACACCACAAGGAGATAGATGGTGTTGTACTCGTCATTCTTGAAAGTTGGATTGATTATACAAAGGAACTGGTTGATCGTTTTAGACTTACTAAGGTGAAGTCCGTAATCCCCGGTGGTGAGACCGGGCAGGGTTCTATATATAACGGACTGATCAAAGCAGCTGAGCTTTTCGGCGATGATAGTACAGTCCTGATACATGATGGTGTACGTCCGCTAATAGATGAAGTCACAATCACAAATGTCCTGAACTGTGTGCGTGAAAATGGTAATGCTGTTACTGTCACACCTGCGATTGAGACTGTTTCTATGCGCTCGGAAGATGGTGTGATCACAGATGTGTTTGACCGTTCCAAGTGCTGCATGGCAAGAGCGCCACAGGCTTTTATTCTTCGTGATATTCTTGATGCACATCATAAAGCACAGGCGGATGATAATATGCAGTTTATTGATTCTGCAAGCATGATGCGTTACTATGGGCATCAGATCCACATTGTAGAGGGAGCAGTTGAAAACATCAAGATCACAACCCCTTCTGATTATTATATTTTC
>JAEELF010000013.1 GCA_016288815.1 Ruminococcus sp.
CGAGCACCTGTCCCTTCTTGACCTCCTCGCCTGCTGTGACGATAGGTCTCTGGTTGACGCAGGTTCCCTGGTTCGAGCGCTTGAACTTGATGAGCTCGTACTTGTGCTCGATACCCTCGGAATCTATCATGTGTATCTTGTCGGCGTCAACGTAGGTTATCTTTCCGTCGTAGTCGGAAACTACGCATACGCCGGAGTCAACGGCTGCCTTGTACTCCATGCCGGTGCCGACGAACGGGCGCTCGGTCTTGAGGAGCGGTACTGCCTGCCTCTGCATGTTCGAGCCCATGAGCGCACGGTTCGCGTCGTCGTTCTCGAGGAATGGGATCATCGAGGTAGCGACGGAAACGACCATCTTAGGCGAAACATCCATGAAGTCTACCTTCTCGCGCTCGATCTCGAGGATCTGCTCACGGTAGCGGGCGTTTACACGGTTCCTTGCGAGCTTGTTGTCCTCTGTGAGAGGCTCGTTCGCCTGAGCGACGATGTAGTTGTCCTCGACGTCTGCGGTCATGTATACGACCTCGTCGGTGACAACGCCGGTAGCCTTGTCAACACGTCTGTACGGAGCTTCGATGAAGCCGTACTCGTTTATCCTCGCGAAAGTCGCAAGGTAGGAGATGAGTCCGATGTTAGGACCTTCAGGGGTCTCGATAGGACACATTCTTCCGTAGTGGCTGTAGTGAACGTCGCGGACCTCGAATCCGGCACGGTCACGCGAGAGACCTCCGGGTCCGAGAGCGGAGAGACGTCTCTTGTGGGTCAACTCGGCGAGCGGGTTGTTCTGGTCCATGAACTGCGACAGCGGCGAGGAGCAGAAGAATTCCTTCATTGCCGAGGAGATGGGTCTGATGTTGATGAGAGTCTGGGGCGTGAGGGTGTTCACGTCCTGAGTCTGGATATTCATTCTCTCGCGGATACCGCGCTCCATGCGGGCATAGCCGATACGGAACTGGTTCTGGAGGAGCTCGCCGACAGAGCGGATACGTCTGTTGCCGAGGTGGTCGATATCGTCAACTGTTCCCACGCCCTCGCAGAGGTTGAGGAAGTAGCTGATAGTCGCGAAGATGTCGTCGAGGATTATGTGCTTGGGGACGAGCTCGTCTGCGCGCTTCTTGATGTTCTCCTCGAGCTCGTCTGCATCTGCGGAGGTCTCGAGTATCTCGCGGAGCACCTTGAAGGATACCTTCTCGTTGATGCCGTACTTTTCGGTGTCGAAGTCAACGTAGCCCTTGATGTCTACCATGCCGTTGCCGATGATCTTGGCTATCTTGTCTACCATCTGGACGGAGGTCTCGCCGCGCTCGTTGGTGATGTACTCCTTTGCCTCGACGTTTACGAATGCGTAGTATACGCCTGCCTGCTCGATCTCGCAGGCTCTGTCGTAGGTGAGGGTGTCGCCGGCGTCAGCCATGATCTCACCGGTCATGGGGTTGATGACGGGCTCTGCAAGGGTGCGTCCTGCAAGACGGGAGGCTATGCCGAGCTTCTTATTATATTTGTATCTTCCGAAGCGGCAGAGGTCATATCTCTTTGCGTCGAAGAAGAGGTTGTTGAGGTGAGTTACCGCGCTCTCTACCGTGGGAGGCTCGCCGGGGCGGAGCTTCTTGTAGACGTCGATGAGGGCGTCGGAGTTGTTCTTGGTCTGATCCTTCTGGAGAATGGTCTGCTTGAGGCGGTCGTCCTCGCCGAACATCTCGTAGATCTCCTCGTCGGAGCCTACGCCGAGTGCTCTGATGAAGGTCGTGATCGGGATCTTTCTGTTCTTGTCGATACGGACGTATACGACGTCGTTGGAGTCCATCTCGTACTCGAGCCATGCACCGCGGTTCGGGATAACTGTCGTGCTGAACAGATCCTTACCGGTCTTGTCCTTCTCGAAGGCGTAGTATACGCCCGGAGAACGGACGAGCTGAGATACGATGACACGCTCAGCGCCGTTGATAACGAAGGTTCCGCTGTCGGTCATGAGCGGGAAGTCGCCCATGTAGATCTCGCTCTCGCTAACAGCGCCTGTCTCCTTATTGCAGAGAGTCGCTGTTGCGCGCATAGCTACCTGATAAGTAGCTCCTCTGGACTTGCATTCTGCAAGGGTGTACTTGGGAGTCTCGTCGAATCTGTAGTCCTTGAAATTGAGGACGAGATTGCCGTTGTAGTCAGTGATGGCGGTCATGTCGCGGAATACCTCGCGCAGACCCTCCTCCTTGAACCACTGGTACGAGTTCTTCTGTACCTCGATAAGGTTCGGCATTTCGAGCGGTTCGGTGATCTTACCGAAACTCATTCTGACGTTTTTTCCCAGCTGCTTAGGTGTAACCTTCACCATAGGCGGAACCTCCTCTTATTTTTCAGCTTTTGGCTGATAGTTGGCGTTGCGTATCACACTGCAAAAAAATTTCAAAAAGCTATTGACAATGGCTTTTCAGTGTGATATAATAACATGATAATAGGGACAATATCCCATATTGATACATTATATTATTATAATACGATTTCCAGCCCATGTCAAGAGGTTCAGGAACGATTTAGAGAAACTGCCGGAATTTTGAAATAAAATCCCGGATTTTTTATTATATTGACAACAGCTCCCGCAGAAAGGTCTTCGCGGGCAGCTCCGGGCTGTGCTCCCGGCGCTGCGGGGAGCCTTTAAGACAAATCCAACAAGAAAATGAAGATTTTTTTGTGGAAAATCTAAAAAATGCTTTACATTTCTCTTTTAATGTGTTATAATAGCAAGGAATATTGATTAAGGAGAGATCCGCTTTTGAGTAATTACGAAAGTCAGGGAAGCCGCAGACGTCAGCGTCAGCGCTCGCGCAGACGCTATAAGGTCAGATACGACCGTATCGTTGCTGTGGTGCTTGTTCTGATCGTTCTCGTTGTGATAATCTCGTCCTGCATGAAGGGCTGCTCCGACAAGAAGAGCGGCGGCGCAGGCGATGACAATACCAAGACCAAAGCCTCAGATACCACAAACTCCACTATAGTGGACAACCTCGATACCTCCGGCGCGAGCCCCGTCATCACCGGCTCCCCCGAGGCCGCTGTCACTACTCAGGCCGAGTATGTGACCGAGTCCCACGACCACTCGGAGATATTCTCCGGTGACCTCGTGCTCGTAAATGCGCTCCATGAGTACAAGTTCCCCGTCTATGACGTGGATCTCGTTACACTCCACGATAATATACTCAGCGAGTACTACGGCGTTGCTGATAACGTTATCAAGCTCGACAGGGACGCTCTCACGCAGCTCAATTCGCTCATGCAGAACTTCTACCTCGCGCAGTCCAATAACGATATCTGGATAATCGGCGGCTACCGTACCCTCGAGGAGCAGGAGGACAGGTACAACACAGGACAGTCTGCCTTCAGGGGCGGCTGCACCGACTACCATACCGCCCGTTCGTTCGATATGGGCGTCTTCCCCAAGGACGCAAGCTCCGGCTACTACTCGCCTGCCGGCGTTTATTCCTGGATAGACGAGCACGCTGCTGAGTACGGCTTCGTCGTAAGGTTCCCGGAGGGCAAGGAGGCTATCACCGGCGAACAGGCAAGGACTCAGACCTACCGCTATGTCGGTATCCCGCACGCAGTGTATATGCGTCAGAACGGTCTCTGCCTCGAGGAGTATATCGAGCTCCTCAGGTCATATAATATAAATGCTCCGCTTGAGATAACCTCGGGCAGCACAGTATATTATGTGTACTTCGTTCCCGCAGGCGAGGGCTCCACGGACGTTCCTGTTCCGTCGAACAAGTCCTACACCCTCTCCGGCAACAACGTTGACGGCTTCATCGTGACCGTCACCATGAACTGAACATCCACTAAAAGAGCTGCGGAGTGATCCCCGGCTCTTTTTCAGCACATCATGACAGGAGACAAAGATAGAAATTGAAAATACTTCCGATAATCGTCAGCGCAGCCATGCTCGCTTCCGCGCTGACCTCTTGCGGCAATACCGACAGAGGGGACGGTCTCAACCACCTGTATAACGCTCCCCTGCTCGGCAACCCCGCGAGCCTCGACCCGCAGTTCGCGTCGGACGATGCCTCAGAGACCGTCATCAAGAACCTCTACAGCGGGCTCGTCACCGAGGACGCTGCCGGCAATATCTCGTGCTGCAACGCCGAGAGCTATACTGTTTCTGCGGACGGGACCGTCTATACCTTCAAGCTGCGCGAGGACAACTTCTGGTTCTTCGACGAGAACGGGGACGATGTCATCGGCGAGGACGAGTGCTTCCCCGTTAAGGCGGATGACTATGTGTTCGCGTTCAGGCGTCTGCTCGACCCGAAGATGAAGTCACCGTATTCGCAGTACTATACCTGCATAAAGGGCGGGACGGATTCTCTCGCGGGTATGCAGACCCCCGAGAGCATCGGCGTGCGCGCCGTCGGGGACTATTCTATAGAGTTCACACTCGAGTACCCCTCCGCGGAGTTCCTCGGGCTGCTCGCGCTGCCGGCTGCTTCGCCGTGCAATAAGGAGTTCTTTGAGTCAACCAAGGGCAGGTACGGGCTCGACGACCGCTCGGTGATGTCGAACGGGGCGTTCTACGTCAGGACGTGGTTCTATGACCCGTACGGCGTCAACAATATCCTCTATATGCGGCGCAACGAGGCGAATGTCAACGAGAGCTACGAGGTGTGCCCGTCGTACCTCAGCTTCTTCATCGAGAGGAATGAGGAGGATATCCGGGCGCTCTTCAAGGACGAGACTATCGACTGCTTCACGACGCTCTCAAGCTCCGCTTACGACGGCAAGCACTACGCTGTCACAGGCGTGCAGGGCACGACGCTGGGGTTCGTCTTCAATCCGGCGGATAAGTATTTCGCGAACGCGACGCTGCGTCAGGCTCTCGCGCTCGCGCTCGACAGGGAGGCTATCGCTTCCGGCAGCAAGGACATCACGCCGGCTTACGGGATAGTCCCGCCTGCTGTGAAGATACTCGGGCGAAGCTACCGCGAACTCTCCTCGGAGCAGCAGTTCGCGCAGTACGACCCCGAGACGGCAAAGACGCTCTACGAACAGGCTAAGACCGAGCTCGGGACGCAGTCCATCATGGACGTGAAGATACTCGTGTGCGGTGATACCGCGGACGCCGGCTACCTGAGGAGCATTTCGCAGCAGTGGCAGGAGACGCTCGGGTGCTACATCGGCATTGATAACGTCACCGAGGAGGAATTCTATGAGCGCATTGAGTCCGGCGACTACACTATCGCGCTGTACCCGCTCGGGGGAGATTTCAACGATGCGGCTGCTGTGATGAATGAGTTCACCAAGAACGACTGTCTGAAAAATGCCGCCGGCGGGGCAGCATTCCTTCAGGATATTATGAAATGCACCACAGCCTCGGGGCTGGTGGATACCGTGACTGCGGCGGAGCAGTCCATAATCGGCGGATACGGCTTTATTCCGCTGTTCTACCGCACATCGTACCTCGTGGCGCAGAAGGGCAACGAGGAGATATATTACGACCCGTTCAGCGGAGCGGTCGATTTCAGGAGCGCCAAGAACTACAGCTGAGAGGTGACGCCATGAACATCTACGACTTTTACAGGGGCGAGGCTTTCGATGCCTACGAATATATGGGAGCACACATCGTCAAGGACGGCGTGCTGTTCCGTACATACGCGCCGAATGCTTCAAAGGTCTCGCTCGTGGGAGATCTCAGCGGGTGGGAGGATATCCCCATGGAGCGCGGCACGGACGGGAAGTTCTACGAGCTGCTGTGTCCTGAGGCGAAGGAGGGTATGCGGTACAAGTACCGTATCTACGATAAAAACGGCGGCTTCATAGACCACTGCGACCCCTACGGATTCGGTATGGAGCTGCGTCCCGGGACGTGCTCGGTGGTGCGAGATATCCAGGGTTTTCAGTTCTCCGATAAGGAGTGGCTCGCTCAGCGCACTGACTGCCGCGACAAGCCCATGAACATCTATGAGGTCCACCTCGGCTCATGGAAGCGCAAGCCGGGCAAAGTCTACCACGATAAGACCGAGGGCGCTGCTGAGCCTGTACTCACTGACCCAAAGAAGATACTTGAATACGAGAAGTGGTATAACTACTCCGAGATAGCTGATCTGCTCGTTGAGTACGCGCTGGAGAACGGGTATAACTTCATCGAGCTCATGCCGCTCGGCGAGCACCCCAGCGATGAGTCGTGGGGATATCAGACCACGGGCTTCTTCGCACCGACTGCAAGGTACGGCACTCCGAAGCAGCTCATGGAGTTCGTGGACAAGTGCCACAGAGCTGGGATAGGCGTCATCGCGGACTTCGTGCCCGTGCATTTCGCTGTTGACCACTATGCTCTCACTGAGTACGACGGCACCAAGCTCTATGAATTCGAGGACGATGAGGCTGGCTACAATGAGTGGGGCAGCAGGAACTTCATGCACTCGCGGGGCGAGGTGCGCTCGTTCATACAGTCTGCGGCGAATTACTGGCTGACAGAGTACCACATCGACGGTCTGCGCATGGACGCGATACGCAATATGATCTACTGGCAGGGACAGGAATGGCGCGGCGAGAACCGCTACGCGATAGAGTTCCTCAAGGAGATGAACTGCGGGCTCAAGGCTCGTCACCCATCTGCGATAATCGCGGCGGAGGATTCCTCAGCGCACCCGAAGGTCACTGCGCCGGTGTTCGACGGCGGGCTGGGCTTCGACTACAAATGGGATCTCGGGTGGATGCACGACACGCTCGATTATTTCCGGAGCGCTCCGATGTACCGCACTCGCGACTACCACAAGCTCACCTTCTCCATGCTCTATTTCTACAACGAGAAGTATATCCTGCCGCTCTCGCACGATGAGGTCGTCCACGGCAAGGCGACTGTCGCGCAAAAGATGAACGGGCAGTATCCGGAGAAATTCCCGCAGGCGAGGACGCTCTATATGTACATGATCGCGCACCCCGGCAAAAAGCTCAATTTTATGGGAAATGAGATCGCTCAGCTGCGCGAATGGGACGAGAAACGCGAGCAGGACTGGGATATGCTGAGATTCCCCATGCACGACAGCTTCCGGGAGTACGTCAAGGCGCTGAACAGGATATATCTGACGCACACTGCGCTGCACTACGACTACGACCCGACCAACTTCATGTGGGAGGACTGCAAGTCCGCGGCGAGGTGCGTCTACGCGATACGCAGAAAGAGTGCGGACGGCGATATCCTCGCTGTGCTGAATCTCTCGGACTGGTTCCAGGGAGGGTATTCGGTCACGGTCGGGGAAGGGTACGACGTCGAGCTGCTGCTCGATTCGGACGATCAGCTCTACAGCGGTAGCACTCCCCACGGTGAGACGAGGTTCAGGTACGAGGGCTCGCAGATGATCATGGATATCCCGCCGTTCAGCGGGAGGATGTTCCTGCTGAAAAAAGCGGAGGACAGCGAAATTGAGTGAAGGATAAAAAAGAGGCGATGCAGCATCGCCCCCTACTAAAACACCCGACTTTCGTCGGGTGTTTTCTATGTATCCAATTCTATCAGCTTTTCGAAATCTTCGTCGATACGCTGTTTAAGGGAGTCTATCTCCGCACACTTCGCGCTCATCAGCTCGTAGTCCGAGTAGACCTCCTCGCGGCTGATCTCTTCGGTCAGCGCGTCGATCTGCTTCTGCATCTCGTCTATCTCGTTCTCGAGGCGGCGTATTTCGTTCTTGCGGGCGGCGTCGGCACTGCGCTGCTGCTTGCTGCGGTAGCTCTTTGCTGCTTTGTCCTTCGCCGCTTCCGCTGCCTTCGCGAATTTCTCCGCGTCGGCGGCACGCTTCTCCTCCGCCTGCTCGTCGCGCAGTACATCGAGGTACTTATTGAAGCCGTAGTCGTGCAGACGGCAGCCGCCGTCAGTCAGCTCTATCAGGCGGTCTGCGATACGGCTCAGGAGGTAGCGGTCGTGGCTGACGAATATCACCGTGCCGGTGTACTCCGACAGCGCCTCCTCTATCGCCTCCTTGGAGCTGAGGTCGAGGTGGTTCGTGGGCTCGTCGAGGATAAGTACATTGCCGTGCTCCTGCATCATTATCGCGAAGCAGAGCTTCGCCCGCTCACCGCCGCTTATGACGCCGGTCTCCTTAAAGACGTTCTCCCCGACCAGACGTACCTGTGCGAGAAGGCTGCGCACCTCCAGCTCCGACATCGACGGATAGCGGCTGTGCAGCTCCTCCATGACGGTGAGCTCGCGGTTCAGGTTCGCGCTCTCCTGCTCGAAGTAGGATATCTTTATGTTGCTGTTCCAGCGGACTATCCCCTTGTGCGGGAGCTTTTCCTGTATAATGCGCAGAAGGGTGGACTTGCCTATGCCGTTGTCGCCGATTATGCCTATTTTCTCGCCGCGGCGGACGTCGAAGCTGACGTTCTCCACGAGCGTTTTGCGGGAGCTCCCCTCCCCGACCGAGATGTCGATGTCCTTCACTTTCAGGACGTCCAGAGGAGGCTCAACGGCGTATGTGAAGCTGATCTTCGCGGACTTAGTGTCGTGGACGGGCTTCTCGATACGCTCCATTTTCTCGAGCTGCTTACGCTTGCTCTGCGCCATTTTGGTCGTGGACGCGCGGACGAGGTTCTTCGCGACGTAGTCCTCGAGCTTGGCTATCTGCTTCTGCTGCATATCATATTCCTTGCGGCGGCGTGCGTCGTTCTCCTCGCGCTGGCGGACAAAGGCGGTGTAGTTGCCGCGGTAGCGGGTCAGCGTGCCGCGCTCTATCTCGCATATCGAGGTGCAGAGGCGGTCGAGGAAGAAGCGGTCGTGCGAGACTATCAGCACCGCGCCCTTGTAGGTGCGAAGGTAGTCCTCGAGCCACATTATCGTCTTGAAGTCGAGGTGGTTGGTGGGCTCATCGAGTATGAGGAGGTTTGGCTCCTCGAGGAGCAGCTTCGATATGCACAGGCGGGTCTTTTCGCCGCCGCTGAATCCGGAAACGGTGCGCTTCAGCTCCTCGTCGGTAAAGCCCATCCCGCGCAGCACCATGCGTATCTTCACGTCAGTGTTGTAGCCGTCGTTCGCCTCGAGCCACGAGGAGAGCTGCTGGTATTCGTCCGCGTGGGAGCTGTCGCCGAGCTCTATCTCGAGCTCTATCTCGCGCAGGCGCTCTATCGCGCGGGTCATCGGCTCAAAAACGCTCCTCATCTCGTCGATGACCGTGCTCTCGGAGTCAAGTCCGCCCATCTGCTCGAGGTAGCCGATAGTGGTCTTCGCAGCGAGGGAGATGATGCCGTCACGCTCGGTGAAGCGGTCGGGCTCGACCGACCCTGTGAGTATTTTCAGCAGCGTGGACTTCCCGCAGCCGTTGTTCCCGACAAGTCCGATACGGTCGCTCTCATCTATCGTCAGGGAGACGCTGTCCAGCACCTGTGTCCCGTTGTAGAATTTGTTGATATTGGTCAGGCTTGCAAGCATAGTTACTCCTTACAACTTTTTACGCATAAAGGGGACGCCCTCTCTTACAGGGCGTCCCCGCAAAGCATCTTTGATTCAGTTCTGCTCGCCGAAAAGACGCAGCGCTTTCAGCATTATCGCGCACTCAAGACGCTTCTTCTCAAGCTGGCAGGATATCTTGTGGGCATTATGTATGTCGCCCATGTACTGGTAATTATTGGCGTTGCAGCCGCCGCTGCAATAGAACTTCGCCCAGCATTTGCGGCAGTCCGGCTTGGAGTAAACGTGAGCAGCCGCGAAGTCCTTCTTCATTTCCTCGTTGAAGGTGCCCTCGTCGATGTTGCCCATTTTGTACTCGTCGATGCCTACGAACTGGTGGCAGGGGTAGATGTCGCCGTCGGGAGTGATCGCGACGTAGTCGTTGCCGCAGCCGCAGCCGCGCAGTCTCTTTATCGCGCAGGGTCCCTGATCGAGGTCCAGCATGAAGTGGAAGAAATTGAACTTCCTGCCGGTCTTCTCGTTCTCGATTATCCTGTCCGCGAGGCGCTCGTACTCCTTGAATACAGCCGGGAGATCCTTCTCCGTGAGGGCGTACTCGTCGGACTCGCCGACTACAGGCTCGATCGAGATCTGGTCGAAGCCGGCGTCGTACAGCGCAAAGACGTCGTTGGAGAAGTCGAGGTTGCGGTTCGTGAACGTGCCGCGGACGTAGTATTCCTTGTCGCCGCGTCCCTCCACGAGTTTCTTGTACTTGGGAAGTATCATGTCGTAGCAGCCCTGTCCGTTCGGCAGCACGCGGAAGTAGTCGTTGACCTCCTTGCGTCCGTCGATGGAGAGCACGACGTTGGACATCTCCTTATTGATGAAGTCTATCTTCTCGTCGTCGAGGAGCAGACCGTTGGTCGTTATGGTGAAGCGGAACTTTTTCTTGTACTCTGCCTCGCGCGAGCGTGCGTACTCGACTATCTGCTTCACGACCTTGAAGTTCATGAGCGGCTCGCCGCCGAAGAAGTCGAGCTCGAGGTTCGGACGGTCGCCGGAATTCTCGAGGAGGAAGTCGATAGCGTGCTTGCCGGTCTCGAGGCTCATCAGCTTGCGTCCCTTGCCGAAGTCACCCGTCGAGGCGAAGCAGTACTTGCACCGGAGCTGGCAGTCGTGGGCTATATTCAGGCACATTGCCTTTACCGGCGAGGCTACGGAGTACTTGGCGTACTTCTCGTAATCGTCGTCGGAGAAGAGTATCTTGTCGTTATAAAGCTCGATGATCTCGCTGTAGCAGGAGCGTATCTCCTCGGGGTCATAGACCTTCGAGAGCTTGTTCATCACCTTCTCGGGGACGGCGTCGCTGAAGGGCGGCTCAACGTTGTCGAGGAGGTCGTAGGTGAGCTCGTCCACGACATGGACTCCGCCGCTGTTTACGTCAAGGACTATATTGAACCCTCTTAATTTGTACTTGTGTATCATATCTATCTTCCTTTTAGATCAAGAAAAAATTTGAGGCAGTATCGTTAAACACCGCCTCAACAGACTAATTGGCTTTTCAGTCAGCTTATCTCTCGCACTTCTGATTAGCTACTGTGCAGGAGGTCTTGCAGGCAGACTGGCACGAAGCCTGGCACTTGCCGCAGCCGCCCTTCTTAGCGGACTCCTTGAGATTTGCCTTGTTGATTGTCTGGATATGCTTCATTTTCTATTCCCTCCGATTTTCTATGCGGTTTTCCCGTTCTACGGTTACAAACATTATACCACAAACTCTCCTGCTTTTCAATAGTATTTTTCTATTATCATCAATTTTGGTGATTTTTTACAATTCTGAACTGCGTTCCATACACAATAGAGCAATATCCGGGACGGGTCCCCGGCGGCGGATAAGCGTGAAAGACTATGAAAAAGCAAGAAACAGTGAGGTAAACTTCAAAAAATATCGGTTTGAGCTTTAAAACGTCCCCGGACAGGATTTGAAGTTCATATGAACCTGTGATATAATCATATCATCGTCAGAGAGGAGATGATGACTATTAACCGTGTGCTACCAGGTACTACCATCAAATTCACCGAGCAGGCAAGGGAGAACGCTTTTTCGCTCATTTCCCCTGTTCTCGAGGCCACCGGAGGGTTAACGCTCTCGCAGCTGTCAAAGCTCACCGGCATCGAGGGTACTACCATTCAGAACTGGATAAAGCGCGGCTGGGTCTCATCGACCAAGGGCAAGAAGTACTCCGAGCGTCAGGTGCTCCGGGTGCTCCTCATCAATATGCTCCGCCGGGCTATGAAGCTCGACGACATCGCCTCGCTGATGAGATACGTCAACGGCGACGTGGAGGATACCTCAGATGACATCATCGCCGATATCCTGCTGTACAACATACTGTGCAGGATAATCTTCACCGCCGAGGACGAGGGCGCTTTCAGACCCGAACAGATAAGGGAGCTCATCTCCCGTGAGGTCGCGGGCAATTCCCGCGAGATAACCAACGACGAAAAGCTCAGCAGGGCGATGTACGTCATGGTGATGGCGTACCGCAGCGGCTGCCTTATCAATGAAATGGAAAAGGGTCTCGGCGAGATCCTTGAGGGAATGTGAGGTATTTGCTATGGACAAAGAAAAAAGGGATAAAGTTCAGGAAAAGCCCGAAGGCAACGGCAAAAAGGAGAGCTTCGCAGAACAGTATATGGCGCTGGGAATGTGTCTCGGCCTTGCGCTGGGAATACTTATCGGTCAGACCATATTCGGGAGCATTCCCCTCGGATTGTGCATGGGGATGTCGATCGGCATGGGTGTGGGCATCGCGCTCGGCTCGGCAAAGGACAGCGAAAATAAGGAAAAGGATAACGACACAGACGCTTCCGGGGAGGACGACTCCGACGGGAGCGGTACGGAGGAATAACTATGGCTATCAATGTAAGAGAACTCAATAAGAACGGCTCTCCCAAGAGCAGCTTCAAGGGCGTAAAGTGGATAGTGGCAGGTGCGCTGGCACTCGTGCTCTGCGCAAGCTCGTTCACTATAGTGCCTGCCGGAAATACGGGCGTTGTGCTCACTCTCGGCAAGGTATCGCAGACCTCGTTCACAGAGGGCTTCCACCTCAAGATACCATTCATCCAGGAGGTGGAGGATATGTCCAACAAGATACAGGTCTATGAGACTCCCGCTTCGGCGGTCTCCAAGGACCTCCAGACCGTAAGCAGCACTATCGCGGTGAACTACCGCCTTGTGTCTGACAAGTCGGCGGATATGTACAAGAACGTAGGAGTGGAGTATCAGACCATTCTCATCACACCTGTGGTGCAGGAGTGCATGAAGTCCGCGACGGCTAAGTATACCGCCGAGGAGCTCATCACCAAGCGCAACGAGGTCGGCGATGAGGTCAAGACTGCGCTCAGCGAAAAGCTCAACGACTACGGTATCTACATCGAGAAATTCAACATCGTGAACTTCGACTTCTCGTCGGAGTACAACGAGGCTATCGAGGCCAAGCAGGTGGCGGAGCAGAACCTACTCAAGACTCAGACCGAGCAGGAGCAGGCTATCGTTATCGCCAATGCTGAGGCTGAAAAGAAGAAGATCGCCGCTAACGCTACCGCTGAGGCGCTCCTCACGGAGGCTCAGGCTCAGGCGGACGCCAACAAGCTGCTCGAGGAGTCGCTTTCTGAGAAGGTCATCGCTTAGGAGCAGATCCAGAAGTGGAACGGCGTTATGCCTAAAGTTACCAGCGGCGACGGCAACGGTCTTCTCATCAACATCGACCTCGACGACCTTGACAGCTCGTCCGGCTCGCAGAGCTCCGGGACGACGGTCAACATCGGGGAATAACACGGACTGAACTCATCTGCATGATATAGGAAAGCGCCGGAGTTGGGGAACTTCCGGCGCTTCGGGGAAAATACACATTCATCTGCTTGATACGGGAAAACGGAGAGAGGGATATGGACAGATTCTGGTACTACATAATCAGCGGTGCGGCTGCCTTCATCGCGGCGTGGGTGAAGTACTTCATCGACGCGAACAGGGAAAAAAAAGGGCTGCCTTCTAAGTACCGTCCGTATATGGACAATCAGGATAATCCGATGCAGTTCGTGAATTTCTATACTCCTGACAACTCCGAAACTGTTACGCATTCAGACGGCAGCACAGAGACGGTCATCGTGCACGAGAACGACGTTTCGCGCAGAGAGAAATATAACTTCTCCGACCGCTCTGCCGCTATGGATACTATCGAGGCGGTGGGGACAATGCCGCCGAAAGAAGGCTCCGACCGCGAATAATGGCTCAAATGGGATAGATATGATAAAGAGGGACGCTCCGGAAAAGAGCGTCCCTTTGCTTTATACGGTATATCCCTGCGCACGGAACGAGTCTATCACGTCGCCGAGTATCTGCGCATTGGTCGCGGAGACTGAGTGCAGGAGGAGTATCTCTCCCCCGTGCGCCGACGCCGTGAGCTTTTCGAGGCTCGCGGCAGGGTCGGGCTGCGCGTCGGTCTTCCAGTCAACATACGCATAGCTCCAGAATACGGTCTTGTAGCCGCAGTTCCGGACGGTCTCCAGCGCCTGCTCGGAGTATTCCCCGCACGGGCACCTGAAATACTGCATCTCGTAGCCGTAATTGTTCAGCACGAAATTGTGCAGCGACATTATCTCCTCCATTGCCTCCGTTTCGGAGAGCTTCGGGAGGCTCGCGTGGGTCATCCCGTGGTTGCCGAGGGTGTGTCCCTCGGCTATCATACGCTTGACGAGCTCAGGCTCGCGCTTGGCGTAGTCTCCGGTGAGGAAGAATATCGCGCTGACATCCTTCTCACGCAGAGTATCAAGGATATCCGCCGTATAGCCGTTCTCATAGCCCTGATCGAACGTTATGATGATACGCTTTTCGTCGTCCGAGAGGGCGCACGCGCCGAGGTCTCCGTACTGCTCATTGAACTGCACGGCACCTTCCGGACGGTTGCGGCTGTCAACTGCCGTGCCCTGTCCGTAGCCCCGGGGCGTGGTATCGGCGGCGTAAAGCGCGCAGCACGGCACCGTGGCTGCTGCAAGTACCGCCGCCGCAGGAGCGATGATATCCATAGGTCTCATATCCTTTTCTGCGGAATGTCTCCGCCTTATCATTATGCCCTCAGTGCGGCTGCGATATGAGTGTAAAAATGCGGCAGCCGGGAATGATTCTTCCCTGCTGCCGCTCTGTTTTCGTTGTCTGTCCTGCCGCTTCTTCCTTGTCCGGAAGCCTGCCGGCGGGTCGTTCACTGCTCGAGATAGGATCTAACAAGCGCCTGAAGGAGCTCGTCACGGTCGATGTGACGGATAAGGCTTCTTGCGTTGTTGTAGGTGGTTATGTATGTCGGGTCTTCCGACAGGATATAACCTACTATCTGATTTATCGGATTGTAGCCCTTCTGCGTGAGGGCGTCGTAGATTATGGTGAGGTTACGCTTGAGCTCTGTCTCCTTGTCCTCGTTGACGGAGAAAGTCATAGTCTTGTCGAACATTTTTATCAGCCTCCTGACTGTAGAGTTTGCTACGTTTTTCATTATACTATAATTATCGTCGCTTTGCAAGGGAATGCGGAAAATTTTCCCGATTTGACTGTATTATGCTGTTGATTTTATTGATTTTGCACAAGCAGGAGAGCGCGGGCGGTCTGATGCAAAGGGGAATCGTGATGTAAACGGGCGGGCGCCGGAACGGCGCCCCTGCATTCCGTCAGCCGCAGCAGCCTGTCCGCTTTACAAATGAATTGCAGTCCGTACACTCCGGCACCTTCGGGTCCGATTCGTGCGTTCCCACCGATATGCTGCGCAGTGTGCAGTAATCCTCCGTCACCATGTTGAACTGGCACTGCGATACTGTACACCTTATGCAGCTGTTCTTGCTGTCACTCATACTCTCACTCTCCTTTCCGCGTCTATTATGTGTAGAATATCACGCTATATTCAGTCACAGTTAGGTTACAAAAGTGAAACAATCCGCGGGAATCCTTGACTTTTTGCATATTCTGTGATAATATTATATTTGCGGCGAGGAAGATCTATGCAGCCTCCCGCGGACAGAAAAATATAAACTCGCACGGATCATTCAGGAGGGATCTACTTATGCCGGATAACTTCAATAATACAGGCGCCAGCTTCAGCGGTGCCAGTGCGGACTTCTCAAATGCCGTTTCCGGCGTTGAGAATGTCACAAAGAAAAAGGGCAAGGGCAAGAAGATCGCGATAATCAGCGGTGTGTCGGCTGCGGCTGTAGTCGGCGGAAGCGTTGCGCTCTACAACTTCTCCCCGTTCGTCAAGAATCAGGTAAAGCTCCGCACTATGAAGCCTGCCAAATACTACGCTTGGGTCTACGAGGAGAACTCCGAAGACCTCGCTAAGAAGGTCGCTGACCAGTACCGCCTTATGCTCGGCGAGTACGAGGACGGCTCTTCCTCATCCATGTCGCTCCGCTTCACCGCAAGCGAGGGCGGCAGGAACTACGCTCTCGACAAGCTCTATGACGAGTACGAGGGCTCTGACGACGATTTCGACACCATTGAGTCGCTCATCGAGAACTTCAACTCCTTCGAGGTGGGTCTTTCCTCCGCGGACAGCAAGGAGAAGCTCAGCGGCTCGCTCTTCACAAAGTACAACGGTGACAGCTTCGTGTCCTTCGACTACGCGGCTGACCTCGGGGCTATGGACTTCTTCTTCCGCGTGCCTGAGCTCACCGAAAAGTGGATCGGCGCTTCGCTCGGAGATTACATCTACGACAGCATGGACGACGAGGAGTACGAGATCTACAACAACCTCATGGATATGGTCAAGGATCCTGAGTCATGTCTCACTCCCGATCAGCTCGAGGATCTGATCGTCCGCTACGTCGGCATCTGGACTGAGTCCGTGGACGGCGTCAAGCTCAGACAGGACGAGTCGGTCAAGATCGCGGGTATGTCCGTTGACTATACTGCGATAACTGTCAAGCTCAACGGCAAGGACCTCGCTGAGATCTACAAGAAGTACCTCGAGGAGCTCAAGAACGACGACACTATCCGCGGTATCGCTATCGACAAGCTCGGCGTTTCCGAGGAGGACTATGAGGCGGCATTCGATGAGGCTATCGAGGATATCGACGGCTACATCGACGAATTCGACCCCGATGAGGACACAGGCGAGGTAAAGTTCACTACATATATTGACGCTAAGGGCGTTATCAGAGGCTTCAATCTCAAGTTCTATGAGAACGACGAGATGGAAGGCGAACTCTTCGCTGCAATGGGCAAGGACGACGACAAGGTGCGCGGTGAGTTGACCGTGACTGCGGACGACGAGTGCGTATTCTGTGCTGAGCTCAAGGCTACAGAGGGCAAGAAGGAGACCTACAGCGGCGATATCACTATCACCGTTTACGATGAGGCATATGACTACGATGAGGACGATTACGTCGATAAGACGTATGAGGTGTCCATTGACTTCGACAACTACAACGTTGTTGACAAGGAGAAAGGCTACTTCAACTGTGACCTCACGATCGACCTCACTCAGATCGACGAGGATATCGACCCGATCAAGCTCCGCTTCGAGACTGACGGTTCTTCGCAGAACATCTCCTACGATATCTCCTACGACGACACAAACATCGGTACGCTGACGCTCTCCTACTCCTTCGACAAGAGCGCTGACGTGAATATCCCCAGCACCGACGATGCTTACATGATCGACATTGACGATCCTAAGTTCGACCTCGGTGAGTATGTCTCCGAACAGGAGCTCTCCGATTTCTTCTGGGATATCCTTACGCAGATCGGCGTGGACGAGGATATGGCTGACGAACTCGCTGACGAGGCTGCCGCAGAGGCTTTCGAGGAAGCTGAGTACGAAATGGAAAGAGTATCTGATTACTATTGATAAAAAAAGGGACTCCCGAACGGGAGCCCCTTTTTCTTATCTTGTGTACTTGAAGCGCTGCTTGTCGTTGTACATCAGCTTGTCGGCACGCTCGAAAACATCCTGTAAATGCAAATCAGTTTCTCTGATATAACACGAGATGCCCGCCGCGACCGTTACGAGCCCCTGCGCGAGGTGGTTGCGGACCTTGTCGCCGAGCAGCTTCATCAGGGCGTCCCTGTCCTCGTAGTCACCGCCGCGGAGCAGCGCTACGAACTCGTCGCCGCCTATCCTGAATACCGGGCTGTGCTGGAAGGTCTTGCATATCATCATGCACGCTGCCTTTATAAAATCATCGCCGGCACTGTGTCCCTGTGTGTCATTCATGTGCTTCAGACCGTTGATGTCCGCTACGACAACTGCGAAGTCGGGGCAGTTGTTCTCGCTGATAAGGCGGTCGAACTCTATCTCTGCCTGAACGTATGCGTGCTTGTTCTTGACTCCGGTGAGCGCGTCACGGTTAGCCATGTCCATTGCGCTTCCGAGCGCCTCCTTGAAGGCTATCTCGCGGCGCTTGGCTTCGTCAACGTTCGACACTGCGATGATTATGTGGTCGGAATCTGCGTCGGGCTTGACTGCGGAGAGCGTGACGTACTGCGCTCTGCCCTCGAGCATGAGCCTGTAGCTTATGGTGTTCCTGCCGGACTCGCTGAGCACCTTCAGCAGGTTCTCCTTCTTCATCGCTTCTCTCATCATCGGGAGGTCGTCGGGGTAGATATCGCGCTCCATGTTCCTCTGGGTCTCGGCAAAGAAGTCCCTGCCGGTCATTCCTTCCTGGAGACGCTGGTATTTCTGGCTGGAGGTGTACTCCTTGTACTCGTTGGTGTTGATATCGACCTGATAGATGACCTCGTAGGTGTGGGCGAGGGCGTCCATTATCTCGCGGAATGCCTTGTTCCGCTCAGCCATTTCCATTTCACGGCGCACCTGCTCATCGACGTTTGCCACGCCGATTATTACGTGGTCGGTACTGTTCCTCGGCATTACGACCGTCATGCGGACGTACTGGAGACGGTTCCCGAGGAGCTGGCGGTAGGTAAGGCTGACCGTGCCTTTCTCCTGAAGAGTGCGGAGAAGCTCGGTCTTGTCGAGGAACCTGATGAGCGGCAGGGCGTCGTCATTGTGGATGTAGGTCCTGATGTCGTTCGCGGCAGTGCTGAAAAAGTCGCTGCCGGACGTGGTCGTGCCGAGGTCGGCGTAGTCCTTGCTGGAGCTGTACTGCGTGTAGACGTCGGTCTCGGTGTTGATGTAGTATATGACCTCGTATTTGCTCGCGAGAGCCATTGCTATCTGGCTGTAGGTCTCCCTTTCGACAGCCACTTCGTGCTGCTTGCGGGTCTGTTCATCGACGTCGCGGACGCCGATGACGATGTAGCCGGAGTCGCTCTGCTGGCGTATCGCTGAGAGGCGGACGTATCTCACGCCGCCTTCGACGACGTGGCGGTACTCTATTGAAACTGAGGTGGAGGCGTCGAGCGCCTTCAGGAGGTTCTCCCTGCGGACAGCCTCCGCGACCTTCGCCATATCGTCGGGGTGGACGACCGCCTTTATCATCTCAGGCGTTGAGGCAAAGAAATCGAGCTCCCTGGTGCGCAGGCTCATGGTGTCTATGCCGTCTCCGGAGCTGTATTCCGTGTATTCGCCGGTGTTTATGTCAACGTGGTAGATGACCTCGTAGAGTCCCGCGAGGGAGGCGGCTATCTCGGAGTAGGTGCGGTTCACTGCCTCTGCGGCGAGCTCCCTGCGCTTCACTTCGTCAACGTTGCGAATGCCGAGAATTATGAACCTCGAATCCGCTCCGGAGCCGCGGATAGCCTTCAATGCGTAGAACTGCGGTCCGCCGCTGAACATCAGGCGGTAATCGTAGATGAAGGACTTCCCCTCTGCGTCGAGAACGTCGAGGAGGTTCTCGCGGCTGAGCGTTCTCAGGAAGTGCTCCTGGTCGTCCGGGTGCACCATGATGCGGCAGTTTTTCACGGAATCTGCGTAGAAATCACTGCCGGAGGAGCGCACAGTCAGTGCGCGGTCGCTGTTTTCCGCGGCGTATTCAACGTAGCTGCCGTCTTCAGTGCTCAGGACGTATATGCTCTCGTAGTCGTTCGCGAGCGCAAGAGCAAGGCGCGCGAAGGTCGGCGTGCTGCCGGCATTGCCGTCCGGGCGGCTAAGATCGTTTGCATTCATATTCTCTCACCCCATTCTTTGTCTGGATATGCAGGTGCTAAAGTTAGTCACTGTAATTATAACACATTGCAACAAAAATTGCAAGCGATTTGATATATTTTTATGTAATTGTGAATATGGGTGGGGCGCGGGACAGTATGGTGTGAGACGGTGCGGGACGCCGAGGGCGGCGTCCCCTATAGCGCGGTCAGGGAGATCTGTGTAGGGACTGCCTTGGCGGTCCGCAGGTCATAATGTTATCCGCGGTCGCCCGAAGGACACCACTACACCTGACACCTGTTCCGTATGCGATGTACGAGTAGGGACATTGTTAAGAGTGAGCGAGTTTACGGGCGGCAACGGGTCCGCCCGCAGGGCGTCCCCGTCGGTTGTGAGAATTGCACAAAAAACAGGTGAAAAGAATTACATATAAAAATTTCATCAATCTATTGTAATGCGCGTAAAAATATGTTATAATGTAACAAATGCGGTGTGCCCATTTGAAGTTTCACTTGGATATTCCGTCTATTTGCCGCTGTGCGGCTATCCCAAAACAAAGGAGTACTATTATGAAGTTCGGATTTTTTGACGACGCCAATAAGGAATACGTTATCAATTCCCCCAGAACACCCTATCCGTGGATAAACTACCTCGGCAATCAGGGCTTCTTCTCACTCATTTCCAATACAGCAGGCGGCTACTGCTTCTACAAGGACGCACGCCTCAGACGCATAACCCGCTATCGCTATAACAACGTCCCGCTTGATATGGGCGGACGCTATTTCTACATCAACGACAACGGCACTATCTGGAACCCCGGCTGGTCGCCTGTCAAGACTGAACTCGACGAGTATCAGTGCCGTCACGGTATGGGATACACTGTCATCACCGGCAAGAAGAACGGTCTCAAGGCTGAGGTTACTTTCTTCGTTCCCCAGAACTACGACGGCGAAGTTCAGCAG
>JAEELF010000014.1 GCA_016288815.1 Ruminococcus sp.
CTCTGCCCTCAAACTCCCGCTAAAGGGAATAGATTCCCTTTAGAATCCCATTATGAAAAAATCCCATGCCATACCCTGTTAAAATCTTTGGGGTATGGCATGGGATTTTTTGACAGTGGGTTTCCAAAGGGTACCTGTACCCTTTGGCAGGGGCTTTGGGGACGGCGTCCCCATTTTTAATGCGTCGCAGACTCCGCTCTCCGGGTCACGAGATACAGGCACAGGAGGGATAACAGCATTCCTGTGCAGGAGCCGGAGGTATCAATGAGCACGTCCGTGAATCGGCACGCGCGTCCGGGGACGAAGTACTGGTGGAACTCGTCGGTGCAGGCGTAGAGGAAGCAGAACGCGACTGTCCCGGCGGTGCCGAGGGTGAGGAGTTTACGCTTCCCGACGGTGCAGGAGGCGCAGAAGCCGAGTGCGGCGAATTCCGTGAAATGGGCGAGCTTCCGGACGATGTGCGTGGTTTTGTCGATTATTTCGTTCTGCTCCTGCTCGGGGAGGGTATCAAAGTCGCTGACGAAGAAATGTACGACCGCCGTGACGATCCGCCCGCTCTTGTCGGAGGAGTCGTCGGCGTTGTCCATTGAGAAGCAGAATATCAGCACCATGCACGCTGCGGTGAGGAGGAGGAATACCGTCCTCACCGGCGTGAAAATGCGTTTTTTTGCGGTGTCAGGCATTACATCAGCTCACAGATGAGGTTGGAGAACTCGACGGGGTCCTCGATGCTCATGCCCTCGATGAGGAGCGCCTGAGAGTAGAGCAGACGCGCGTACTTGCCGAGCTTGTCCTTGTCGCCGGACGCGCTTATCGCCTGCAGCTTGCCGAATATCTCGTGCTCGGGGTTGAGCTCGAGCACCTTCTGGGCGTGAACCTTCTGGTCGGTGGGCATTGCGTTGAGCACCTTTTCCATTTCGAGGGAGATCTCGCCCTCGCTGGTGAGGCAGACGGGGTGGGATTTGAGTCTCTGCGAGAGGACTACCTTGCTGACCTTGCCGGACAGCGCCTCGCCGAGCTCCTTGAGCATATCCGCGCTCTCCTCTTCCTTTGCCTTGAGCTCCTCCTTTTTCTCGGGAGTCTCAAGTCCGAGGTCGTCGGCGGACACGGACTTGAATTCCTTGTCCTTGTATTTCATGAGCGCTTTAAGGGCGAATTCGTCGATGTTGTCGGTGAGGTAGAGTATCTCGAAGCCGTTGTCCTTGACGAGCTCGGTCTGCGGGAGCTGCTCGATACGCGCAACGCTCTCGCCTGTCGCGTAATAGATGAACTTCTGCTCCTCGCGCATACCGGTGACGTATTCGTCGAGGGTGACGAGTTTCTTCTCCTTGGAGGAGGTGAACAGCAGGAGATCCTGCAGCTTCTCCTTGTTCATGCCGAAATCGGCGTAGATGCCGTATTTCAGCTGGAGACCGAACGCTCCCCAGAATTCCTCGTACTTCTCGCGCTCGTTCTTGAGCATTTTCTTCAGCTCGTTGCTGATAGTCTTTTCGATGCTCTTTGCGATGACCTTCAGCTGGCGGTCGTGCTGGAGCATCTCACGGGAGATGTTCAGCGAGAGATCCTCAGAGTCAACAAGTCCCTTGACAAAGCTGAAATAGTCGGGCAGGAGGTCTGCGCACTTGTCCATGATGAGGACGCCGTTGGAATAGAGCTGCAAGCCCTTTTCGTACTCCTTGGAGTAGTAGTCAAAGGGCGCCTTCGACGGGATATAGAGCAGCGCGTTGTAGTTGGCGTTGCCCTCGTTCTTGACGTGGGCGTATTTCAGCGGCTCGTTGTAGTCGTAGAACTTCTCGACGTAGAAGTGCTTGTAGTCCTCCTCCTTGAGCTCGGACTTGTTCTTCTTCCAGAGCGGCACCATGCTGTTGAGAGTCTCGACCTCGATGTAGTCCTCGTACTCGGGAGCCTTCTTCTCTGCCTTTTCCTCCTCGGTCTGCTCCTTGGGGCGGCTGTGGGTCACCTCCATTTTAATGGGGAAACGGATATAGTCGGAGTATTTCTTGACGAGGCCCTTCAGGCGGTACTGGTCGAGGAAGTCGCTGTACTTCTCCTCCTCGCCGTCGTCGAGCAGCTCGAGGATCACCTCGGTGCCGGCGGACTGCTTCTCTGCCTCGGTGATGGTGTAGCCGTCAACGCCCTCGGATTCCCACTGGTATGCCTTGTCAGCGCCGTATGCCCTGGATATGACTGTGACCTTCTTGGCGACCATGAATGCAGAATAAAAGCCCACGCCGAACTGTCCGATTATCTGGCTGTCCTCGTCGAGCTTGTTCTCGCTCTTGAATTTGAGCGAGCCGCTGTTTGCGATAGTTCCGAGGTTGTTCTCGAGCTCCTCTGCCGTCATGCCGATACCGTTATCGGTTATCTTCAGGGTGCGGGAGTCCTTGTCGGCGCTTATCCAGATAGCAAAGTCGTCCTTGCTCAGACCTACCTTATCGTCGGTCAGGGACTTGAAATAGAGCTTGTCGATAGCGTCGCTCGCGTTAGATATAAGCTCACGGAGGAATATCTCCTTGTGAGTGTAGATCGAATGGATCATCATTTCGAGGAGCCGCTTGGACTCCGCCTTGAACTGCTTAGTTTCCAAAACAAACATCTCCATAGTAGAATTATTAGCACTCTCAGTTCCTGAGTGCTAATACAATTATATAACCTTTCGCAGCGGCAGTCAAGCGCAGGAGGAATTGTTTACAATTTGTTCATATTTAGCAGGACAATTCACGGAAATTTTTTGAAAAAGCGCTTGTAAATTCCCCATAATAATGGTATAATGACTATAAGTGAATTCTTTTGAAAGGTCAAGATATAAATGAAGAAGTTTTTCGGGAACGTCTGGACGAAGCGTGTCGTTTCGGTCGTGAGCGTGCTCTACGCTGTTGCAGTGTGCTTCCTGTGCTATTATTCGATATTCTATGATATACATATCCGCTCGCGTGCTTCGCTGTGTCTCCTGCTCTGCGGAGTTTCGGTGTTCGCGCTGCTTTTCATGCTCTACACGCGCAAGCAGCTGCTCACACGCATTTCAAGCTTCGTGATACTCCCTGCGATGCTCCCCGTCGTGCTGCTGTACTTCGGCGAGTGGGGTCTCATAATCCCCATTATCGTGACGGGTCTGCTCATACTCCTGCTCTCCGGCGCGGGCGAGGGCGCCAAGACCGCTCTCGGAACGGTGATACTCCTGCTGTATATCTTCGGAGCGCTCGGGTACTTCCTGTTCACGTCGTTCTTCGTGGTCTCCGCGAAGGAGACTGTTGTCGAGACCGGCATTTCGCCGTCCGGCAAGTACCGCTACCGTATAGTCAACACAGAGGACAGCTCGAAGGGCAGCACTGCTGTCTACGTCGAGCCCAATGACGCCGATGTGTTCTTCCCCAAGGACAGCGCGTCTCCCCTCGTTACGTTCACTCTCAAGAACATGGAGCGCGTGGTCGCTCTCGACAGACCTATGTGTGAGACGATCTCCGTGACCTGGCAGAATTCCACACGCCAGCAGATCTCAAGCGAGCTCAACGCGATATCCTCCAATATCTCCGTTCATCTCTCCGAGGAGGAGCTCAAGGAACTCGGGTACACATATGACTCCAAGCTCGAGATCTCAGACGTTAACGTCTACAAGCTCATGGAGATAGGCAGGACTGCTTCCGACGTCGAGCCCATGCTCCTCGATTCGCTCAGCGATACGCAGCTCGCGGCTTTCGGCATTGCACGCGATAACGCAAAGCGCTACTACATCATCTCGCCCTCCGAGGAGCTCCTCGATTACCTCGGCAAGTCCGCTTCCGAGAGGATATTCTTCAGCGACCTCGACTCCAAGGGCTTCAAGTACTACAACGATTATGACGCCTGCGACATCTACGGAGCTTCCCTCTTCACCGTTAGCAAGGACGACAGTGTCCTGCTCAGCTCCCTCTCCGACGCGCAGCTCGCGGCTCTGGGCATTCCCGAAAGCGGCGATGTCATGATCTTCAACGGCAAGGTAGTTTTCCGCTACTATGTCTCCGAGCTCGAGAATTACTTCGACACTGAGTCGAGAAAGTTCTCTATTTCGCTTCTTACCTGATCATACTGCGGTCCCCTCTACTGACCGTCTGTATAAATAATTTTCCGGAGGTTTTTTATGAGCGAATTCTTCAAAGGGATCGGCAAGATCCCGTACAAAGGCAAAAACTCCACTGACCCTCTTGCTTTCAAGTACTATGACCCGGACGCTGTTGTCGGCGGCAAGACCATGAAGGAGCAGCTCCGCTTCGCGCTCTCATGGTGGCACACTATGGGCGGTGACGGCACAGATATGTTCGGCGTAGGCACTGCCGACAAAAGCTGGGGCGAATCCGATCCTACGGCACGCGCAAAGGCTAAGGTGGACGCGGCGTTCGAGATAATGGACAAGTTGTCTATCGAATTCTTCTGCTTCCACGACCGCGACCTCTCCCCCGAGTACGGCTCTCTCGCTGAGACAAATGCCAAGCTCGACGAGATCACGGACTACATCAAGAGTAAGCAGGCTGAGACCGGTATCAAGTGTCTCTGGGGTACGGCGAAGTGCTTCGACCACCCGAGATATATGCACGGCGCAGGCACTTCACCCTCGGCTGACGTCTTCGCTTACGCGGCTGCTCAGATCAAGAAGGCTATCGATGCTACAGTAAAGCTCGGCGGTAACGGCTACGTTTTCTGGGGAGGACGTGAGGGCTATGAGACCCTCCTCAATACGAATATGGCCCTCGAGCTCGACAACATGGCCCGTCTGATGAAAATGGCGGTCAGGTATGCACGCTCTATCGGCTACACCGGCGATTTCTACATCGAGCCCAAGCCCAAGGAGCCCACTAAGCACCAGTATGACTTCGACACAGCTACGGTCCTCGGGTTCCTGCGCAAGTACGGTCTCGACAAGGACTTCAAGATGAATATTGAGGCGAACCACGCTACCCTCGCGCAGCATACCTTCCAGCATGAGCTGAGAGTTGCCCGCGACAACGGCTTCTTCGGTTCTATAGACGCAAATCAGGGCGACCCACTCCTCGGCTGGGACACTGACCAGTTCCCCACCAATATCTACGACGCAACGATGTGTATGTATGAGGTGCTCAAGGCGGGCGGCTTCACCAACGGCGGTCTCAACTTCGACTCCAAGGCGCGCCGCGGATCGTTCACTCCCGAGGATATCTTCCACAGCTATATCGCCGGTATGGACACCTTCGCGCTCGGTCTCATCATCGCACAGAAGATAATCGACGACGGCCGTATCGACAGCTTCGTGGCGGACAGGTACTCTTCGTGGAACTCCGGTATCGGCAAGGATATCATCGACGGTAAGGTCGGCTTCGAGGAGCTCGAGAAGTACGCGCTCGAAAAGGGCGAGGTGACTTCCTCCCTCAGCAGCGGACGTCAGGAAATGCTCGAATCTATCATAAACAACATCATGTTCAGCCTTTGATCCCTGTTTGCATAAATACAGTGCGGACAGCTCCCGGGACGCAGCTTCCGCGCAGTGCGGAGGTGCGTCCCGTTTCCGTAAGGAGGGGAACATCATGGCAGAGAAAAAGCAAGATACTCTGAACGATAAGGTGAAGAAGGCGATCGAGGACATTCTCAGTGAGATGTCCCCGCCTGCCGAGGACAAGGGCTCTGTCCCCGCGACGGACGAGGAGTTCGAGGCGGAGCAGAAGCGCCACATAAGGGACTGATATGGACGGACTCTCACCAAAAGTGAAAATACTGCTGCTCTCTGTGCTTGTAGGCGCTGCGGAGGCGGCGGGGTATGTGGTGCAGAATGCGTCACTGATATTGTTCGCAGCTCTGATGACAGCCCTTGCGGCTGCCGTCAGCTTTGCAGTGCTCGGACGCTGGAAGCAGGGCGCTCTGATGTCCCTCGCGAGCCTCGCTGTGCAGTTCGCGGTGCTGTTCGTGCTGCTCGTCGGATTCAGCAGCTCAGGGGACTCGGTCGGCACGAAAATGGAGATGTCCGGGTATATCTTCGGCACGCCGGCGGCTGTCATGCTGCTCGCGATCATTATGCGGAAGATCTACGAAAAAAAACAGGAAGACTGAACGATCAGCTTAAGGAGTAATTATGTCATATGTAATAGGCGTGGACTGCGGTACCAGCGGTACCAAGACAGTCCTCTTTGACGAGACGGGAGCGGTCATCGCTTCCAAAACTATAGAATATCCCATGTATCAGCCGAAAAACGGCTATGCTGAGCAAGACCCCGCCGACTGGTCCGCTGCCATGATAAACACCGTAAAGGCTGTCATGGCGCAGAGCGGCGTGAAGAAGGAGGACGTCAGGGGTATCGGTATTTCGGGACAGATGCACGGGCTCGTGCTGCTCGATAAGGACAATAATGTCCTCCGCCGCTCCATTATCTGGTGCGATCAGCGTACCGCCGCAGAGGTGGACGAGATGAACTCGACAGTCGGGCGCGAAAAGCTCGTCGAGATCACAGCGAACCCCGCCCTCACCGGCTGGACTGCTGCGAAGATACTCTGGGTCAAGAATAATGAGCCCGAAATTTACGGTAAAATTGCACATATCCTCCTCCCCAAAGACTACCTGCGCTTCGTGCTCACACATGAGTACGCGACCGAAGTCAGCGACGCTTCGGGTATGCAGCTCCTCGATGTCCCGCACAGGTGCTGGTCGGACGAGCTGCTGAGCGCTTTCGGTATCGACAGGAGCTGGCTGGGCAGGGTGTATGAGTCCTGCGAGGTCACGGGCACGCTCACCAAGGCTATGGCTGAGGAGCTGGGTCTTTGCGAGGGGACGATAGTGGTCGGAGGTGCGGGCGACAATGCCGCTGCTGCCGTAGGTACGGGAGTTGTCGAGGACGGGAAGGCGTTCACGACCATCGGGACGTCCGGCGTGGTCTTCGCGCACACTTCAAGTATTTCCATTGATAAGGCGGGCAGGGTCCACACCTGCTGTGCCGCTGTCCCCGGCGCCTGGCACGTCATGGGCGTTACGCAGGGCGCGGGACTGTCGCTGAAATGGTTCAGGGATAATTTCTGCATGAGTGAGAAGGAAACTGCCCGTCTTATGGGCGTGGACGAGTACTGCCTCATGGACAGGGCGGCTGAAAAGGTGCCTGTCGGCGCGAACCGGCTGCTGTACCTCCCCTACCTCATGGGTGAGCGTACTCCTCACCTCGACCCCGACGCACGCGGTGTTTTCTTCGGCCTTTCGGCTATCCATACCCGCCGCGATATGCTGCGGGCGGTCATGGAGGGCGTGACCTACTCCCTGCGCGACTGCGTCGAGGTCTTCCGCGAGATGAACGTCAATGTCAGCGATATGATGGCGTGCGGCGGCGGTGGGTCGTCCCCGCTGTGGAGAAGTATGCTCGCTGACCTCTACAACTGCGATGTAAAGACCGCTGCGTCAAAGGAGGGGCCGGCGCTCGGCGCGGCTATCCTCGCGAGCGTTGGCGCGGGGCTGTATTCGAGCGTCCCGGAGGCGTGCGGCGCGATAGTCCGCACGGACAGGGTGCAGTCGCCGAACGCGGAGAATGTGCCTGAATATGAGAGATTCTACCAGCTCTACCGCGAGATCTACCCCGCGCTGCGGGCACAGTTCGCGAAGCTGGCAACACTTTAAAACTGACCTTACTGCCGGGCGGCCGCCGAAATGCGCCGCCCGCGGTCAATTATGCGGAAAGGAGGGCGCGAATGAACACGGCGGCAATGAAGCGCTTCGCGGCGCGCGAGCGGGCTCGTCTTGTGGGCGAAGTCGGCGAAAGACCGGCATATGTGTGGTTCATGCGGCTGTGCGCGGCGTATGCCGCGGAGCCGGAGCGGCTGCACGTGATAATGGGACTCAGTGCGGACAGGCGCGGGGCGGAGTTCACTTCGCTCTGCGCGGAGCTGCGGGATAGTGTCGGTGGGATATTCACGCTGGAGGGCGATGTACAGCCGTTTCCGGACACTCTCCTCGCGGACGGCGGCACCGCACAGGAGCTACTTCGGCTCTCTGCGGACGAGCTGCCGCGCGTGCCGGAATCGCTGTGCTGGCTGCATCAGGACTTCGACGCGCCCGTCCGTGAAGCTGCGATAAATGCGCTCAAGCGTCGCGAAAAGCTGAAACCGGACGATGTTGCTGTGTCAACACAGATCTTCACGCCCGGCTGGATAGTGCGATATATGGTACAGGGGACACTCGTGCGGCACTGGTATGAGCACGGCGGGGCAGAGCTCCCGCGGGAGCGGTCGGAGTATATATCCGGCGAAATACAGCGCGGCAATGGACAGATCTCTCCGGAGGAGATCACCTTCCTCGACCCGTGCTGCGGCTGTGGGAATATCCTGCTGTATGCGTTCGAAGTGCTCCTTGATATGTACCTCGCCGCCGGTTTTTCGGATAATATTGCTGCAGAGATGATACTCTCCCGGAATCTGTTCGGGCTTGAACTCGATGAGCGGGCGTGTGCGGTCACGGTGACTGCGCTGCGGCTCAAAGCACGAAAATTCGGCGCGAACGCCGTCCCGCAGGTATACAGCTTCGCGGGTATGGACGGGGTGGGGTCTGTCGGGTCGCTCGCGGACGCAGAAATGCTCGCGGGTGACGTGCGGCGCGTGCTCTCGATGAGCTTCGACGTCGTCGCGACCAACCCGCCGTACCTCGCGCTGTCATGCATGGACCGCGATTTATCGGCGTTTGTCGGCTCCCGCTACCACGAGTACAGGTCCGACCTCTTCGCGGTGTTCATGGTGCGCTGTCTCGCTCTGACAAAGCCAGGCGGGCGGCTCGGATTCCTCACGCCCTACGTCTGGCTGTTCATCAGGTCGTTCGAGGCGCTGCGCCGGCTCGTCTACCGCTGCGCGCCGGTCGAGTCCCTCATACAGCTCGAATATTCGGCGTTTGAGGACGCTACCGTGCCGGTCTGCACGTTCACTCTCCGACGCGGAGAGCCCGACCGTCCCGGGGTTTATGTCCGGCTGACCGGCTTCAAGGGCGGGCTCGGTGTGCAGGAAAAAATGTACCTTGCGGCGGTGCGCGACCCGGAGTGCGGGTACGTCTATACCGCCTCAGCTGCCGGTTTTCTGCGGATACCGTGCGCTCCGGCAGCATACTGGATATCCCCTGCTGCGCTCGGGCTTTTCGGCGGGCGCACCGTCGGGGACTTCGCTCCCGTCCGGCAGGGCATGATAACCGGCGACAACGACCGCTTCCTCCGGCTGTGGTTCGAGGTCGGGGTCGGGAACATCGCTTTTTCCCATGAGATCGGCAAAAAATGGTATTCGCTCAACAAGGGCGGCAGCTACCGGAAGTGGTTCGGCAACCGCGAATACGTCGTCGACTGGCAGGACGACGGCGCCGCTATCCGTGCGTTCACCGATGATTCCGGCAAGCCGCGCTCGCGCCCGCAGAACCTCGAATTCAGCTTCAAGCCGTCCGTCAGCTGGACGCTCGTCACGAGCGGCGACATCTCTGTGCGGCTATACGACGCCAATTTTATGTTCAATGTCGCGGGAAGCTGCGCCTTTCCCGAGACCGGCGCGGGGCTGATGTTCCTGCTCGCGATGCTCAACAGCTCGTCGGCGGCGTACCTGATGTCCGTCGTCAACCCGACCATGAACCTCAATGTCGGCGACACCGCGCGTCTGCCGCTGCCGGACGTCCCCGAGGACGACAAGTCGCGGCTCATGGAGCTCGCGCGAGAGAATACCGAGCTCTGCCGCGACGACTGGGATGCCTTCGAGGTCAGCTGGAACTTCAAAAAACACCCGCTCGTATGCCCCCCCCTGCTGTGCCGGTGAGTGTGGCGATCATGGTAGCATTATGCGGATCCATTGAGGGAGACCCTTTTGAAAAAGGGTCCTCCCTCAAACTCCCTCCCTAAAACTTTCGGTACCAAATTTCCCCTCTGGGGTATACCACATTAAGAAGAACGGATTTTTCAACTCTTTCTTGTGGTATACCCCGGAGGGGAAATTTCATATTGAAAGTCTTTGGAAAGGGGGTCTGGGGGAAGAACCTTTCCTCAGAAAGGTTTTCACCCGGCGGGGTCAGGTGAGCTCGCTCATCGGGTCGATATAATTCCCGCTGTGCTTCATCTCGATATGCAGGTGCGGAGCGAGCGCGCTCTCGATGTCTGCCGTCGTGCCGACTACGCCTATGACGTCGCCGCTCACCAGCATATCACCCTCCTGCACGGAAAGGTCGTCCGCAAGTCCGCAATACCGCGTCATATAGCCGTTGTGATGGTTCAGGATAACTGTCACTCCCCACAGCGGGTCGTTCTCGACCTTGATGACCTCGCCGTTCGAGACCGCGAAGACCTCCGACCCGACCTCAGCTGCGATGTCGGTTCCGTTATGGGTCTGCCACGAGCCGGTGGTCTCATTCTTCACGAGCTCCCCGCCGCTGTACGGCGCAAGGATATTGCTCATGTCCGCGAGCGGCGGCTTGACGTTCTCCAGCTTTATTCCCGCATTTACCTCTTCTGCGGGCTGCTCAGCCTCAGCGGGCTCGACCGGCGGCTCGTCTACGATTATCTCCGCTGCGGGGACTGTCACTGCCGCACGGGTCGTCACGATACGGTAGGTCACCGCCGAGGGAGCCTTGGTCTGGGCGGCTGTGGTCTGCTTCGGGACGTCAGTCACCTTGCGGTCAACTGCGGCGTCCTGTTCAGCGATGCTCGTTTCTGCGATGAGACTCTTGTCAGTCAGCTTCTCGCCCTGATCGTATGCGAAAAAGCAGGCTGCTGCGATCATCACCGCGCTTATGCCGAGTGCGGAATAAAAGCCCTTTGAGCTCTTTCCTGCACTGTTGTCTGCGAATAGATTTTTCTTCACGCATAACACCTCCGCTTATATTCTGGACAGAATTTGCAGAATTATGCGTTTCAGTAAACAAAACAAAAGACCCTTCCGCACGGGAAGGGTCTTATCTTCATATTCAGCCGACCTGCGACTGCATACCGCCGCGAACGTAGAAGTTGTCCTGGATTATCAGCGCACAGCCGCCGAGGAAGTTGTTCTTCCCGTCGAGCTTGCTCAGAACTACTCTGTCCGCTATCTCCTCGCTTACGAGACGTATCATCTCGCGCTTTACATAGTCGAACTGCTTCTCGTTGAGCTTGAAGTTGTGCAGGACTATCTTCTTCGCGAAGTGACTTATCGCGAGGTTATTGATGAGCACGGTGTACTTCGTGATGATGTCGTCAACGACTGTCTTTACGGGCTCCTCGCCTCTCATCAGCGCCATGAACACGCTGTCAACGTCTATCTTGTTCTTGTCACCCTCGGTGAGCTCGTAAAGCACAGGGGTCTTGTCCTTGGAGTAGATGTCGTAGAAGGCATTCAGCATAGCAGTGCGGGAGAGCTCAGCCTTGACGGAGCCGTTCGGGTAGCCCTCATAAGCCTTTCCGCCCGGATTTACGATGTATCTCTCTATCATGGAAGTATAGGAGATGTAGTCGTTGGAGAGCTCGTTCTTATTGATTATGGCAAGGTTGACCTGATTGCCGTTGTGTATGAACGCCTGATTGGTCTGGTAGCCGTTGGACGAGCGGAACTCATTGCTCGCGAGCGCCATGAGTCCGATAGCGTTCCCGCAGTGTATCTCGTAGTCGAGGCCGCTCGACAGCTTGTCGATGAAGCTCGAGAAATCAAGCACGCCGTCCTTGTAGAATATCTTCAGCTTGCCCCACATGGACGGAACTACTCCCACGCCGAGACCGAGTATCTTGTCCTTGGTGAGACAGCTGTTCTCGACCATTTCGTTGCTCGTGCGGATTATGTAGTTGATGATGTCCTTGCTGGTAGTTCTGTCGTCTATTACCATGCTCGACTTATCGAGCACCTCGGAGTTGAGGTTGGTGAGACCAACGCTTACCTCCTTTTCATCGACCGTCGCGCCGAGTGCAAAGCGGCTGTTGACGTTGATGTCGATGAGTATCTTTCTTCTGCCCTTCTGGAGCTTCTCGGTATTGACAGGAGCCTCGCCTATCTCTACGAGCACGCCCTCCTCGATCATTTCGTTCGTGATGATCGTTACAGCAGCCCTTGTTATCTCGAGCGCACTTGCAACGTCTACACGGGATATCGGACCGGACTCTCTGATGACGCGAAGTATCTGCATTCTATTGCGTCTCTTAAGGTCGAGCTTACTGATTCCTCTTTTTTCCATTTTCAGCACTCCTATCTGACCGTACCGCAGCGGCAGCCCTGCCTTTGAGCTGATATGCGGACGTGTCGGGATAATAATTATATTCGGTTTGATTATAGTCTGCAATTAGTTTTCTAAGGTATAATCATTATAACACATTTTTACTCAAATTTAAAGAGTTTCCGCAAAATTTTATTAAAATCAGCACTTTTTACAAACTTAGAGTGATAAATTTGTTAAACATTCCGTGAGGCGTACTATCAGGGGGAGCGTCGCGACGGACAGGACCGTCCCCGCGGCGAATATCTCAGAGGCGTAAAGGGCGTTGCGTCCGTAGCGTATGCTTTGCAGCGTACACATCGCAGCAGGCGGTGCGGCGGACGCTACTGCGACCGTAACGAGCACCTTTTCGTTCACCGGCAGGAAGGCTGTGCTAAGCACTACTGCCGCCGGAAGCACGAGCAGTCTCAGGGCGCAGATGAGGTACACACGCACGTTCCTCAGCAGCTTCGGGATATTGGTGTTCGCTATGCTCACGCCCGAGACTACCATTGCGAGCGGAGTGTTCAGCTCCTTTATGTAGCCGACTGCGCGCGCGGGAACGTCCGGGAGGCGTATCTGCAAAAAGAAGCAGATCAGTCCCAGCGCTATCGAAATGATCGTCGGCGAGTAAAAGACCTTCACGACCTGCTTCACGCTGTGCTCTCCGGAGATGAGTATGATACCGTGCGTCCACGCGAGCAGATTGAACACGGTGATGAATGCCGTAAGATAGAACACGCCCTCCATCCCGAAGAGCGCGTCTGCGAGCGGTATGCCCATGAATCCGCAGTTCGAGTAGACCGCCGAGAAGCGTTCGATCTCGGTCTCGCGGTCCTCCCGCTTCCGCACGAAAATGTACGCGAGGGCAAGGGTCACCGCGAACGATACTCCCGACAGAGCGAAAGCGAACAGCAGATCACGCGCGAGCTCCGGGCGGTAGTCGGTCTGGTATGACATGAATATCACCGCTGGGTTCACGACCTGCAGCACGAACTTCGACAGGTCGCGGTTGGAGCTCTCGCTGATGAGCTTTGTTTTATTGCACAGCACGCCGACCGCGATCAGCATGAGCATTATCACGGTCTGGCGCAGGATAGTTACTGACATAATTTACCCCTAAAACAGCCGCGCCAGTCTGAGTATCACCCATACGACGCAGGAAATAACGTACAGTGCGAGCAATGTGAATGCGCCCGCTGACAGGAGTGAAGCCTCGGCTGTCCGACCGAGCGCGGCGCTGATCTTCCGGCGCTTCGTCAGGACGAGAAGTGCTATGAACAGCACAAAACCGGCACAGCTCAGGACAGCTCCCGCGCGGAAGCCCTTCGGCACGAACTTCAGTACGACTTCGTTCTCGCCGGGCTTGAGCTCGAGCGCCATGAACGCCCCGAGGACACGGTGCAGCTCAGCGGGCTCGCCGTTTATATCGGCGTCATAGCCGTCGAGCATGAGCATGGGGATATACAGCCACTCGCCGCGCTTCGCAGTGACGTTCATCGTCACCTTGTTCCGGTACGTCGTTATCGGAGCGGTCTTCGCCGTCTTTATCGCGGCTGCCGCGGGGAGGACGTCTATCGAGCACACCCCGAAGCTCGTGAGCTCTATCGGCTCGCTCACCCCGATGACGATGTTCACGGTCTGACTGTGGAACGTACCGAGGTACAGCATACCGCTGAACAGCGAATCCGGGTAGCTCTCCCGGCAGGCTCCGTTTGCCACGGTGACAGACAGCGTATCGAAGTACTTCTCCTTCACGAGCGTGGAGTAGTCTCCGAAGGCGTCGAAATACAGCTCCTCGGCGTTCTGGACGTCGATGGAGTAGCGTATCTCGCTGCACTCCGCGCCCTCGTCCGGGACGATGTGGATCTTGCCGTCGCTTTCGGTGATAGTCACGCCGACGAGCGAGGTCGGCTCGATCTTTTTCACCGTTCCGCTGACTCCGAACAGCCTCGATGCGAGGTATTCCGCGGAATCTGCGCGCTCATAGCTGCTGTAGTCCGCGAGCTCCTCCGGGGGAGTGGTGCAGACAAGGGCTCCGTCGAGGGCAAGGTCGTTGCGGTAGACCTCGAGGTCTTCGCCCTTATGGACGAGCGTGGAGAACAGTCCCACATCGGTGTATCTGCCGACGACATAGCGGTTCATCAGGAAGGCGTCGGAGTAGACCGTGCCGCCGCAGCTCGAGGCGTCCATCCAGTAGGAGCTGTAGCCGAGCCGCTTGGAGGCGTAGAGGAAGTCCTGATCGGTGAGGGAGGTGTAGTGTCCGAGGGAGGCATAGCCGAAGCCCTCGACCATGTTTGAGTAGTAGAACCGGCGGGCGACCTTCACGCGGAAGTAGTCATCATCGTCGGGGATACTCGTGAGCGAATCCGATGCGTAGGAGAACCTGTCCCGCGAATCCGGTATGCCGTCGAAGTAGACCGAGAACCCGAGGAGGCTCTCGCATATAAGGGCGAAGCTCATGACAAAGGCGGTGAACCTGAGGTTCAGTTTGCCCGAAATATAGCCGTAGATCAGTATAAGGTAGAGTGCGGATGCCACAAGTCCTATCCCTATGAGGCGCAGTCCGTCGGGAATGTCGGTCCAGAGGGTGTGCGAGTAGGAATCGAGCTTGTCACGGTGGTAGATGCCCACCGCAGTCACTGCGCCCAGAGCAAAAATCATCGCGAGAGCTCCCCCATAGAACGGGTTGATGCCGTCGTCGGCGACGTCAGCGGGGGCGGTCTGCAAAAGCTCCGCGCAGAGCGACATGAGCATGATTATCACGATGAAGCCGTAGCGGAGCGGGTATGCCTGATAGCTGCCCGTGTGCCAGAGCTTGTTCGCGGGTCCGACGAATACCGCAGCCACGAGCAGTACGGACATGACCGCGAAGAACGCGGGTCTGCCGTGCATGAGGCGCTTGTGCAGTATCACCGCTGCGGCAGCTGTCGCGAGGAGGATACCCGTACACGAGAGCAGTGCGGATTTGTCGATGATATTGTCGTCGGCGGCACCGGTGATGAAGATGTGGAGCGTTGACGAGCTGCGTCCCGACGAGGAGAACTGTATGAATGCCGGTATCCACACGGCTGCGCTCATCAGTGCTGCACAGATGTCCCCGAGAATGAGCTTCACAGCGACGTCGCCGCGCTTGTCCTTCTCACAGCAGAACAGCAGCAGTCCCGCTCCCGCAAGGAGCAGATACAGCACTATCATGAAGCTGATGTAGAAGTTCAGCAGCAGTGCGAGCGCAAGGCAGACAGAGTACATCCCCCATTTGCCCTCGTCGCTGAGCCTGAACATCGCGATGAGAAGTATCGGGAAAAGTATCATCATGTCCAGCCACATATTGTTCTGGTAGTACATCATGACGTAGCCGCTCAGGGCGTACATCATGCTCATCAGCACGCCGAACGGCGCACGCAGCTTCGGGAAGGACTTCACGAACCACAGCTCCGCGGAGGCTGCGCACAGCGACGCTTTGATGATCGTCAGGACATTGATGAACATGAGCATATCCTCGTTGTCCACCGCGAGTGTCAGCAATGACAGCGGCGAGGATACAAAAAATAAAAAGACGCCGTAGAGATCCATGCCTCCCCCGCCGCGGCCGAGAAACAGCGAGCCTCCTTCGGAGAAAACGCTTTTCAGCTCCATGACGAGCGGCAGGTACTGCTGTTCGAGGTCGCACCACACAAAGGAGCGCCCGCCGAGCGGGTAGAAGCCGTAAAAGGCGCAGTACAGCAGATATGCCGCCGCGGTCAGGAGCGCCGCAGCTATGGGGAGAACAATGGTACTATGGCGAAATGTATTGCGTCCGGAGTTTTTCATTCGAGGATCCCGCTGAATGCAAGCGCGATGTACGCCGTAGCTCCCGCAAACGCGAGAAGCAGCACGAGCAGTGCGATGATACCGGCGGGGTTGGTCTTTTTCTTCGGTGATGGCTGAGCCTCAGCGACCGGCTGGGGCTGGGTGGGCTGCGGTATCTCAGCGGTGGGCTGAGCTTCAAAGGCGGCTGCTCCGAAGGGAGACATCTCCGCTGCTGCGCACTCGGGACAGAGGTCGCCTGTCTCGGTGGGCTTGCCGCAATTCCTGCATTCCGGCATGATAACACCTCCTGTAAGTTCTGATTCTATGGTATTATTGTAACATATTTTTCCGGGATTGTCAACAAAAGAAAAGTCCGGAGATAACTCCGGACTTAATGTGCTTTTCGGTGAAGAATTACTTCTTCTTCTTGGAATCCTTCTCAGACTCTTCGAGAGCCTCAGCGATATCAGCCATATCATCGAGATCCTCAGCTGTTGTATCGTCGAGGACCTTCCAGCCGTCGCCCTTTACCTTGACAACGCAAGCTGTGTACTTCTCAGTCTCCTTGTCGCCGTCCTCGTCCTTGTACTCTACCTTGTACTTGATCTGATAGCCCTTGGAAACCTTGAAATCGAAATCCTCGGAATCAAGATCGAACATCTCAGCCATCGAGTTGAATCCGTACTCAGCGCCCTTGAGCTGGGACTTCTTGAGCTTCTTCACGCCGGAAACTTCCTTGAACTTAATGCTCTTGTAATCCTCGAGCATATCCTCCGTAGCGTCGTTTGCGTCCTCGATCCTCTCCTTGTACTCGTCCTTGTTGTCGCTCTTGTACTCCTTGATGAGCTTGTCAGGGATCGTGAGGGAAACTACCTTCTCAGCGCCGTTCTTGTTGTAAGAAGCCTTAACGTACTTCTTGAGAGCGCTCTTTGCCTGAGACTTTGCAGAGAAAAGTGCGAAGAAAAGAATGATGACAACTACTGCTGCTACTGCTGCGATGATAACAGGGAGGAGCTTCTTTACGCCGTTAGCCGGAGCTGCTGCGCCGTCACCGCCGAAAGCAGGATCATAGCCGCCGCTTACTGCTGCTGCAGCGTTATCGCCCTGAGCTGCTGCCTGAGCGCCTGCGCAGGTGCAGGTAGTGCCGTCGGGAATCTCATTACCACAGAATTTACAAAATGCCATAATGTTGACCTCCAATATGAATAAATTTCTTTTGTTATTTTATCACACTCGTATCACATTGTCAAGCACGGGTGAGTTTTTTTCCGCATAGAACCGGTTTTTTCGGCGTACTGCACAAAAATGCGGCGGTTGTTACCTTTTTTTCAAGGATTAATACCCGAATCGTGCTATTTTTCGGCAGTTATCAAGCCCTTACGGGTCAGGAGGGAGACCGTCAGGCAGACCGCCGCCGGAATGAATGTCAGCGGCAGCATGAGCCATATCTCCCCCGCCGAGAGCGCTCTCACGGAGGCGTCCGGCTCGATGAGATTGTACACTTGCAGGAAGGGCGCGTTTATCAGCTTGTGCCATTTGTAGAAGTCGAATTTCCCGCTGTTTTTCGAGATAAGAAGCATTGTCCAGCTCGCAAGCGCAGGTACCGACGAGAGCAGTCCCGCGGCTGCGGAGGCTCCCCTGCGGGGCGGCTGACCGGTTATGCGCTCCTGCTTCATGGCGTCCTGCGTCCCGCGTATCGCTGTGTTCGCGAGCAGCACGCAGAGTATCCCTACTGTGCATACCGCACATACTGCCCTCATGAGCGGGTTTGACGTGCCGCCGAGGGTTATGTTGATGAACAGGCAGAATATCTCAGCCGCGATAAGGCTGATGAGTACTTTTGATATTTTCATTCCAAGCTCCAGAGTGTATATTTTGCCCCGCTCAGGGGATAATATCCCGCGGAGGTGAGGTTTTTTGAACGACGATGATATGAAGATCTACGTCCCCTCAGCTTCTCCGCGCGCGGAAAAGCCCGAGGACGCCGCCGCGGAGGTCAGGATCTACCCGTCTTCCTGAATGCCCTGCCTGCAAGCGTGAAGCAGACAAAGAATATCACGTTCACGATAACGATGCTCGCTCCGGGGGCTGTGTTCAGTACGAGAGCCGCGAACATACCGATCAGGAAGCTCGCTACGGATACCGCTCCCGACGTGAGCACTACCCCGCGGAAGCTCCTGCACACGCGCATGGCGGTGAGCGTCGGGATAACGATGAGGCTCGATATCAGCAGTGCGCCCATCATCATCATGCCGAGGACTACCGTAACTGCGGTCAGTACGGCGAATATCATGTTGTATGCGCCCGCATTCACGCCGGTCGCGCGGGCAAAGCTCTCGTCGAAGGTGACGGAGAATATGCGGTTATAGAGCAGTATGAACGTGAGTATCACGATGACAGAGAGTATAACGCTCAGCACGACGTCGCCTGTGCTCATCGCGAGAATGCTTCCGAACATATAGTGGCTGACGTCGTTGGTCAGTCCTGCTTTAGAGGAGACGAGGATGCCTATCGAGAGGGCGGTAGTCGAGAAGAGCGCGATCGCTGAGTCGCCGCTGAGACGGCTGTTCTCGCTCAGGCGGAGCAGTATGAACGCTGCTATCACTACCACAGGCAGTGCGACTTTGAGCGGGGCGAGGTTCATCACTGCCGCGACGGACAGCGCTCCGTAGCCGATGTGGGAAAGTCCGTCTCCTATCATCGAATAGCGCTTCAGCACGAGCGTCACTCCGAGCAGCGACGAGCATATCGTCACTGCGATGCCGCCGATCAGTGCCGGAAGAAGTATCGCCGCGAAAAATTCCGGCGTGAACATAAGTCTGATATTTTCGCTCATTTCTTTTCTCCTAACAATTTGCTGCCGAGGTGCGAGCCCGCGTACTCCTTCGGGGTGCCGAAGAAGCTGTGGCTGCACGAGCACAGGCAGAGTATCCGGCTCGCGCTGTCGAGGGACTTCACGACGTCGTGCGAGACCATGATGACGGTCATCTTGTCCTTGTGGTTGAGCTCGTCGATGAGGTCGTACATCTCCGCGGAAGCCTGCGGGTCAAGTCCTGTGACGGGCTCGTCGAGGAGGAGGAGCTTTTTCGCTGCGCACATAGCACGCGCGAGGAACATCCTCTGCTGCTGACCGCCGGAGAGGTCGCGGCAGCTGCGCTCTGCGAGGTCCGCGATACCGAGACGCTCCATCGCCTCGCGGGCGGTCTTTTTCTCCTTGAACGAATAGAACGGGCGCAGTCCCCTTCTGCCGAGGCAGCCGCTGATGACTACCTCCCCGACTGTCGCGGGGAAGCCCTTCTGGAGGTCGGTGTGCTGCGGCAGATAGCCGATGTCCGTGGGCTTCAAGCCGTCCCCCATGACTATCGAGCCTTTGTCGGCGGGCTTGATGCCGAGCAGACACTTTATCAGCGTGCTCTTGCCTGAGCCGTTCTCGCCGAGAATGCACAGATAGTCGCCTTCGTTTATTCTGAATGACAGCCCCTCGATGACGTTAACGCCGTCGTAGCTCGCTGTCAGGTCCTTGCATTCGAGTATGGTCTTCAATTGAGCGCCTCCCTCATATTGTTAAGATCTGTCTTCATAAGGTCGATGTAGGTGACTCCGCTCTCGAAGTCAGCCTTGGTGACGTTGTGGCAGGAATAAAGCGGGAGCATTTCCGCACCGGTGGCGGAGCACAGCTTCTCCGCGAGCTTTTTGGTCGAGAATTCGAGGTAGAATACGGTGTCGATGTCGTGCTCGAGTATCTCGTTTATCAGGAACGCCATTGTGTACACGCCGGGCTCGGACTCCGAACTGCACCCGCTGAATGCCGCGTAGTAGCGCAGTCCGTAGTCGTGGGCGAGATAACGGAACGGGAACCTGTCCCCCACTATTATAGTGTTCTTCGGCGAACTCTGCACCATTTCATAGAACTCGCGGTCGAGCTGCTCAAGCTGCGAGGTGTAGTCCGCGGCGTTCGCGCGGTAGAGCTCAGCTGAATCGGGCGTGCGTCCGCACATAGCCTCAGCGACGCCGTTCACGCAGAGTATCGCGTTGCGCGGGGACGTCCAGATGTGCTCGTCGAACTCCGCGTCCTCCTCGGCGGCAGCGAGGACTTCGTCGTGGATATGGTCAAATGCTTCGTCATCGTCATGGTCATCGTGGTCGTGGTGGCGGTGTCCGTCCGGGGAGGCGCCCTCGACCTCCTCCTCCGCGAGCGGCTGGACGTAGTCGAACAGGCATATCACGGTCATGTCGGAGGTGTCGAGGGAGTCAAGTATCTTATCGACCCAGACCTCGCCCTCACCGCCGATGCAGACGAAGACGTCGCACTGCTGTATCTTAGCGATGTCGAGGGGCGTGGGCTCGTAGGAGTGCGCCTCGGCGCCCGGACTCAGCAGCATGGTGATGTCCGCGGAGTCTCCCGCGACCGCTCTCGCGAAGTCATACGGCGGGAAGCTCGTAGTGACGATGCTGAGCCTGTCACCTTTCCGGTACGGCTCGCAGCCGCAGAGCGCTCCGCACGCGAGCACCGCGCACATTACTATACAAAGGAGCCTTCTCATCGCGATCCTCCCGCGCAATCAGCGCAAACGCCGTAGAATACGGTCTGGGCGGGGTCTACGGTGAAGCCGTGGTGCTCGAGGATATGCTCGTTCAGTCCCGATAAATGCTCGCAGTTGAGGTGTATGAGCTTTCCGCAGCGCAGGCATTTGAGGTGGAAATGCTCGCGGCAGGCGCCGTCGCCGATGTACTGGTAGCACGCGCCGGTCTTGCCGTCGAAGGAGTACTTGCGCACCTCGCCGCTCTCGACGAGCTTGTCGAGCTGACGGTAGATAGTCGCCGTGCCGACGGGCGAGCCCTCAGCTGCAAGGAAACTGCTGATCTCCTGCACGCTGGTGTGGCGGTCCTTGTTGCTGACGAGGTAGTCGAGGAGCTTTTCCTTTTGTCGTGTATTGTAGCCGGAATCCCGTTTCATTTTCGTCCTCCGATTTGAAAATGGTTTTCATTTTCATATTTTAGCACGTTTCCGGAGGTTTGTCAAGGGGATAGGCGCTCCGCGCTTGACATCTCCCGGCATGCGTGCTATAATAATGTGGTCATTACAGAAAATACGGAGGTAAATATGAAAAGGTTCCTTACTATAGCGCTCGCGTGCCTCGCCATGCTCTGCGCGTTATGCTCCTGCGGGAACAAGTCCGGCTCGGACGGTCAGAGCTACGTTCTCACCAAAGCCGACACCTACCAGGAGACGCTCGACAATCTGATAAAATCCATGAATGAGGCTGACGGGGCTCAGTATGTCTCCCTTCAGTACCCCGATGCTCTCGTCGGTATCATGCAGCGCGACGGCAAGTTCAGCACGACTGCCTCCAGCGCGGATTCCTTCCTTGCTGGACTCAGGAATGAGTACATCGCTGAGCTCGGAGATGACGTTCAGGCGTCTATCAAGGGCGAAGTCTCCTCCACTGAGCTCACCGAGGAGCAGAAGACCGCTGCCTCGGACTACTTCAAATACCTCGCTCAGGAGCAGGGCTACGACCTCAAGAAGCTCGAGATCACAGAGGCTTACGAGGTGTCGCTCACTATACAGTACGTCGGCTCGAAGGGCTCCGCGGAGTCGCCGGAGACGTGGTGCGCTGTGAACGTCGGCAACGGCGGCTGGAAGATAATCGTACTCAGCGCTGCTCAGCTCGTTGACCCCACACTCATCACTTCAAAATAAAATATCGCGGCTTGTCCGGAAAATTCGCAAAACTACTTGACAAGCCGCTTTTTATATGTTATAATGTTTGTACCTCGTTATGGGGTACTATTTTTTTGCCCCTGCCATTTGTCCGCCGCGGCTCTATTTTTCGCCGGACATTCCCGCAGCGAGGGAGGCAAACGACCTACCTCCGCACGACGGAGGAAGTACTAAATCAGGAGGTGCCGATATGAGAGTAAAGGTGACTTTAGCTTGTACCGAGTGCAAGCAGCGCAACTATGTTTCCAAGAAGAACAAGAAGAACGATCCTGACAGAATCGAAATGATGAAGCATTGCAAGTTCTGCAGAAAGCACACTCTTCACAGAGAAACAAAGTGATCGGAAGGAGTATTACTGATGGCTAAGGATAATACTTCGGAAAAGAAGTCCGAGAAAAAACAGCCGGGCAAGCTCGGCAAGTGGTTCAAGGATCTCAAAACAGAGTTCAAGAAGGTAGTATGGCCGACCAGAAAGACAGTTGTTAACAATACCTCCGTCGTTCTCGGAGTTATCGCTCTTTCAGCCGTTCTCGTGGGTCTGCTCGATGAGGGCTTCCTCGCCCTTCTCCGTCTCATCTACCGCTGAGCCAATGGAAGTCTAAGGAGGAACTGTTATGTCAGAAGCAGGTAAGTGGTATGTTATCCACACCTATTCAGGCTACGAGAACAAGGTAGCTCAGAATATCGAAAAGGTCGTGGAAAACCGTAAGCTGCATGACCTTATACAGGAGGTTAGAGTTCCTACAGAAAAGGTGACCGAGATCACCGACGGCAAGACCAAGGAGATAGAGCGCAAGACCTATCCCGGCTATGTTCTTGTCAAAATGATAGTTACTGACGATTCATGGTATGTCGTAAGAAATACCAGAGGCTGCACAGGCTTCGTCGGTCCCGCGTCTGAGCCCACTCCCCTTACCGATAAGGAGGTAGAATCCCTCTTCGGTATCGACGTATCAAGCGTCGAGGTCAATTTCAAGGTCGGAGATAAGGTGCAGATCTCAGGTACCGCTATGGACGGCTTCGTCGGCGAAGTTCAGAACATCAATCTCGAAGACCGCAGCGTAGACCTTCTCGTCTCGATGTTCGGTCGTGAGACCCCCACTACGCTCCCTATCAATCAGGTAGTGAAGGTGGAGGACTGACGGTTTTCCCGTCAACATAGGTCAAAAGAAGTCCGCAGAGACTTCAGTGGGAGAGGTAAAATAATTCTTGCCTCGCCATTTACCACATTTATGGAGGTGCGAATACATGGCACAGAAAGTAGTTGGCTACATTAAGCTTCAGATCGCAGCAGGAAAGGCTACTCCTGCACCGCCTGTTGGTCC
>JAEELF010000015.1 GCA_016288815.1 Ruminococcus sp.
CTCTGCCCTCAAACTCCCGCTAAAGGGAATAGATTCCCTTTAGAATCCCATTATGAAAAAATCCCATGCCATACCCTGTTAAAATCTTTGGGGTATGGCATGGGATTTTTTGACAGTGGGTTTCCAAAGGGTACCTGTACCATTTGGCAGGGGCTTGGGGACGGCGTCCCCATTTTTAATGCGTCGCAGACACAACTATTCACAGGAAGAAGGCAAACAATATCAGCAGGGTACCGGAGAGCCATGAGAGCTCAGCGGGGAGGCGGCTGCCGGTCCTTGAGCCGGCGAAAATGGCTATATATCCTACGATGAACGTGAACAACGCGGTGCTGAGCGGACGTATCTCCGAACAGCCGGAGCTCAGTCCGGCAGCTGCTGAATCGAGCGAGCTCGCGAGGGCGAGGGCTGCGGCTTCTGTGGGGGAGAGTGTCTGTGAGTGGTCGATGTCGGCGGCGGTCTCGTCGAGCCAGAGACGCACCGCAAGGCAGAATTCTCCTATTTTAAGGGAAAAAGTCCCCTTATCCGAAAATCTCCGCAAAAGTGTGCGGATAACGCTTTTCATGATGATGACCGCGCCGATAGACGTCATTATTGCTACGCCGAGCCGCCGGCAGAGCGCGGCAGGGACAAGTTCCGAGAGCCAGTCGGAAAGCGCGAGGGACACACCGAGCACGGCGGCGCAGACGAGCGAGATGACGCCCGCAGACAGCGCTGGAATGCGTATCCTGCTGCCGGAATATGCCGCCGCCGCGAGGTATGTATCGAGGCTCACGATGAGGGCGAGAGTTATCTCTCTGAGCATTGCACACACCTCCACGAACATTATATTCGCGCGGCGCGGGGAGAGTGAGAAAATTTTCGCGGAAATATTGCAATTTATCAGGAACTGTGATATAATTACATATGGAAATTATCCGGAAGAGGGAGGTCAGAGCATGGTCGCGGGCGTTTCGACGGCTTGCCTTTATCCAAAACCGCTCGAAGAGGCGCTTTACGATCTTGCAGTCAACGGCATTTCGTGCGTTGAGGTGTTCATAAATACGCATTCGGAGCTGAAAAAAGGCTTCGCGCACGGCGTTGCGAATATGCTCAGACGCTTCGACATGAAATGTCCCTCGGTCCACCCGTTCACCTGCGAGATAGAGCAGCAGATGTTCTTTTCGGACTACGAGCGCAGACTGAGCGATATACTCGAATACTACAAGCTGTATTTCAGGTTCATGAATACTGTCGGTGCGGACGTCTTCGTGTTCCACGGCGGCAAGGCTGACCGCGGCAAGGAGCTGTACTGCGAGAGGTACATGAGGCTGAAGGAGCTCGGGAGAGAGTTCGGGGTGGACGTTGCTGTGGAGAACGTCTCACGCTGCCAGAGCGGCTCGTCGGCGTTCATACGCGATATAGCGAAAATGCTCGGGGACGACTTTTCCTTCGTGCTCGACACAAAGCAGGCTATCCGCTCAGGCGAGACACCTTTCAGCTTCCTTGAGGCTGCGGGAAAGTCCGTGAAGCACGTCCACATAAGCGATTCGGGCGAGCTCGGGGACTGTCTGCTGATAGGAAAGGGAAGATTCCAGTTCAGGAGGTTCTTTGACAGGCTGAATGAACTCAATCCGGACTGCGCGGTGATACTGGAGCTCTACCGGAACGGCTGGAAGGGCATATCCGACCTCGTTTCGAGCTATAATATACTGTGCAGCATGACAGGCGCGGAAAGTGATGCGCAGAGATAAAGACAAAAGGAGCAGCAGAATATATGAAGTGTCCGTTCTGCGGATATGAGGATTCAAAGGTAACGGATTCGCGTCCGGCTGACGAGAAGATAAGACGGCGCAGAGAATGCATGAAGTGCCGCGGCAGGTTCACCACATACGAAATGGTGGAGCTCCCGCTCCTCATGGTCGAAAAGCGCGACGGTACCTACGAGACCTTCGACCGCAACAAGCTGATAAAGGGCGTATTCTCGGCAATAAAAAAGAGACCCGTCACCATAGATCAGGTCTCGGAGATAGCCGATTACGTCGAGAATTACTTCGCGAACGAGCTGCGGACCATTGCCGGCTCAAAGGAGATCGGCGAGCTCGTGCTCAACAGGCTCAGGGAGATCGATCCCATAGCCTATGTACGCTTTGCCTCGGTATACGAGGATTTCACCGACATCGAAAGCTTCGTTGCGGCGATAAGCGAATTTGAGGATATATCGGAAGCCGGAGCATCCGATAAAATAAATACAATAACGGAGGAAAACAAAAATGGATCAGATACTTGAAAAGTACAATGACGTCAGCGCACAGAACAGCTTTGAGGAAAAGGACTCAAAGGAATACATGGGATTGGTGGCAATCTGCTACTTCTTCTCCTTCCTGTTCTTTGTGCCGATCGTAAAGGACAGCGCTTCAAATTATACAAGATTCCACGCCAACCAGATACTCACCCTGTTCATCGCTGAGGCTATCGTGGGCGTAGTTGCAAAGATACTGGGCTTCATACCGATCCTCGGCATCATTTTAGGTGCGGCTATCGGACTTGCAGTTCTCGCAGTAGTTATCGTGCTCATCGTCGGCGTAACAAGGGGCTATGCAGTAAGACTTCCCTTCATCGGCGAGCTGATAAAGCTGTTTTAACTGACTGCAAGGCGGAGCGAGCCTCCGTCCTCGCTGTAGACCATTGAGGCTATGGCAGTGTCATCACAGACAAGCAGCTCCGCGAGCATTTTTCTGCTTTCGGGGCTGTAGTTTTTTACCTCGTAGACGTAGAGCTCGGCGTTGCGTCCGGCGTACTCACGGAGCGGGAGACCCTGTTTGTCCTGGAGGGCAGCGTATTCCTCGTAGACCTGGGAAAAATCGGTGGGGATAGTGACGGCTCTGCCGGCGATCTCCTCGACCTCCCAGCCGTGCGAGGCGAAGTAGTCGATGCGGTCGCTGACGGTCGCGGCGGCAACGTGGGCGCTCTCGGGGACTCTGTGCGGGTCGGTGCGCTCTGGGAAGAGCAGTACGGCAGCAGTCACGAATGCCGCGGCTGAGACGAAAGTTATGATATTTTTCCGGTTCATTGGAAGACCTCCTTGTCTACCATATTATAGTACGGGAGAAACAGGATTATGCGAAAAGTATGATAAAGTCGTTCAAATGTGTGCGACCGTCACCGGTCGCAGAGAAAGCTGTACGCTGCTGAACAAGGGAACGCCCTCTCTCGCAGGGCGCTGCCTCTGGACTTCGCCAAAGGGTGACTCCCCACAGTGTGGGGAGATGTCCGAAGGACAGAGGGGACGGACCGGTTAGGTCAGGTACCCTTTGGAATCCCATCATTGAAAGGAGCCGCCATGCCACAGATACGCCTCGACAAGTTCATCTCTGAGCGAACTGAATACTCCCGCAGCGAGATAAAGTCCCTCGCGGCAAAGGGGAAGATAACCCTCAACGGCTCCCCCGCAAAGCGTTCCGACGCGAAGATAGACCCCGACGCCGACGCGGTCTGCGTGTGCGGTCAGGAGGTCTCCGCACAGAGGTTCAGGTACCTCCTCCTCAACAAGCCCGACGGGTATGTTTGCTCTACAGACGAGAAGGACGGCGAGACCGTCATGAGCCTGATACCGCCGGAATTACGCACAAAAGGTATGTTTCCTGCAGGCCGCCTCGACAAGGATTCCCTCGGCGCACTGCTCATTACCGACGACGGCGCGCTCGCCCACAGAATGCTCTCTCCGAGGCACCATATCCCTAAGATATATATTGTGAAACTTGCCAGACCTTTTGAAAGTAAATATATTGACATATTCAAAAACGGTATTGTTTTGGCGGACGGGGACAAGTGTCTGCCCGCTCGCGTGAGAAATATGGAATACAGCGATAAACTGGCATTTATACAGCTTTATGAGGGAAAATATCATCAGGTGAAGCGTATGTTCGCCAGTGTTGAAAACCATGTGGAAAGGCTTGCAAGAATTTCACTTGGAGGGCTCATACTTCCCGAAAAATTGCGGGTCGGGGAGTGTATGGAATTATTGCACAAAGATGTTGAAAATTTGTTTTCGGAGCCTGATTTTGACACCGTTTGCAGCGGTTTTCATGACAATTTATCGGCAATTTTAATAAATAACCAATTGTAACTTTGGCAATTTAACATCTTGAAAATTTTATCAAAGTTTGATATTATATTAATATAGCTGATAGTGTGCAGAACAGGTATCAGCACAAAATTGAATTGGAGGACTGGATTTAAATGGCAGGCTTAACACTTAAAGGCATTTATAAGAAATATCCGGGCGGCGTTGTTGCTGTTTCTGATGTTAATTTAGAGATAAGAGATAAGGAGTTTATCGTTCTCGTTGGACCTTCCGGCTGCGGAAAGTCTACAACTCTCCGAATGATCGCTGGTCTTGAGGAGATCTCCGAGGGTGAGCTTTACATCGGCGACCGCCTCGTTAACGATATCGCTCCCAAGGACAGAGATATCGCAATGGTTTTCCAGAACTACGCTCTGTACCCGCATATGACAGTTTTCGATAACATGGCTTTTGGACTCAAGCTCCGCAAGGTTCCGAAGGATGAGATAGAGAGAAAGGTAAACGAGGCTGCTAAGATCCTCGACCTTACACACCTCCTCGACAGAAAGCCGAAGGCTATGTCCGGTGGTCAGCGCCAGAGAGTTGCTCTCGGCCGTGCTA
>JAEELF010000016.1 GCA_016288815.1 Ruminococcus sp.
TTATGGGTGCATTCGGCGTTCCCTCAAGCTTCTTCTCAAAGATACTCAACAGCACTGTATTCGCCTTCTTCGGCGCTACTGCTGAGGGCGTTGTTTACTCATTCGGCTTCACACTTCTCGCCGGCGTTATCTGCAACTTCGTGTTCGGCGTATTCGCTTCAAGACTTATGGTAACATCTCTGTCCAAGTTCAAGGGATTCCAGAACAGAAAACTTTACGGAGGTGATCAGGCATGAGCAAGAAAAAGACAAATTCCCAGGCAAATACTGCTCCTGCTGTAACAGGTAAGGTTTACGACTTCTGTTCCAAGAAGAAAATGATACTTACTATCGCTATATGCGTAGTTCTTGCACTGGTTGCCGGTATCATTATCAGAGGAGTTCACCTGGCTATCGAGTTCAAGGGCGGTACTCTTATCACCTATACTTACCAGGGCGACATCAACACCAACGACGTTGCTTCAAACGTAAAGGACATCGTGGGCTCATCCGTTATCGTAAGAAAGGGCGAAAGCCTTGATTCTGGCGGAAAGCAGATCACCATCTCCTTCACCTCAGAGGAGGGACTCACTGCCGACAGACAGACAGAGCTCACCTCGACTCTCAGAGAGAAGTTCCCCGATAACGCTCTTGAGATCTACGATTCAAACGATGTAAGTCCTACATCAGGACACGAGTTCCTGCTCAAGTGCCTCATCGCAGTGCTCTTTGCAGCTCTCATCGTTATCATCTACATCGCTATCCGATTCAGAAACATCGGCGGCTGGTCCGCAGGCGTATGCTCCATCTTCGCACTCTGCCTGGACCTCCTGGTAGCGTTCACAACTACCGTTGTATGCGGTTTCAGCATCGACTCAAACATCGTTGCCGTATTCCTCACCATACTCGGTTACTCTATCAACAACACCATCGTTATCTACGACAGAATCAGAGAGAACCGCAAGCTCATGCCCAAGGCTTCTCTTAACGAGCTTATCAATGTAAGCTGCACACAGTCGCTTACACGTTCTATCAGAACATCGGTAACAACTATCGGCACAATGCTCATCGTTACTATCGTAGTTCTGGTAACAGGATATGATTCGCTCCTCAGCTTCTCTGTACCGCTGATGATGGGTCTTATCTCAGGTACCTTCTCGTCACTCTTCGTTGCACCTGTTACATGGTCATGGTGGAAGAACAAGAAGGCAAAGAAAGAAAAGGAAGCAAAGAGCAGCAAGTAATGCTCCTTCCGGAATAAGAGCTTCAGCCCCGGACGTCCTTACGGACGCTCGGGGCTCTTTGTTTTTTGCGGACTTCTCTGCATTTTAAACTCATTTGTTATATATGGCTCCTTTCCCTTGACTTGACAGGAAGAATATTGTATAATTGTTGTATAAGAATGAGCAGAAGGGAGAAGACTATGGCTAAGCTGAAATTTTCGGAAAAGACCGGCGGCGTTTGCATACACTGCCGTTTTACAGGCAGCGAGACCCTCAATGAAGCAGAATACAGATATTTTACCGACAACCGTATCAAGGGCTGGCTGACGCCTGCATTCTCGGCTCCCGATAAGATAGAATACACGGGCGCTCAGGGCGTCCCCCTTATAAACGTGCTGAAGCACGGCGTTGACAAGGAGCTTTACTACCGTATCGTTGCGGAGCTTCTCACAATTATGGACACAGCTGCTACCTGCGGCTTCAATATGCCCAATATCGTTCTCGACCCCAACTTCATCACCTTCGATACCGAGCGGAAGGAGATGTGGCTTTTCTACCTCCCCATCTGGTACAACGAGAGCACTAACGACGGCATCGTCAACTGCCTCCGCAGGATATCCACCTATGCGGAATACAAGTCCAAGGAGGACTTTCACAGCGTTGACGGCTTTATGAACTTCATCTGCCGCGCCGACGGCTTCACCGTGGGAGAGGCTATGGAATATATCCGCAGGGAAGCTCCCGATGCGGTGCCTGCACCTAAAGCAACAGCAAGACCCGTATCATCACAGCCCTCGGCAAGACCTGCCGCTCCTCAGCCTAAGGCAAGACCCGAGTTCAGCCGTCACGAGGCTGCAAGAGTGGCTGAGCAGCCCCGTCAGGCAGCTCCGCAGAACACCGCTCAGGCTATAATCAACGAGATAAACCGCGGCTCTCAGGAGTTCATGCACACCGAGGAGCCTAAGCTCCCCGAACCCAAGATAATCCCCTCACTCACCGAGGAGAGACCAAGTGCAGTTCCCGAGCTGAAAAAGAGGGATATCCCGAGACCGGTGGTGAAATATCCCACTCTCACAAGACGCGCAACGGGCGTTACCGTCAACATCGACAAGCCCGTTTTCAGAATAGGCAAGGAGCGCGACCGCGTTGACTTCTGCGTCACAGAGAACAGAACTGTCAGCCGCCTCCACGCCACTATCTACACCCGCAACGGCTCCTGCTTCGTAGAGGACAACAACTCCACCAACAGGACATATATAAACGGCACTCCCGTTCTTCCCGACAGAGAGATAAAGCTGAAAAGCGGCGACGTGCTGAAGCTTTCCGACGAGGAATTCGACTTTATCGACGGTTGATACCGCCCTTTGGGGGTAATTATGGATTACATCACTGCCTGCGATACCGATATCGGTATCTCAAAGAAGATAAATCAGGACAGCGTCTGCGTCAAGACCGCAAACACCGCCACGGGCAAGGCGGCTCTGGTACTGGTGTGCGACGGCATGGGCGGTCTCTCACGGGGAGAGCTTGCCAGCGCAGAGGTGGTCAGGAGCTTCGCTGAATGGTTCGATGCGGAGCTTCCCTTCGAGCTTCCCGACTGGGACTGGAAAACTGCCGCAAGAAACGTCATCAGCCGCCTGAGAAGGCTCAACGCCATACTCATGGACTACGGCGCTCACAACGGCATACAGCTGGGTACTACCGCAACAGGCCTCGTCGCCGTCAATAACGGCTTCATGACCTTCCATGTGGGCGACAGCAGGATATACAGGATATCCGACAAGCTCAGCCAGATAACCGACGACCACACCTTCGTCAACCGCGCTGTGAAAATGGGCAAAATGACTCCCGAGGAGGCTCTCACCGACCCGAGAAGGAACGCCCTCGTACAGTGCATAGGCGTAACGGGAGAGGTCGCTCCCGAGGTAAGACTGGGCACCTTTGAAAAAAACACAAACTTTATGGTATGCTCCGACGGTTTCCGCCATGTGCTTACGGAAAAGGAGCTTTTCGAGGAGACTTCTCCCGAAAAAACACCCGACAGATCAGCTATGAAGTCACAGCTCCGCAGACTCATAGAGACAGTCAAAAGCAGGAACGAAAGCGACAATATCACCGCTGCATTGTTCCGCGCAGAGCTGTAACGGCAAAAAGGAGTGATCCTATGACAAGAGACGAATTGCTGGTTATCGCAGCAGCTGCTGCGGTTTTCGTCATTATAAA
>JAEELF010000017.1 GCA_016288815.1 Ruminococcus sp.
CAACAGATCAAGGAGGCTTTATGTACACACTTTTCAAGAAAAACGGCAGGGCAAGACGCGGCCAGTTCGAGACCGTTCACGGCACCTTCCAGACACCGTGCTTCATGAACGTCGGGACTGCCGCCGCTATCAAGGGCGGTATCTCGTCCGTTGACCTCAAGGGGCTGAAAACTCAGGTCGAGCTCTGCAACACCTACCACCTCCACCTCCGCCCCGGCGACCATATCATCAAGCAGATGGGCGGTCTGCATAAGTTCATGAACTGGGCCAAGCCCATTCTCACCGACAGCGGCGGGTTCCAGGTGTTCTCCCTCGCGAAGCTCCGCAAGATAAAGGAGGAGGGAGTCTACTTCGCGTCGCACATCGACGGGCGCCGCATTTTCATGGGTCCGGAGGAGAGTATGCAGATACAGTCGAACCTCGGCTCTACTATCGCTATGGCGTTCGACGAGTGCGTGGAGAATCCTGCGCCATACAAGTACGTCAAGGCTTCGGTCGAGCGCACGACGAGGTGGCTGATTCGCTGCCGCGACGAAATGGCAAGGCTCAATTCCCTGCCGGACACGATAAACAATAAGCAAATGCTCTTCGGCATAAATCAGGGCTCGACCTTCGACGACCTGCGCATACAGCACATGGAGGAGATAGCTAAGCTCGACCTCGACGGCTACGCGATAGGCGGTCTGGCGGTCGGTGAGGCGACGGAGGAGATGTACCGTATCATCGACGTAGTTGAGCCGTTCATGCCAGAGCACAAGCCACGCTACCTCATGGGTGTGGGTACGCCGTCGAATATAATCGAGGCTGTGGCTCGCGGCATTGATATGTTCGACTGTGTCATGCCGAGCCGCAACGCGCGTCATGCGACGGTCTTCACATGGAGCGGCATAATGCACCTCGGGAACAAGTGCTACGAGACCGACCCGCGTCCCGTGGACGAACAGTGCGACTGTCCGACGTGCAGGAATTTCTCTCGCGCGTACATACGTCATCTGTTCAAGGCGAACGAACAGCTCGCAGGACGCCTTGCGGTGCAGCACAATCTCTACTTCTACAACACACTCACCGAGAAAATACGCGAGGCTATCGACGAAGACAGGTTCGAGCAGTTCAGAAACAAATACTCGGAGCTGCTGGCGACAAGGATATAACGGAGGTGCGGTATGAGACTTGACGGATTCGGGTTATTCGTGGAAGATATGGGCGCGATGATACGCTTCTACCGCGACGTGCTCGGGTTTGAGATAAAGGAAGCTGAGAACGCGGCGAACGTGTACCTCATCAAGGACGGCACGCTGTTCATGCTCTACCGCAGGAGCGATTTCGAAAGCATGACGAGCCGGAAATATGAGTACGTCCGCGGGCTGAACGGTCACTCTGAGCTTGCGTTGTACGTCGATACCTTCGCGGAGGTGGACGAGCAGTTCGCGAAAGCAGTGGAGCTCGGTGCGGAGCCTGTCCTTGAGCCGACAACGGAGCCGTGGGGACAGCGTACCTGCTACATCGCCGACCCCGAGGGGAACCTCATCGAGATCGGCTCGTTCGACCGTCCGTTTGAAAGGAGACAGCCATGACGCTCGCGATTTTCGACCTCGACGGCACTCTCGCGGATACTCTCGCTGACCTTGCGGACGCGACGAACTACGGCCTGCGGGTCATGGGCTGTCCGGAGCACACATACGACGAGTACCGGTATTTCGTCGGGAACGGCGCGATGAAGCTCTGTGAGCGTGCGCTCCCCGAAGGCAGGAAGCACGAGGCTGAGCGCCTGCACGGGCTGTTCAGCGAGTACTACGGTGCACATTACCTCGACAAAACATCGCTTTACGACGGCACACGCGAAATGCTGGCGCGGCTCGCGGAGGGCAAAGTTACTCTTGCTGTTGCGACCAATAAGCCGCAGGTCTTCGCGCGGGAGATCGTCTCTGCGCTGCTCCCGGAGGTGCAGTTCGTGAAGGTGCTGGGCGGGTGCGGGGAGCGTCCGAAAAAACCGGATACCGCGATAATCCGTGAGATAATGATTGGGCTCCCGGACGTGGGGAGTGCGTTCATGGTCGGTGACAGCGCCGTTGACATCATGACCGCGCAGAACGCGGGGCTGACGTCTGTGGGGTGCGTCTGGGGATTCCGCGGGCGCGGCGAGCTGACGTCTGCCGGGGCGGACTTCCTCGCCGAAAAGCCGGGGGATATTGCTCATATTGTTCTTAGTAAATGAAAAAGCTGACCTTGACGGTCAGCTTTTATTTTTGTATGAGGGGAATGTTGAGGGAGCGTCTGCCGCTGGCAGCGCTCAAATTAAGTTGTACCCACTTGCGGTTCCCGGAATCTCCTGCGCCTTCGCTTGGACATTCCGACCGCTGCGCAATAAACGCCTCGCTCCTCCTGCCGCCGGCAGCGCTTCGGCGTTTATTCCCACTCCACCGTTCCGGGCGGCTTCGAAGTGATATCGTACACTACGCGGTTGACGTGGTCGACCTCATTACACAGGCGGTTCGACACACGCGCCAGCACGTCGTAAGGTATACGCGCCCAGTCTGCGGTCATGAAGTCGTCGGTGGTCACTGCGCGTATCGCGATAAGGTGGTCGTAGGTGCGGTGGTCGCCCATGACGCCCACGGTGTGTACGTCCGGGAGAACCGCGAAGAACTGCTTCAGCTCGCTCTCGATGCCGCTCTTATGTATCTCGTCGCGGAAGACTGCGTCAGCCTCCTGAAGTATCTTGATCTTTTCTTCGGTGATTTCACCGATGATACGAACGCCGAGACCCGGTCCCGGGAACGGCTGTCTCCACACCAGCTCGTGCGGTATGCCCAGCTTCTCGCCGACTGCCCTGACCTCGTCCTTGAACAGATCCGCGAGCGGCTCTATCGTGCCCTCAAACTTTATGTCGTCGGGCATTTTTACCATGTTGTGGTGGGTCTTGATGACAGCTGTGCTGCCCTGTCCTGCCTTCGCGCCCTTGCCGGACTCGATACGGTCAGGGTATATCGTTCCCTGCGCGAAGAAGCCCTGAGCGCCCTCCTCGCGGATCTTGTTCCAGAAAACGTTGTAGAACTCTGTACCGATTATCTTTCTCTTCTGCTCGGGGTCGGTCACGCCCTTGAGCTCCTTCAGGAACTTGTCCTTGCAGTTCACGCGGACAAAGTTCATGTCGAACAGCTTCGTGAAGGTCTCCTCAACGAAGTCTCCCTCGTCCTTGCGCATGAGTCCCTGATCCACGAATACGCAGGTCAGCTGCTTGCCGACCGCGCGGCTGAGAAGTCCCGCCGCTACGGACGAATCCACGCCGCCCGACAGTCCGAGTATGACCTTCTTGTCGCCTATCTGCTCGCGGAGCTTCGCGACCGTGGTCTCGATGAAGTCGTCCATTACCCAGTCACCGGTGAAGCCGCATACGTCATAAAGGAAGTTATGGAGTATCTCGCGTCCGAACTGGCTGTGTGTCACCTCCGGGTGGAACTGTACCGCGTGGAGCTTTCTCTCCTTGTTCTCGAACGCTGCACACGGGCAGTCGTCCGAATGTGCGGTAACTGTGAAGCCCTCGGGCAGCTTGCTGACATAGTCGGTATGGCTCATCCATACGACGCTCTTTTCCGGCACGCCGCCGAACAGCACTCCGCTTCCGCTGTGCGTTACCTCTATCTTTCCGTACTCGCTCTTCTCGCAGCTCTCGACCGCTCCTCCGAGGGTGTATGCCATGAGCTGGCAGCCGTAGCAGATACCGAGTATCGGCACGCCGATGTCGAATATCTCCTTCGAGATGTGCGGGGATGTCTCGTCGTAAACGCTGTTGGGTCCGCCGGTGAAGATTATTCCCTTGGGGTCGAGCGCCTTTATCTCGTCAATGGGGGTGTCAAATCTCTTGATCTCACAGTAAACGCCGCACTCACGCACACGCCTTGCGATGAGCTGGTTGTACTGTCCGCCGAAATCAAGCACGATACAGAGCTGATTTGCCATAATACCTCCTTAATTCGCCGCATTTACGGCAGCGGCTGCCGAGTTCTACGTTTTACTCTCTTATTATGCCACATTTCACTGTTTTTTGCAAGTGCTTTTGAGTGAAAAAAGGAGTCCAAAACGGACTCCTTTTTTGTAATTACTTTACATAGCCGGACAGACCTGCTATCTGCTGGTCCTTGACTGCCTTCGCGACGAGTCCTGCGACAACGTTCGCTCCTGTCTCGCAGAAGTGTGTGCCGTCAGTCGAGCCCTCGACCACGCCGATGAGGTGGTAGAGCTTGGCAGCGTCGTAGCCGATGCTGTTGTAGTGGTTCACCATGATGGTGTTGAGGTCGATGCAGGGAATGTAATACTTCGCTGCGAGCTGCTTGCAGGCGTCGCAGTAGTTGGTGTAGCTGTTCACGAACTTGCCGTTGGAGTACGCCTTCATGCCGATGACTGTTGTCACGAGTATCGGGGTCGCGCCCTTGGAGATAGTATCCTTGATGAAGGAGGTCATGTACCACTCATAGGAGCCCTCGGCCGGGTTATTGACATCGCCGCAGACGGGAGCATAGCGCTCCTCCTTGGAGTAGTCGGCGTCGTTTATCGCGAACTGTATCATAACGTAGTCGCCAGGCTTGAGATTGTCAGTTATCGCGGCGAATCTTCCCTGATCGTAGAACGACTTGGAGCTGCGTCCCGCGATAGAGTGGTTAGCGACCGTAACGCCTTCATTGAAGTAGTCGCCGAGGTAGCAGCCCCAGCCCTGCTGCGGCGCGTAGCTCTCCCTGTAGGTCTGTACTGTTGAGTCGCCGGCGATGTATATCACGCGGTTATCAGTTTCAGTGTTCAGCGGGTCGGAGCTGGGATCGTATATCTCTGCGATAGGCTCGTCGGTGAGCGCGAGTGTGATGTAATCGAAGTTGGGTCCGCCCTCGGATACTGCCGAGACGAACTGTATGGTGTTCTGTCCGGCTCTGAGCGGGAGGACTATCCCCACCTGCAGCCATGTAGTCCAGCTGCCTGTGCCTGTGAACGACTGGAGCCAGTATTCCTGCGTATTGCCGTTAACATAGACTCTCGTCTTCCTGTCAACTTCTGAGCCGTTCGCAAATCCGATGGCAGTGTAGTAGTTGCCGTCCTGTTCAGTCTCGACCGTGAAGGTAATGCTGCTGCCCTCGACGTTATTGAGGTTCACGAAGCCGATGTTGTCTGTCCTGCCCATTGAGGCTTCGGTCTTGGTGAAGCCCTCGTTGTTGGACTCAGCCCAGCCGTCATCCCATGTCTGGTCTACCGCGAAGTAGTAACCTGCATAGGGGTCGGCGGATGTGGTGACTGTGGTCTCGGTCGTTGTAGTCTGGGGGGCGGTGGACTGGGTGGTGATAACGACGGGGTCGTAGTATTCAACGGGCGGGAGCTCCTCAAGTCCTGCCTCATAGCGCTGGATAAAGAGCGCGTCAGCATTGGTGACGCCGTCACTGCCGCCTGTTACGTCGGCGTTTATCCTGCCCTGCTGAGTGAGGAAGTAGCTGTCGGGGTCTGCCTGTGAGCGCATGATCGCTACGGCGTCAGCCATATCGACGTTGCTGTCCTCATTGGCGTCTCCGGGACGCTTTTTCAGCTTGGGAGCCTCGGTCTGCACGGTGGTCTCATAGGGGGAGGTCAGCGTGGTGTCGGGGAGGGTCGAGGAAGTCTCAGCCGCGGTAGTCGTCGTAGTGGTCGTGGTGGTCTCGGTGGTGGTGGTGACTGTTGTGGTGACGGTCTCAGCCTGCCATACCTGACACTTGCTGTAGGTCATGCCCCACTGCTGTACGTTCGCGCCGTTAGATGTGCTTGCTGAATCGACCTCAACGAAGCAGGCGTCGCGCGAGGAGCGGGTGGAGATGTAGTATGAGCCGTCGCCAAGCTTCGTGAACTGGAACAGCATCATGCTGTCTGAGCCGGAATAAGGGACGATCTCGATGTTGCCGCCGTTGTCGCCGCTCATAGCCTTGAGGACGTAGTTCGGGTCAGCAACGGAATGGACGTAGTAGTAGGTAGTGCCGTTCGCGAAGGGAGCGAGCGTCCACTGCTGGCAGGAGAGGTCGTTCGAGCCCCACTGCTGGACGTTCGAGCCCTCAGCCATGTTTCCGTCAACGATGTCCATGACCAGTCCGCTGTTGGAGTTCTTGAAGGTGTAGACCTTGGAGGTGTCCATCTCGGTGTCGCCGATCTTCATCAGGCTCTGGATTATCTCGGCGTTTTTCTGGGCGCCGAGCTTGCTCTGGTGGAGATCGTCGTCAGCAGCATAGTAGGAGGTCATAGCGTCGTAGCCGCCTATCGAGAGACCGAAATCCTGCCATGCATTGAAATCGTCGATGACAGTGACGTTCTGCTCTGCGCCTATCTGGTCGAGCTGACCGCCGAACCAGCGTCCCTCAAGGAGAGAGCTGCGGCTGAGGTCGCCGTGTCTTCCCTGCTGCTTGACAAGGATAACGTTCATGCCCTTGTTCTTGGCAGTCTTTACCATGTCAGTAACTACAGCGTAGTACTCATCGCCGTTGGAGTAGTTGGTATCATTTATGCCGATCGAGATTATATAGTAATCTCCGGGCTTGCCGTAGTACTTGATCGCGTCGAACTGTCCGCCGTCCACGAAGCCTTTGGCGTACTGTCCGCTCGAGGCCTGATTTCTGACCTCGAAAACGTTCGTGTTGACGTAGTCGCCGAGGAACTGTCCCCAGCCGTGCTGGGCGGTGTCGGCGGTGTTGTAGTAGTTCGCGACGGTCGAGTCGCCGCAGATCCAGATAGTCGGCTTCATCTCGCCGGTAGTGTTGAGCTGGGTGATCTCTATCGCGGAGATTGAGAACTGCGTGTTCGCTCTGCCCGCAACTGCGGAGATATTGAGCTGACCGTCAGTGACAGGCACCTGAATGGTCTCAACGGCGTTGTTGCCGGTGAGGTTTATCATCTGGAGCATACCCTCGACCATTATCGAGGTGCGGGAGACATTTCCCGTGGTTACTGTGAGCTGGTACAGTCCCGTGGGGAGATCAACATTGAACTGTCCGCCCGTGAACTGCACGGCGTCGCTGAGAGCGCCCGAGCCGCCTGCCGCGACGTCCGCTACGCTGCCAGAGAAGCCGTAGCCTGTGCCGGCATTGTAGCCGTTAGAGGCGCTGACTCCGGTGTAGCCGCCGGCCGTTCCGCCGCCTCCGAGGTCGAACTTCCAGTTTGCCGTCGCAGCGCTCGCCTCAAGCGTCCGCACGGGACTATTCAGTCCGATACCGGCAAAAGCAGTCAGAGAAAGAGCGAGAGAGGTCAGTCCGCTGACTATTTTTTTGAATTTCATTGCCATTTCCTCCAAATCAGATAAATTAATTAAACAAACTCCGTACTTTTTATCACATTTAATTTTATCATAAAAAGTTTGCAAAGTCAAGACTGCACATATTACATTTTGAATCATTTTTATGTCTTTCTGTGTACTTTTCGGTGCATTATATGTACAATAATCCTTTTCCAAAAGGAATATTTATACATATTTCCATAAATATCATTGAAATTTTCATAATTATACGGTAGAATCAGAATTGGGAATATTCTACGGCAAACGATCAGGACGTGATAGAATGGACAAAAAGAATCTGCACTGCGGACACCGCGACAGGATCCGCAAAAGACTGCTCGAGACCGGCGGGCGCGGCTTTTGCAGCCATGAGCTGCTTGAACTGCTGCTGTTTTACGTCCTCCCGAGGGTCAATACAAACGAGCTCGCGCACGGGCTGACTGAGCGATTCGGCTCCCTCAGCAGCGTGCTCACCGCCGACCCGGACGAGCTCACCAAGGTCAAAGGCATCAGCAGCTCCACTGCGGGCTTCCTTCAGGTCGTGTACAGACTATGCACCGCGTACACCTCCGAGACGGGCAGTGTCATGCGGTTTTCCGGCACCGGCGAGATTTGCAGCTACCTCGTCTCGTACTTCGCCGCTGCGGCTCCGGACGTCTGTCTTATACTGAATCTAGGACCGCAGCTCCAGCTGCTCAACAGCGTGAGCTTCCCTGCCGCAGACCTCGCCGACGGTACGGTCACTGCGCGCGAGCTTGCCGAGATATCGCTCAAAAATCGCTCCCGCAGGATAGTCGCCGGGATAAACCACGCCGGACGTCTGCCTGTCCCGACGGAAGAGGATTTCGTCCTCGCAAGACGTCTCGCGGAGCTGCTCGCACCGCTCAGCATACCGCTTGCTGATGTCATTATCTGCGGCTGTGGACATTCATTTTCAATGCGTGAAAAGGGAGCTTTCAGCTTCGGGGAGGTCTGAATGGGCAGGAACGACGAAACAAGGAGTCTGCGCGAACAGCTGCTGCGCGCCTTCGCGGAGGGCTCAGATATGGGTGACGAGGAGCTTCTCACGCTCGCGCTCACCTACTCCGAGAAGTGCGATGTGCCGCGGACTGTCCGGCAGCTTCTCGATACCTACGGCAGCCTCGCGGCGGTCTGCGACGCTGACCCGCGCACCCTCATGCGCAGCTTTGATGTGTCCGAGAGCACAGCTGTGCTGCTGCGGCTGGTCACCATAATAAGCCGGGACATCGCTATGGAGCGCCGCAGGATAAAGCGGCTCGATTCTCCGGAGACCGCCAAGCGCTATTTTTCGAGCTATTTCATTGGTGCGTCCGCTGAGCACTTCGCTGCGGCGGCGCTCGGCAAAGATATGACTATCAAGGCAGTGCGCACGCTCGCCGTCGGGGACTACACCGGCGTCGAGGCTTCAAACAGGGATATCGTGGCATTCGCACTCGACAGCGGGACAGACGTCCTCATCATCGCGCACTGCCACCCGCTCGGCTCGTGTGAGCCCTCTGACCGCGATATATCCGCGACTGCGGCGCTCATAAGGCTGCTCGGCGGGCTCGGCATCACTCTCGCCGACCATATAATCACCGGCGCTGAAAAGTCCCTCTCCATGCGTGAGCGGACGGATATCTTCCCCGAGCTGCCGGAAAAGCTCTGCGGGCAGAGTGCAAAATAATTGCAAAATATCGAAAAATCCTTTGACATATACTGAATTTGCTGATACAATTATCTTAACACAAATTCTTCGTATCGAGGTGCGTTATGATAAATATTCTCATCATCGAGGACGACGTCAATATCGCGAAAATGATAAAGGCGACCCTCTCTATCGTGAACTACTCCGGCTTCTGCTGCTACGACGGAAAGTCCGGCGCTGAGGAGGCTCTGAAGGGCAGTTACGACCTCATTCTCCTCGACGTCATGCTGCCCGAGATGAACGGCTTCGAGGTCATGGAGCAGATACGCTCCTGCGGCACGCCGGTCATCTTCCTCACTGCCATGCAGGACGTCGCGGACAAGGTCAAGGGGCTCAGGCTCGGCGCGGAGGACTACATCGTCAAGCCGTTCGAGGCGCTCGAGCTGCTCGCGAGGGTGGACGTCGTGCTGCGGCGCTCCAACAAGACTCAGGACACTATCGACTACGGCGACATCAGCGTGGACATGGGACGCCACATCATCACGCAAAAGGGCGAGCCTGTCCAGCTCACGCCCAAGGAGTTCGACGTCATAGTATACTTTTTGCAGCACCAGGACATCGCCGTTTCGCGCGAGAGACTGCTCTCGAGCGTCTGGGGATATGAGTTCGGCGGAGAGAGCCGCACTGTGGATATACACGTCCAGCAGGTGCGCCGCAAGCTCGGTCTCCGGGATAAGCTCATAACCATCCCCAAGCTCGGCTACAGACTTGAAAGCCAGGATACAGTATGAAGCTCTGGCAGAAGATATTCCTCAGCTCGCTCTTTCTCATCATCGCGGCGGTAAATATCATCTCGATAACGCTCCTCAGCAACAATCACAAGCTCCTCATCGAGCGCGAAAAGGAGCACGCCATCAGCGAGTATGAGTATTTCACGCTCACGCTCTCGAACACCGTGATCTACGAGCGAATGACCTCCAATAAGCTCATGCTCAGCGACACCGAGATAGCTGCCGTCATGGACCGTATCCTCAAGCGCGGCTCCGAGAACGCGATGGGCTCAACAGTCAATGCGTACACGCCGGCAGGCAGGGCGGCAGGCACTGAGGCTGCCGTTTACAATCTCGCGAACAAGCAGCTCATCAGCAGCTCCGGGATGAGCGGGCTGTATGAGCTCGATGATTTCAACAGCTACATCAGCTACCTCCTCGGGCTGGACGCCGGCTACCAGAGGGAGAACTTCCTCACCCACACCTTCACCTGTGATGACGGGAGGCACCTCATGGCGGTCAGCTCAGTCATCTCTTTCGAGGGCAAGGACTGCCTTGTCATCGCCGCTGCGGACGTCACGGACATCTATGCCCTGCGCGACAGGCAGACACGGTTCGTCCGCCACGTCAGCATAATCTCGGCGGCGCTGATATCCTTCCTGCTGCTCGCGACCACCATTATCCTGCTGCGTCCGCTCAGCCGCCTGAATACCTACACCAAGGCTATCGCGGAGGGCAACTACAAGCTCCGCATACGCAAAAAGGGCAGTCAGGAGTTCCGTGAGCTCGCCGGGAACATGAACATCATGGCGGAGTCCGTCCAGCAGAACGCCGCGCGCCTCGAGAAGGTCGCGGAGGACAGACAGATATTCATCGCGAACCTCGCGCACGAGATGAAGACTCCCCTCACCTCTATCCTCGGCTTCGCTGACCTCCTGCGAATAAAAAAGACCGTCTCCGACCGCGAACGTGCGGAATATGCGGGGACTATCGTCGAGGAGACGAAGCGTCTGCGCTCGCTCTCGGGAAAGCTCATGGAGCTCATCTCTATCGGCTGCACCGAGACCGAAAAGAAGCCCGTCAGCCTCCCCGAGATGATACGCGAGACCGAGACCGCGCTCTCGCCTATCCTCACAAAAACGTCAGTTTCGCTCAACTGCATGAGCGAGGATATCACTATCTCCGCGGACGAGGAGCTGTTCAAGTCGCTGCTCTACAACATCATCGAGAACGCCGTGAAGGCGTCCGGAAACGGACAGCAGATAGACCTCGTCGCTGCGATGTACGGCGGGAATGCCGTGATCTCCGTCACTGACCACGGTATCGGAATGAGCGAGGAGGACGCTGAAAAGGTCTTCGCGCCGTTCTATATGGTCGATAAGTCACGAAGCAGAAAGGCAGGCGGTGCAGGTCTGGGACTCGCTCTCTGCGTGCGCATAGCCGAGCTCCACAACGCCAAGCTCTCCATAGACAGCAAGCTCGGAGAGGGCACGACTGTCTATATCACGATAAACGGGGAGGAATGCCTGTGAAGCACAACATCGCTTTCGTGCTCTTCCTCACGGCGATACTCCTTGCGGGATTCTTCAGCGTTGACATAGCCTCGGCGGTGTTCAGCGAGAAGGAAACTACCTCGGTCCGGACGCGCAGCACTCAGCTTGCGGACAGCGGCAGCAGCAGTCAGGAGTACACGTTCGGGTTCGACCCGATGAGCCTCGTGCGCGGGGACAGCTCCTCCCCTGCTGACGGCGAATACGCCGGGGCTGCGTACATTGCCGCCTCCATGATGAAGAACATGAGCCGCAGCTATATCGACTGGGAATTCCGCGACGATACCGCTTACCGGCTCCTTGACGAGATGAAGATAAGCGACAGCGGCTATGCCTATGCCGAGCGCTTTGAGTATACCTCCAAGCGCGGGAACACTGAGCTGCTCGACTTTATGGTGAACGTAACGAGCCTGCGTATCGTTTACATGAGGTTCTACTCCGCCGCTGACCCGGAATGCGACGATAATGCAGTTCAGAACGCGACGAGAGACCTACGCACGATGTCCGAAAGATTCTACGTCACGGATTCAGTGAACAGATTCTACAACGTCGCCTCCGATCTGCTGTACTACAGCGACTCATCGGACGAGTTCTGCCTCGCTATCAACGGAACAGACAGCTTCGAGGAGACTGACAAGGTGTTCTCCTCTGCATATGACCTCGGCACCCGCACCGCAGATGAATGCGGCTTCAGCGAGCTTGGCACGTTCTGGTGCAGGGCTACCGCAATGTCGATGGTCTACTCCGAGGAGGAGTACTTCTGTGCCGAGTCGTCCAACTATATCCTCTCCGCGGTGTACGAGGACGGCGTAGACGAGTGTACATATACCGTCTACAAGGGCAGGATATACCAGTGCATCGACTTTGGTCCGAACAGACTGTTCGTGATATACAATATCACGGACGGCAGACCGGAGGGCTTCTTCGCGAAGCCTTCGCTGTAAAGGAGGCGCAGAATGAAGCATAACATCATTTTTGCGTCGCTCCTCGCGGGGATAATCGCGCTCGGTATGACCGGATCAAAGCTCGCTTTCTCGTTCATCGGAAGAAGCGACAAGAGCAGCGACGTTTTCCAAAAGAACACAGTCAGCACGGACGCGCTGTACCTCAGCGACGACTCCGATTTCGTCTTCGAACCAATGTCGCTGGTGAGCTCGAATATCCGCGTGCGCGTCACGCCTGACAGCTACGATCAGGAGTACGTCGGCTCATGCTCCTACTACGAACTGGTGCTGGCTATCCTGAAGGAGCTCAGTCTCTACTCGGAGTACACCGCGATAGTCTCCTTCGTCGGGGAGCCGGTGGTGTACAGTACGCCGAACGGCTATCAGTACTACATTCAGGGAGCAAAGTACCTCAACAGCGCCGGTACAGAGATGACAGCGGAGCTGATAATCAGCAACCAACTGGAGGTGCTGTACGTCAGGTTCTACGAGGACAGCAGCTTCGTGCTCTCCCCTGACGAGACCGTTCAGGGCGCCCAGCAGCTCGGGAAGATGACCGACAGTCTCTTCAGCAGGAATGTCTGGGATATCGACTCGGGGACGTATGACGGGTACTTGCTCTACGACGACCAGATACGCCTTGACACTGCCGACTCCGTTGATACCGCCGCAGAAATATCTGCTGCGTTATCCGCCGCCGGTGCCAGAACTGACTACATGAGCAAGTTCAACGAGACGAGGTCCCCGATAGAGAATATCTTCCTGCACACGAGCTCGCTGTGCAAGGTAACGTTCATCGTAAATGTTCCGATCACGGAATTCGACGGCACTACCACAAGCTACGAAGAGGAAAGGACGGTCTATTCGACGGTCTCCCTCACCGATATGCTCCTATTAGCGGAGGACGGCGCGCCGAAGTATTCGTCTGGGATGGTCGCCTCCGACGGACGTATCTACGAGACCCTGCGTATCAGCAACGGCTACTACATCACGAACATCACCGTCATCTACAACGTCCGCATGAACGTCATCGAGGGTATCTGTACCTCGTCGGAGTCGATGATATGGTAAAAAAGCTCCCTGAAAGACAGCTTTCAGGGAGTTTTCTCATTGTACCGTTTTAGTGCGGGTTATGGTGAATTCGGTGTGCCCCTGTCCGGTCGAAAGGGAGACCTTCACGCTGCCGAAGCCGTCTATCACCTGCATCAGCCGGTAGACAGTCTCGCGGAGTATCTCGCGCTGGCTGCGCATGAATACCCTCCCCGCAGGCGACTCCGGGTTGCTCTCGAGGAGCGCGTAGAACAGGCTCAGCACCTGTTCGCAGGTCTTCGGCGGCTCAGTAGGGTCATTCAGCCGGAACCGCATATCTATCTCGCCGCTCGGCGAGATGAACGCCGCCATTTCGCTGTTTTCGGCGTAATGGCTGAAAATGTCTATGAGGATCGGGTTCGTGAACCTCAGCTCCGCACAGCCGTTCTGCTCTGCCATGGCTCAGTCAAGGGCAGCTCTGAGAGCCTCGATGCGGTCGGTCTTCTCCCATGCCACGCCGAGATCCTCGCGTCCCATGTGACCGTATGCGGCAAGCTGTCTGTACTGCGGCTTGCGGAGGTCAAGCATATTGATTATCGCAGTCGGGCGGAGGTCGAATACCTTCGATACTGCTGCGGAGAGCTTGTCTTCGTCTACCTTGCCTGTGCCGAAGGTCTCAACGAGTATCGAGATAGGCTGCGCAACGCCGATAGCGTAGGAGAGCTGCACCTCGCACTTGTCTGCAAAGCCGCCTGCAACGATGTTCTTGGCGATGTAGCGGGCTGCATATGCTGCACTGCGGTCGACCTTCGTCGGGTCCTTACCGCTGAATGCGCCGCCGCCGTGACGTGAGTATCCGCCGTATGTATCAATGATGATCTTTCTGCCCGTGAGACCGCTGTCTCCCTGCGGTCCGCCGACAACGAACCTGCCTGTCGGGTTGATGTAGATCTTGGTGTTCTCATCGATGAGGTCTGACGGGATAACGGGTCTGATGACAAACTCCTCGATGTCCTTGCGGAGCTGGTCGAGGGTGATGTCTGCGGAGTGCTGCGAGGAAACTACCACTGCGTCAACGCGGACGGGTGTGTTGCCGTCGTACTCGATAGTGACCTGAGTCTTGCCGTCGGGACGGAGATAACGCAGGGTGCCGTCCTTTCTGACCTCTGTGAGCCTGAGAGCGAGCTTATTTGCGAGCGAGATCGGGAGCGGCATGAGCTCAGGGGTCTCGTTGCAGGCGAAGCCGAACATGATTCCCTGATCGCCGGCACCATTGGAGAGACCGTCGGACTCGTTGTTCTGCTCTCTGTACTCAAAAGCCTCGTTTACGCCCATTGCGATGTCGGGGCTCTGCTCGTCGATAGAAGTGAGGACTGCGCAGGTGTGGGCGTCGAAGCCGTACTTAGCGCGGTCATAGCCGATATCTGTGACTACCTGACGGGCGATCTTGGGGATATCCACTCTCGCGGAAGTCGTGATCTCGCCCATGCAGAGTATCATACCGGTGGTGACACAGGTCTCGCAGGCGACTCTGCCGAGCTTATCCTGCTCGAGGATAGCGTCGAGGACTGCGTCCGAGATCTGGTCGCATATCTTATCGGGGTGTCCCTCGGTAACTGACTCTGATGTGAAGAAATGTCTGCTCATTAAAAAATACCTCCTGAAAATTAAAAAGAGCGCACCTGCCGGAGCGCTCTGAGTTTGTTAAGGCTCCTCATCTTCCGGATAAACCGCAGGAATTAGCACCTTGGCTGCTGCCAGTCAGGTTGCCGGGCTTCACAGGACCTGTTTCCTCCGCCACTCTTGATAAGGTCATGAGACAATTATATATCATTTCCCGCATATTGTCAATAGGGGTCGGGAAATATTTTCATATCCTACAAAATTCATCGGAATACAATGCTTTGAATTGTGCTGTTTGGAGTACACTCCGGTAACATCCGACAAAAAAGTACAGTTTGTAAAATAATTTGTGAACAACCGTCATTTTTCGCACATGGGGTGCATAAAACAAACGAGCCTCCTGTTAAGGAAGCTCATCTGCCATGATATAGGGATTATTGGGGATTGAATAATTTAATGTTGGGGTAAACATTAAACTACCATGAAGATGCATCGGGACAACCTCCCTTTGCAATTATATTATACCTATACTGTGTGTAAAACGTGTGAAAAAACTGTTAATATTCATCGAAAATTTTCTCAACATTTATTGAACAGATTCAGTGGTTATGTACAAAAATCAATTATCACTTATCTTGAACCAGAATGTCGAGCCCTTGCCGAGCGTCGAGCGCACGCCGTAATCGTACCCGTGCAGCTTCAGCACCGCCTTCACTATCGACAGCCCCAGTCCCGTGCCGACGACCTCGCGCTTGTGGTTCTCGGAGCGGTAGTACTTGTCGAAGATGAGCTTTATCTTGTCCTCCTCGATACCGTCGCCGGTGTCCTCCACCTCTATCAGCACGCCGTCAGGCTGGTTTATCTGCCGCACATAGACCTGTTTGTCGTCGCCGGTGTAGTTTATCGCGTTGTTTATGAGGTTGTAGATGACCTGCTCTATCTTGCCGACGTCCGCGGTGACAAGGCGCTCGCTGTCGGGCGTGAAATGGATATTATACCCCATTTTCTCGGATATGCCCTTGAACCGCGCGATGATCGCGCTGAGCCTGTCCCTTATCTCGAACTCGGTCGGCTCGAGCTTCTGTCTGCCGCTCTCGAGCTTGGAGAGGTCGAGGATATCGTTGACCATTGCGGACAGACGGTCGGTCTCGTTTATGATTATCTCGAGGTGCTCGTTGCGCTTCACGGGATTGTCGCCCGAGAGGTCACGTATCATCTCTGCGTAGGCTTTCAGCATGGTGAGCGGTGTGCGCAAGTCGTGGGAAACATTCGCGACAAGGTCGCGCTGCATGGTGTCCACGCGGGAGAGCTCACGTTCGGCGTAGGTAAGCGTGTCCGCGAGTTTCTTCGCCTCGAGGTATCCCCTGCCGTCGAACTTCGTATGGAAGTCGCCCTTCGCAAGCTGCTCGGCAGACTTCGTGATACGGTCGATAGGTCTCGCGATCCTCCGTGAGAGGTACAGCGAGATGACGAACGCCAGCAGTATCAGCACGACAGTTATCACCATGAGCTGACGCTTGATGATGTTGACCGTCGAGCCGACCGGCACCAGCGCTGAGTTTATCAGCAGATAGCCGTCCGGGTACTCTGTGCTGCCCAGCACGCAGCCGTATATCAGCATTTCAGTGTTGGTGCGGGGGTTGCGTATCTTGTGGAAGATACGTCCGTCGTCGTCGTTGTTTATGCTCTCGATGAAGATGTGTATACCGTTCTGTCTGCCGTGGATAAGGCAGTCCCCGATCACTTCCTTGGAGTAGACCTCTCTGCCGTAGCGGTCGACGATCTCGATGCAGAGGTCGTGGTCCACGGCGAGGGAGGATATCATGTCCTCGTCCATCTCGCCGCTGCCGGAGCCTGTGTACGACTCGACTATCTTCCCGGCGCAGTTATAGACCTCGGAGGTCTTCATGCTCTTGTAGAATTTTTCAAGGAAGAATATCTGGCAGAGCCAGAGCAGCACGAATACCAGTATCGTGAATGCCATGAAGTACATCCAGATCTTGAGCTTCAGCGGTATGCGGCTGTTCAGGCTGTCGAGCTTCTTAGAGAGCTTCAAACTTATATCCCATTCCTCTCAGGGTGACGATGAATTTCCTGTATTCGCCGAGGCTGTTGCGGAGCATTTTTATGTGGGTATCGACTGTTCTGTCGTCGCCGAAGAAGTCATATCCCCACACCTCCTCGAGCAGCCTGTCGCGGGAGAGCGCAATGTTCTTGTTCTTCACAAGGAAGAACAGCAGGTCGTACTCCTTGGGAGTCATCGAAGCCTTTTCGCCGTTGACGTAGACCTCTCTTCCGGAGATGTCCACCTCCAGGCCCTCGAACTGGAACTTGTCCGGTGCAAGCGGGTCCTCGCGGTGTGTCCCGCGCTTCAGGACTACCTTCACTCTCGCCATGAGCTCCTTGGGCGAGAAGGGCTTGACCACATAGTCGTCCACGCCTATCTCGAAGCCGAAGAGCTTGTCGTACTCCTCGCCTCTTGCAGAGAGCATGATGACGGGGATATTCTTGGTCTTGTGTATCTCCTTGCAGGCGGAATAGCCGTCAAGGCGCGGCATCATGACGTCCATGATGATGAGGTCGTAGTCGTTCTCCTGGCAGAGGGCGACGGCTTCCATGCCGTTGTCCGCCTCGGACACCTCATAGCCCTCGAACTCGGCGTACTCGCGCACGACCTTCCTGATGTTCGATTCGTCGTCAACTACTAAAATGTGCGGCATATCTATGCACCTCCGTTGTGTTTTCCTTTGATAAACATTGTATCATAAAACTGCTGAAAAATCAACCGCGGCACGAAATTTTTCCCTGCTGTCACAATTTCAACACCGCCGTCACAGGTCTTTCTCAAAGCTCCCGGAATAAAAAAATTACCCGTCGATTCATGGAATATTCACAAATTTTATAGATTTTGTCGTCTGAGAACAAAATTATGATTGACATTTTCGGTAATAATTGCTATAATAGTTTTGGTATTTTATGTTCCGGAGAGGAGGAGACGCTTTATGAGGATCGATAACCCGCTTGCTGCCGCGATAGTCATCGCGACGTCTACGGCGCTGATAGTTGCATACTGCTACTTCAACCCGTCGAGTGCTCTGCTGACCCTCATCATCTACATCTCCACCCTCGTGCTGCTGTCCATAATCATGGGCATCGGAAGCTGGTTCTACCGGAAGCACCGCAACTCTATCGACGCCTCAGACATCGCAAGCATCTCCGAGGAGATGAACACCGAGATGATGATCTGGACCGACGACCTCTCCGCTATCTACCTCAACAAGCGCCTGAGGAACCTCCTCGGGGTGCATTCCAATGACTTCAATCACTCGAACGTCTTCATGCGGGCGTTCGGCATAGATAACCTCACCAAGGAGAACCTCACCGAGATAATCCGCAACCACTCCTTCGAGGCGTCCTTCCGCAACGACGAGGGCACCATGACCACTATCGCGTGGAGCACCTCCCTCATGAAGGAGCGCAGGCACAACGCCCTCTACCTCAGTACAGGCTTCAACCTCACGGAGCTGAGGAAGATGAGGGTCAACCTCGCGAGCGCGAACGACTTCTTCAACTCCTCCATGGAGCTCGCCGAGATCGGCGTTATAATGAGCAGCGACAAAGTCAATTACCGCGTCTCCCCCGAGATGATGCGTATGCTCGGTCTGAAAAAGAACAGCATAACTATCCGCGAGTTCCGGTCGCTCGTCCACCCGAACGACCGAATGCAGTTCGACAGCGCAGTCAAGGCTTCGTGCTCAGGCGAGGTCGCGGAGGTGCGCAGCGTCGATATGCGCATACGCTCCGCGGACAGCGTCTACCGCTGGTACTCATACCGCTATAAGTCCATCAAAGGCACCGACAACACCCTCCCGCTCTACGGCGGCGCTATCATCGACACGACTCAGGAGCACGAGAAGGATATCCTCATCGAGCGCCTTGCGTATATCGACGAGGTCACAGACATCGCCAACCGTAACAAGCTCATGGGCGTGGGTCAGGAGACCTACGAGATGTGCCAGTTCCTCGGGCATTCCTACTGGATAATCGTGCTCGATATCGACAAGTTCCACATCATCAACGACACCTGCGGTTACTCCAAGGGAAACAAGCTCCTGCGGGACTTCGCGCATATACTTTATAAATTCGTGACGCCCGGAGGTCTGGCAGCGCGCATGGGCGGAGATAACTTCGCGCTCGTGCTCCGTGACTACGGCGACGAGGACCTCCCCAAGCGAACGCTCATGACCATCCAGGAGGAGCTCCAGAATCTCTCAGTGGACGAGCTCGCGGCTATCAACCTCAGCTGCTCGGCGGGCTACTCCAAAATGCCCGAGAACGGCGGATCCTTCCTCGAAGTCCTCGAGCACGCGGAATTCGCCCTCAAATCCGGGAACGGCTCACGCAGTCTCTGCGGCTACGAGCCGAGTATGCATGACTCTATCATCGGCAGGACGGAGCTTGAGAAGGCTCTCGCCCTCGCTATCGACAACAACGAGCTCCAGCTCTTCTACCAGCCTAAGATCGACCTCGCGACCGGCAAGATCATGGGCGTCGAGGCGCTTATCCGCTGGATAAAGCCCGACGGCACTATCGTCCGCCCGGATTCGTTCGTGCCTGTCGCCGAGAGCTCGCACCTCATCGGCAGGATAAGTGAATTCGTACTCAACGAGGGCTGCCGCCAGAACAAGATGTGGCAGAAAATGGGCTACCCGAACATCGTTATGTCCATCAACTTCGCATCGTCCGACTTCTATCAGAACGACCTCAAGGAGAAGGTCTTCGAGGCGCTCGTCAAGTCACAGCTCGACCCGGAATGGCTCGAGGTGGAGCTCACCGAGACCCTCGCGCTGAGCGACATAGACTTCGCCGTATCGCAGATGAACAAGCTGCGTGAGCTCGGCGTGAAGCTCGCCATGGACGACTTCGGCACGGGTTATTCGTCGCTGAGCTATTTGCAGATACTCCCAATTACGCTTCTCAAACTCGACCGCTCGTTCATCACCGACATCGAGCACGACAATATCGCCTACGAGATAGTCTCCGCGGTCATCAGGATAGCAAAGTCCAAGAAGATCGAGACTATCGCGGAGGGCATCGAGAACGAGAACCAGGAGGATATCCTACGTCTCGCAGGGTGTGACTACGCGCAGGGCTACCTCTACGGCAAGCCCATGCCGCCCGACAAGATAGAGGAGTTCTTCGAGAAGAACTCGCTGGGAAAGAAATAGTTTAAGAACAATATATTTCACTAAAACGGAGGTATAATACTATGAGCAAACGAAGGATCGGTATTCTCACCAGCGGCGGCGACTGCCCCGGACTCAACGCTACTATCCGCGGCGTGGCAAAGGCCTGCTACGAGCGCTTCGGCGAGGACAACGTCGAGATAGTCGGCATCTCCAACGGCTACTACGGACTCATCAACAATCTCTGCAAGGATATGTCCCCCTCTGCCTTCTCGGGTATCCTCACGCAGGGCGGCACGATCTTCGGCACGAAGCGTCAGCCGTTCAAGATGATGCAGGTCATCGGCGAGGACAACGTGGACAAGGTCAAGAACATGAAGGAGACCTACAAGAAGCAGAAGCTCGACTGTCTGCTCACCCTCGGCGGTAACGGCACCCACAAGACCTCCAAGCTCCTCTCAGACGAGGGTCTGAACGTCATCGGTCTGCCCAAGACTATAGACAACGATATCTACGGCACGGACGTCACATTCGGTTTCCATACTGCTGTTGACATCGCTACCGACGTCATCGACCGTCTCCACACGACCGCTGCGAGCCACTCTCGCATACTCGTCTGCGAGATCATGGGAAACAAGGCTGGCTGGCTCACGCTGAACGCAGGTATCGCGGGCGGTGCGGACATCATCATAATCCCCGAGATACCCTACGACATCGATAAGGTCTGTGACGCTGTCATGGCGAGAAGCGCATCCGGCAAGACCTTCTCCATACTCGCTGTTGCTGAGGGCGCATTCGACGTCACCGAAGCAAAGATGAAGAAGAAGGAGCGCGCAAAGAAGCGTGCAGAGGCTGGCATTATAACAGCTACGAGCCGCATCGCTGCCCAAATACAGGCAAATACCGGCATGGAGGCGCGTGTATGCGTCCCCGGACATATGCTCCGCGGCGGCGCTCCGAGTGCTTACGACCGCGTGCTCTCGACGCAGTTCGGCGTTCACGCTGCGTACATGATCGCGCAGGAGAAGTACGGACGCACCGTCGCTAAGATCGGCAACAAGATAACCTCCAACAAGCTCGCTGATATCGCCGGAAAGACCAAGTTCGTCGATACAAATGACCACATCGTCATCGCTGCACGCGACATCGGTGTTTCCTTCGGCGACTGAACCCTTGTAAATATTGACAAAAAAAGCCGCGCCCGCTGCGGCTTTTTTTATGCAATGACGAAAATCAATTTTAACCGTTTTTTAACTTTCCAAATCGGGGAAAATGTGGTATAATACTTATATATGTTTCTTTCAGGAGGAATTTTTATGTCAGAAATGGAACTTTACGAGCTCTGGTGCGAGAATGCCACACAGGACCCCGACCTTCAGGCAGAGCTCAGCAGCATCAAGGGCGATGATGAAGCGATCAACGATAGATTCTACCGCGACCTCGAGTTCGGCACAGGCGGTCTCAGAGGCGTTATCGGCGCGGGTACCAACCGCATGAATATATACACCGTAAAGCGCGCTACACAGGGCTTTGCGGACTATCTCAACCAGGAGTACACCGATCCCAGCGTCGCTATCTCGTTCGACAGCCGTATCAAGAGCGACGTCTTCTCAAAGGCTGCCGCTGAGGTCCTTGCTGCGAACGGCATCAAGGTACATATCTACAGCGAGCTCATGCCTACTCCCTGCCTTTCGTTCGCTGTACGCGCACTGAAGTGTCAGGGCGGTATCATGGTCACTGCGAGCCACAATCCCGCCAAGTACAACGGCTACAAGGTTTACGGTGAGGACGGCTGCCAGATAACTCTGCGCGGCGCCGAGATAATCCTCGAGAAGATAAACTCGCTCGACATCTTCAACGACGTCAAGACTTCGTCCTTCGACGAGGAGCTCGCAAAGGGCAACATCAGGTACATCGGTGCGGACGTCATCGAAGACTTCTACAAGCACGTCCTTGCTGAGGGTATCAATACAGACCTCTGCGCTTCGAGCGGTCTCAAGGTCGTTTATACTCCCCTCAACGGCACCGGCAACAAGCCCGTCCGCGAGATACTCAGGCGTATCGGCATTTCGGACGTCACTGTTGTCAAGGAGCAGGAGAACCCCGACGGCAACTTCACTACCTGCCCGTACCCGAACCCCGAGATACGCGAGGCGCTCGAAGTAGGTCTGAGGTACTGCAATGAGGTCAAGCCTGACCTCCTCCTCGCGACTGACCCCGACTGCGACCGCGTAGGTATCGCAGTTCCCGACGGCGACGGCTATGCGCTGTTCTCCGGCAACGAGGTCGGCGCTATGCTGCTCGAGTACATCTGCGATCAGCGTATCAAGAAGGGCACCATGCCCGCTGACCCGATTGCTGTCAAGACTATCGTTACCACCGACATCGTAAGCCTCATCGGCAAGGAGTACGGCGTCAAGATCATCGACGTGCTCACAGGCTTCAAGTTCATCGGCGAACAGATAGGTCTGCTCGAGGCTAAAGGCGAGGAAAATCGCTATGTTTTCGGCTTCGAGGAGAGCTACGGCTACCTTTCGGGCTCGTATGTGCGCGACAAGGACGCTGTAAACGCCTCAATGCTCATCTGCGAGATGGCTGCTTACTACCGCACCAAGGGCATTTCGCTCATTCAGGCGCGTGAGAATATGTACAAGAAGTACGGCGTATTCTACCAGACGCTCTACAGCTTCACATTCGAGGGCGAGAGCGGCATGAACAAGATGTCCGAGATCATGACCTCCCTCAGAAATGCTCCCCCGACGGAGATAGCGGGTCTGAAGGTCGTGAAGTTCGAGGACTACAAGACCAGCGTTGCCAAGGATATCCTCACCGGCGCTGAGACCGAGATCACGCTGCCGAAGTCGAACGTGCTCGCGTTCTACCTCGAAGGCGGCTCGAAGTGCATCGTTCGTCCTTCCGGTACAGAGCCCAAGATCAAGACCTACATCACCGCAAAGCAGCCCACCCACGAGGAAGCTCACGCTCTCGAGGCTAAGCTCCACGACGATTTCTCCAGATACTTCAAGTAAGAAAAAGGCGGACGATGTCCGCCTTTTCAGGTTTCCGCCGTCAGAAAGCAGAATTAAAGTTAAATCAAAAAAATATATGCGTGATTCCTTGACACGCCTGCGCAAGTATGATATAATTTATTACTGTAATGTATAACGGCACTACTGTCTAAAGTAACTGATGGGCTGCTCGGATATAAATAATATCTGAAAGAGGTGAAGATCGTGAAAGAGGGTATCCATCCTACACTGTACAAGACCACTATTACCTGCCACTGCGGTAACGTGATCGAGACACTGTCCACAAAGGAGAATATCAAGGTCGAGATCTGCTCTAAGTGCCATCCGTTCTATACAGGCAAGCAGAAGCTCGTTGATACAGGCGGACGCGTTGACAGATTCAAAAAGCGTTTCAATATGGACAAGTAATCTACAGCCGGTCTATGACCGGCTTTTTACTTATAAGGTTTGAGCTATGAATTATTTTACTATTTCCGGACCGGCTAAGGCTTCCTTTGTGGAAAAGCGCTCCGAGTTCATCGGGCACATCTCCCCCGTCGCGACCAACGACGAGGCTGTGTCTTTCGTGGAGAAGATAAAGTCCGAGCACCGCAAGGCAAAGCATAACGTCTATGCCTATATCCTGCGGCACGACAATATTTCCCGGTATTCCGACGACGGCGAGCCCCAGGGCACTGCCGGCGTTCCCGTCCTCGACGTGCTCAGAAAGCGCGGGCTGACGGACGTCTGCGTGGTAGTCACTCGGTACTTCGGGGGGATACTTCTCGGCGGCGGAGGGCTCGTGAGGGCGTACTCCCATGCGGCATCGCTGGCGTGCGATGAGGCTCACATCATGAATATGTGTATGTGCCGCGAGCTGCGTATCACCGCGGACTACGGTATGTACGGCAAGATAGCCTATATCCTGCCCAGCTTCGACACTATCACCGTTGGGTCGGATTTCGGCTCTGACGTCACCCTCGATATACTCGTACTCACCGAGAAGCTCGACGCCCTCAGAAAAGAGATAACCGAAGCCACCAACGGCTCGGCAGTCATCGAGGAGCTCGGGGAGCAGTTCCGGGATTTTTCCTCGGTAATAAAAAACCCGTGAAAAATTAGAGGGTTTTTGTCATTTCCGGAGTATAAATATATAAAGGTATTTTAGGGGGGATCACCATGACTGTCCGTGAGCAGACTGAGATAATCGAGAGCGGTACGCTCAATAACTTCGCGTGCATGAGCACCGACGAGGAGATGACCCGCAGAGCGCGTGAGGAGGACAAATGCCCGTTCAGGACGGCTTTCCAGCGCGACCGTGACCGCATTCTCCACTGCAATTCGTTCAGGCGCCTCAAGCGCAAGACGCAGGTGTTCCTGTCCCCTGTCGGCGACCACTACCGCACCCGCCTCACCCACACCCTCGAGGTCGCGCAGATCGCCCGCACAATCGCCCGCGGTATGCGCATGAATGAGGACCTCACTGAGGCTATCGGTCTCGGGCATGACCTCGGACACTCGCCCTTCGGTCACTGCGGCGAGAAGGTGCTCAATTCAATTTGTCCGCACGGCTTCAAGCACTACGACCAGAGCGTGCGCGTAGCGGAATTTCTCGAAAAAAAGGGCGAGGGACTGAACCTGACCTTCGCGGTCAAGGACGGCATCGCCTGCCATACAAATAAGGTCGCTGCGACCAAGGAGGGCAATATCGTCCGGCTCGCGGACACTATCGCCTACATAAACCACGACATCGAGGACTCGATCCGCGCAGGTATTCTTCACCAGCGTGACCTTCCCGCGGACTGCGTCCGCGTGCTCGGCGACACCAAGACCAAGCGCATAACCACGCTCATCGCTTCGGTCATCGCGCACGGTCCCTACGACATAGACTTCGCGCCCGATATTCGCAAGGCGCACGACGACCTCAGGGCATTCATGTTCGCAGAGGTCTACACCAACCCGGCCGCCAAGCAGGAGGAAGCCAAGGCTGAGCTCCTCGTGCGGAAGCTGTATTCCTACTTCATCGAAAATACCGCCAAGCTGCCCGAGGAGTACCGTGTCATCATGAAGAACTCCGACGCCGACCGCGCGGTATGCGACTATATATCCGGAATGAGCGACGAGTACGCCGTTGATCTCTACACTGAACTTTTCGTCCCCAAGTTCTGGAAATAACGGAGGTAATCATGCCCCGAAACGACGAATTCCTATACAGGCTGAGAGCTGCGAACCCAATAGAATCGGTCATGGGCGGATATGTCAACCTCATCAGGCGCGGACGCAACTACGTCTGCAACTGCCCGTTCCACTCCGAGAAAACGCCCTCCTGCACTGTCTTCATCGACTCCGACCCGCACTTCTACTGCTTCGGCTGCGGCGCGGGAGGAGACGTCATAACCTTCATAATGAAGATCGAGAACCTCGATTTCTCCGAGGCTGTCAAGCTCCTTGCGCAGCGCTCCGGTCTCGAGCTCCCGCAGGACAGCTACGGCGACAGCAGACTCGCTCAGCGAAAGACACGCATCTACGAAATGAACCGCATCGCGGCGAATTTCTTCTATACCAACCTTGTGAAGGGCGCGGACAAGTCCGGTCTGCAATACTTCATGGAGCGCAAGCTCACTCCGCAGACTATCAAGAAGTACGGGCTGGGCTACGCCTCGGACTCGTGGGACGAGCTCACGAAGCTCCTGCGCAGCAAGGGCTACTCCGACGACGAGATCGCCGACGCATGGCTCGGCGCACGCTCAAAGAAAAACAACCATGTCTACGACATCTTCCGCAAGAGGGTGATGTTCCCTATCGTTGACCTGCGCGGCAACATAATCGGCTTCGGCGGGCGCGTCCTCGACGGTTCCGTGCCGAAGTACCTCAACACCGGCGCCACGCCCGTCTTCGACAAGGGCAGCAACCTCTTCTCGATGAATTTCGCGAAGAACGCGGACGTCAAGCGGCTGATACTCTGCGAGGGCTATATGGACGTCATCGCGGTCAATCAGGCGGGCTTCGACAACGTCGTGGCGACGCTCGGTACTGCCATTACCCCCGATCAGGCGCGGCTCATCAGCCACTATGCCGAGGAGGTCGTGGTCGCGTATGACAGCGACGGCGCGGGTCAGAAGGCTACGCAGAAGGCGATAAACCACTTCGCGGACGTCGGCGTGCGCACAAAGATAATCCACATGGAGGGCGCCAAGGACCCCGACGAGTACATAAAAAAATTCGGCGCGAACCGCTTCCGGATACTGCTCGACAGCTCCAACGACGCGACCGACTTCATGCTCGACAAGTGCGAGGAAGGTCTCGACCTCAAGACCGAGCTCGGCAAGGTCGAGTTCCTGAAAAGGGCTTCAAGAGTTCTGGCGGGGATAGAATCTCCCCTCGAGCGGGAGGTATATATTTCCCGGACGTCGAAAAAATGCGATATTTCGGTGCAGGTGCTCAAAGCGCAAATCGACACCATGCTCAGAAAGAACCGCAGCGCAGAGCGCAAGTCCCAGTGGCGGAACATCACCACCTCCGTGGCTTACAAGCGCGACGCGATAAATCCTGCGTCGGAAAAACTCAGGAAAGAAGCGCGCGCGGAGGAAGCTATTATCTGCTACCTGCTGAGACACCCCGAAGAAGCCAAAGACATAGCCAGCGAAGCTCCGCCGGAGATATTCGTCACCGAGTTCAACAAGCGGGTCTACTCCGCAATGCTCGATAAGATGACGTTCGGGGAGAAATTCTCCCTCGCTCAGCTCAACGGCGAATTTTCGCCCGATGAAATGGGCAGAATAAGCGGTATCGAAGCCAAAAACCGTGAATTCAGCATAAACCGCGAGGCGCTCGCAGACTGCGCCGGCGTACTCAGAAACAATAAAAAAACCAGCGCGTCAGACGGCGACCTCTCCGGCGACGACCTGCGCGAGCTGTTCAAGTCCAAGAAAAAATAGGAGGAAGTTTTATGGAAAACAAGAAAAATACCATCGAAGCTCTCATGGAACAGGGCAAGGCTAACGGAAAGCTCACCACAAAGGAGATAACCGACGCCCTCGAGGAGCTCGATTTCGACGTCGAGCAGCTCAATACCTTCTACGATAACTGCGAGAACCTCAATATCGAGATAGTCGAGGACATGAACGTCGATGACCCCGACCTGAAAATAGGCATGGATTCCAATATGACAGACGACCTCGAAATGGCGCTCTCCACCGAGGGTATCGCTATCGACGACCCCGTCAAGATCTACCTCAAGGAGATAGGACGTGTTCCCCTCCTCACCACCGAGGAGGAGATAGAGCTCGCTCAGCGCATGGCTAAGGGCGACCCCTACGCAAAGAAGCGTCTCTCCGAGGCGAACCTCCGTCTCGTAGTTAGTATCGCGAAGAAGTACGTCGGACGCGGTATGCAGTTCCTCGACCTCATCCAGGAGGGAAATCTCGGTCTCATCAAGGCCGTTGAGAAGTTCGACTACACCAAGGGCTTCAAGTTCTCAACCTACGCGACATGGTGGATACGTCAGGCTATCACCCGTGCTATCGCCGATCAGGCAAGAACTATCCGTATCCCTGTCCACATGGTCGAGACTATCACCAAGGTCAAGAAGGTCTCCAGCCAGCTCCTCCACGAGAACGGTCACGACCCCAGTCCCGAGGAGATAGCTGAAAAGCTCAATATGCCCGTCGATAAGGTGCGCGAGATAATGCGCGTCGCTCAGGACCCCGTCTCCCTCGAAACACCTATCGGTGAGGAAGAGGACAGCCACCTCGGCGACTTTATCCCCGATGACGACGCTCCCGCTCCCGCTGAGGCTGCCTCCCGCACCCTCCTCAAGGAGCAGCTCAACGAGATACTCGCTACCCTCACAGACCGTGAGGCTAAGGTACTCAAACTCCGCTTCGGTCTCGAGGACGGTAAGTCCCGTACCCTCGAGGAAGTGGGTCAGCGCTTCGACGTCACCCGTGAGCGTATCCGCCAGATAGAGGCGAAAGCCCTCCGCAAACTCCGCCACCCCTCCCGCAGCAAAAAGGTCAAGGACTTCCTTGACTGATACATAGATGTATCTCCGATGGATCAAGAATGGGGACGCTGTCCCCAATCCCCTGCCAAAGGGTACAGGTACCCTTTGGAAACCCACTGTCAAAAAATCCCATACCGTATCCACATAGACTTTCAAATGGATACGGTATGGGATTTTTTCATAATGGGATTCTAAAGGGAATCTATTCCCTTTAGCGGGAGTTTGAGGGCAGAGCCCTCATTTTTAATGCGTCGCAGACTCCTCTATGCACCGGTCAGGGGAGTCAATGCTTTTTGCGGAACTTGGGCATAAGGCGTTTTTTGTAGGTCGAATAGCAGAGGTCGAGGTTGAGGTCGTAGAGGACGAATATGACATTCGCCAGACCGAGCATGATGTAGGAACCGTACCTGCCGTAGTCGCTGAACTCGTCGAGCATTTCCTTCAGTCCGAAGATGTAGACAGTGATGTAGAAGTACGATATCACACAGATGTTGCAGACCGCGAGCTTGATGAGGATACGCAGCAGGCGGAGCTTTATCCGCTGGATATAGAAGCGCAGTATCGGGTAATGTCCGAAGAGGAGAATGAATATCAGTGCGGCTTCCTTGTCGGCGGTGATGAGCAGCGAGAGAAGGCTCACTGCGATGTATGTGAGGAGCGCCCACGGGGTGTTGACCTCGACCGCGATTATCATCATCAGCACGCCCGCTATCATCGGCAGGAGCAGATACAGCGCGGGCATGACCCCGGCGAGGAACATCGTCACGAGGCACAGCGCCGACACGATGCCCCCGAGGGCGACTCTGTAGCTTATGCCCCTCATTTATCGCCTGCCGGCCGCTTGGCTTTCTGAATGCCGTAGACTATCGCTGCGAGCATTTTGTGCGGGAGAAAACGCTGTCCGAATATCCCCGCCTGAACGCCGAGCCCCGGGATAGCGAAGAGCTTGCCCGCGAAGGTCTTTTTCAAGGCATAGTGGGCAGCGTACTCAGGGGTGATAGGCTTCACGCTGAACGTCACGCCCGCGCGGTCGTTGAAGTGAGTATTGACCGGTCCCGGACACAGAACTGTTATCGAAACGTCGGACTTATCCCTGCGCAGCTCCTCGTAAATGGCTATGGAAAGGCGCAGGACGTAGTTCTTGGAGGCGTAGTAGGACGAGAGCAGCGGTCCGGTCATAAAGCCTGCTGCGGAGGCAACATTGAGTATCCAGCCGCTGTTACGCTTCTTGAAATCGCGCAGGAACAGCTTCGTGAGGATATGCAGGGCAGTGATATTGACGTTTATCATGTCGAGCTCGTCATTGAGGTCGGTCTCGTCGAACTTGCCGAAGATACCGTACCCGGCGTTGTTCACGAGCAGATCGACGTCCCTGCCGCGGCAGAACTCGTAGACCTTGAAGACCTCCTCGCGCTTCGAGAGCTCGGCGGGGATAGTCTCGGCTCGGTCGCCGAATTCCTCCTTGAGCTGCGCGAGAGCCTGTTCATTGCGTCCTGTGAGGATAAGCTCCCAGCCGCGGATATAGAGCTCGCGGGCTATGCATTTTCCGATACCGGAGGTGGCTCCTGTGATGAGTGCTTTCATTTTCATCGTCCTTTCTTATTCGTTTATCAGGTCGAACATACCGCTGCTGCCGAGATCCTCCACGCCGAACAGGAAGAGCGTCTGCTCGTAGCCTGAGACGTCGATGAGGTTGCTGAGCGGGACTGTGAGTTTATCCGGCGAGACTATCGTGATCTCGCTGTAGTGCTGCGTGAGGAACTGCACGAAGCAGTCCGCGTAGCTGTCCTTGATGAGAAGCAGACGGCGCTCTGTGTTGACATTCGTCGTAATGCGCATGATAGGAGCTTCGCTGCCGAGGTACATACCGTATTTGTCGTCGGAACTGAGGCGGCTCTTGTCATAGAGCGGGCAGCTGCGCGAGATACCGCTGTTGTCGGTGGCGGTACAGCTCAGCACCTTCGCCCCGGAGGCGTACTCGTAGACGTCGAGGATATCGGGCTTGGTGCCGGAATACCTGCTGCGCTCGTAGAGATTTCCCCTGAAATCGCCCGAGACGTGCTCTATCGTGTACTTGTCATACGCGACCGCCTGAAAACCGAGCTTCTGGATCACAGTGCGGTATACACAGTATGCCCCGTAGCCGGTCCATTTAGTATCGTTGCGGTAGTAGATATAGTTGTCGCTGAGGGTCTTGAGTATGCTGAATGCGTCGATATGCCTGATGCCGGTATCAAGCGACTCGTAGAGCTGTGAGATCTGCTGCTCCTCGGTGTTGACAAGGAGGTATTCGGGGAGCTTGTCGCTGTAGACGCCAGACGAGGTCGGCACCGCTACGAAGCAGACCGCCCCTTCGTACTGCTCTGCGAACCGGTTTATCCCCTCTGCCGAGCCTGACGGCGCGGGACGCTGGGCGATGTCCGCGTCGAGGAGCATGGTGTCCGCGATGTAGACACCGTTCACGATACGCTCTGATATCTGCGGGGCGAGCTTCGCGTTCGCGGAAGCCCAGAGGTCGTGCCCGGCGAGATTGTCGGTCATGCAGGAGCTGAGCTCACTGGTGTAGCTGCCGTCAGCGACCGCTGAAAGGGTCGGCTGCGGGAGCTCTCCGCTGCCGGAGGGTCTGATGAGGGTCAGCACTGCGACCGCCGCGATGAACAGGAGCGTGAGGACAGCCGTTATCTTGCTTGTGAGCTTTGACATTCTATCCCCTCCTTACAATTCGATCAGCAGCGGCGCAGACGTGCCGCTGTGCGCGATGAGCGCCGTGCATACCGTGAGCAGCAGCAGCACCGTCACGGGCGTGACAGCTGAAAACGCCGTCTGGAGCTTATTCTTGCCGGAGCGTATCATCATGTTGCGGAAAAGGTCCGTGGAGGCGTACATTCCCACCAGTAGCACGACCGAGTAGCACCTGAGCAGATAGACGGTCAGGGTGTCCGCAATGACTCCGCTGCCGCCGAGCATTGCCACGAGGTAGTGCATGGAGTCCACGAGGGTCTCCCCCGCGAAGAACACCGTGCACACTATCGTCAGGAGGAAAGTGTATATGATACTGGTCGTTTTCAGGAGCTTCATGCGGCTGATGTAGCGCTCCGCGATAACTGCGGAGCCGATGAGGAGTCCCCAGACAAGACCGTTCGCGCTGAACGTGTACCACGCGCCGAGCGTTCCCCATGCGATGATGTAGATGAAGCGCCTGTACCACTTTCCTGTTCCGAGCGAGTACAGGGGCTTGGTGACGTAGCGCCTGAACCACTGTACGGGCTGGATATGCCACCTTGCAGCGAAGTCGCGTATGCGCGTGCTGAGCAGCGGGTAGTTGAAGCTCTGCGGGAATCTGAATCCGAAGCAGTAGCCGATCCCTGTGCCCATGTCCGCGACGCCGGAAAGCGTGAAGTAAAGACACAGCAGATACGCGATGACGCCGATCCATGCGTTCACTGCCGCGAGGCTCGCGATGTTCTGGCTGCACACCGCGGTCCAGAGACGGTACATCGTGTCGGCGATGATGATCTTCTTGGCGAGCCCCTTCGCGAACAGCGTGAAGCCAACACCGATCTCGGCGAGTCCGCCGCGGCGCTCGCGGAGCATCTTCGAGAAGCCCTCAAAGCGCAGGAGAGGTCCCATGAAAAGGCGCGGGAACATCATAATGAACAGCGCGAATCTGACGATATTGCGCTCCGCGCGGTGCTTGCCGGAGAAGATGTCCATGAGCGCGCCCACGGCTGAGAGCGTGAAAAACGATATCCCCACTGGGTAGAAGCTATCCGGCAGGGGAAGACGTTCCCGCAGGGAGCCCAGCAGCTCAGACCTGAACAGGAATATCGCCACAAAGTCGAACGTGAACCCCAGCACGAACGGCAGCACGGCAAGTCCCGGGTGTTTCGTTCGGATCCTGTCCGTGAGCAGACAGAAGACGTAGTTCACCAGAGTGTATGCGGATATCAGCACCAGAAAATCAAGGCTGACCAGCGCACAGAATACCATGCTCAGCAACAGGAGCACGCCGTTTTTCTGCTTCGCCGGCGTGATATAGAACACCAGCAGCGATACCGGCAGAAAGCCGTATATGAACAGCAGACTGCTATATGCCATCTCTCTCCTCCTTGATCTTTTGTGTGCGTTCGGACAGCTCCGCGCTGTCCATCATGGTATTGAGCACCTCGACGAGCGCTCCCGCAGACATCAGCTGCGGAAGTCCGAGGCTCTTTTGCAGCTTCAGACGCAGTTCACGGCTGTTCTCGCCGCCGCTCAGCCCGAGCTGATAAAGCGTGAGCTTGGTGATGTCGGGCTCGTGAGTGCGCTCGGAGGGCGTTATGCCTGCACGCTCAAACGCTGCGAGCAGTGTCTGCACATCTATCCCTTCCACACCGAGCTTCCCCTCTGCGGAGGGCTTGAGCTTGCGCTTTTCCTTGCCGAAGATGTCGGGGATATAGACGTTCTTCACGCTCCCCTCGCCTACTGCGCCCTTGATGTAGCCGCGGATACGGCGTCCGGCACTGTCGGAGTCCGTGAGTATCACAATGCCGGTCGTGCGGGCGTAGTACCTGATGAGACCGAGCTTCTCCTCGTCCTTGAAGATGCCGAAACCGTTCGTGACTATCACCACGGCGTCGATGACCGAGGCAAGCTTTATCTTGTCGTACTTTCCCTCGACTATGACCGCTTCGTTTATCCTTATCATCGCGAGCCTCCGGTGCCGGTCATCAGCATTTTCACGACCGCCTCCTCGAGCACGGTCTTTTCGTCTATGGAGGTGGAATTCAGCGTGACTGCCGTGTCGCGCAGTATACGTATGCACGCACGCAGACGCTCGAGGGTTATGCGCTGATTGAACTTGTAGAGCCGCTCGATCGCAAAGCCGCGCTTGTAGTAATCGAAGTCGTGGATCACCGTATCTGCGCCCTTTGCGGCACGCTTTGCGAGCAGTACGCGGTAGAGGTCGAGGAAAGAATTCGTTATGCTCATGAGGACGCCGCCGCGGTTGTCCTTGTCCTGCATGAGCTCATTGAGCGCGTCGAAGGCAGACCTGCGGTCAAATGCCGCAACTGCGTCCGCGAGGTTGAAAATAGTCACGCTACTCTGCCTGTGGACGAGCTCACGGAGCATATCGGAGGTTATCTCCCTGCCCTGTGCATAGGCGCAGAGCTTGTCGATCTCATTCCCGATGAGGAGGGTGTCCGAGAGGCACATCTCAGCGAGCTCGCGGGCAACATCAATGGACATAGCCCCGCCACGTGCCGAGACCTTCGCGGAGATAGCCTTCGCGAGCTCCCCGGAGGTGGGCACGGCACACTCGCAGAGGACGCCGTACTTCGCGGCGTGATCGGCGAGCTTCTTGTTCTTGTCGGTGATCTTGTTCGCGCCTGCCTTGCGGTCGAACTTGGTCTTGACCTCAAATCCGGTGACGTTGAACACGACGACGGTCTGCGGGGGGATATCCTTCAGCGCGTCGAGGAGTGACTTGGTCTCGTCTTCGCGGTGCTCCTCGCAGTTGTAGTCGTTCACGAGTATGCAGTTGTACTCCGACATCATCGGCATTATCTCGATCATGTCGCGCAGTGCGGAGATGTCGAGCGACTTTCCCGCGAGGCGGTTGAGGGCGAATTCCTCATTGTCTCCGACGGCAAGGCGGACTATCTGCCGGGTGAGGGCTGTAACGCTGCTCACGTCCGCGCCGAAGATGTAGTAGAGATTGCTCAGCCCGCCCTTTTTGAGCTGTGCCGAAAGCGTTTTTTTATCGGTCTGTGGCATTACAGCCTCCTTATCTCGCAGCCGCTGCTGCCGAGCGTTATCTCGAAATTACTGCCGCTGCCGTCCAGGCAGAGCACTCCCCTGCCGGTCACGGGCTGGGCATCCTTGGGGAGATCTCCGTAGAAGACCAGCAGCTCGGCGTCAGGGATATCCTCTGTGCCGGCAGGCAGGAAAGCGACCTTGGTCCCGCCGAGCTCTGCGGTGAAAGTCCCGCCGCAGCAGTAGACACGGCTCCCGCCTATCGCGATGTCCGACTCGCTCCCGACCGCGGTCTGCGCGATGTCAAAGGCACTCAGCTCCTGCGCGTAAGCGCTCCTCACGGAGTCGGAGTTTCTGTCCACGGACAGCAGTGTGACCCTCTCCACGCCACTGCGCGAGAGGTATTTACGGACGTAGTCGGGCGTTTTGTAGTTCCCGGTGAGGTCGAATACCAGCGTATTTCCCTGATATTCGACGACCGCCGCGCAATTGCTCCCTCTGCCAAGCGAGGCGACAGTGAACGTGTCGAAGCTGCGCAGCGAATGTATCCCCGAACCGAGCATAAGCGCAGCAACGGACATCGCCGCAGCGAGCGCGGTGAGCTTCCTGCTGCGGAAAACTATGCACACCAGCACGGTCATCGCAGAGCACGCAAAAGCAGTCACCATGAATGTATGGCTGCCGCAGGAAAAATGCGTGAAGCTGAGCCGTGAGACGCTGTCCGAAATGCGCAGCACGAGCTCAATGGGCAACTGTGCGAGCGGCAGCACCGGGAGCAGTCCGCCGGTCAGGACGTATATGAGCCCTATGACCATAGACAGCGAACAGAGCGGCACAAGAAGCACGTTCATCAGCGGCGCGATGAGCGAGCTTTCGTCGAAATACCGCATACACAGCGGGGTGATAGTCAGGGTCGTGCAGAGCATGATGAGGAACGCCTTCACGAACCTCCGGAGCGGAGCATCAGCAGGTATGTCCTTCGTCATATAGGGCGCGAAGACCGCTATCCCGAACGTTCCAGCGGCTGACAGAAGGAATCCGCTGCTGTATATCACGAACGGATCCGAAATGCATATTAGCAGCACCGCCCACGCCAGCGAGTTGAATGAGTCGCCCTGCCGCCGGAAGAGCCGTGCGGAGTACGCGAACTCCAGCATGAGCGTGGCGCGTATCGCTGAAACGGGGTAATTCGCGGCAGTTATCAGCAGTATCAGCAGGACGTTCATAAGCCCGAATGCTGCAAATCGGTTCACGCGCAGACGCCGCATGAGCAGCATCGCGAGCGCGGCGATGACCGTGACGTGCAGTCCCGAGACCGCCAGTACATGACCGATACCAACACGGTAAAGCGAGGTGCGGACGTTGTCGCTGAGCCCCTGCTTCTGCCCGAATAGCATTCCCGCAAGGAAGTCGCCGCAGTCCGTGCCCATTTCGATACGGAAGCGTGATATCATGCGCTCACGGTAATCTGCAACGGCATTGCGCAGACGGTGAGTTCCCGTCCTTTCAAGGGAAACGCCCTTCGCGCTCTTCGCCTCGAGGTACACTCCCGCGGACTTGTAGTAGGTCACGCCGTCGAAGAGATAGTCGCTCGACGGGAGCTCAAATCTGCACTCCCCAAGCGTCACGACGTCGCCGTACTCTGCACTGAGGTCTGTTCCATAATACGTTATCTTTGCCGTAACATCGTCGTTTATCGTGCCTTTGAGCGTATATGCGGAGTTCTCACCGTAGCGGCGTATATCGGTGACCTCGCCGGAAAACGTCCCCGTCTGTCCGGCGTAGACGGTGAGCTTTTCGTACTCGAGGGTCTGCTTCAGGGTGAATGCGCTGAACGCCGCCGCAAACGACAGCGACATCAGGGACAAGTCGCGGAGGGTGAGTCCCTTGCGGAGACCGATGAACGCGACCCCTGCCGCAGCCGCCGCGAGTATCAGCAGCTCCGGCAGACCCGTAAAAAACGAAGCGAAAAACGATCCGAAAATATACGCTGCCGCTATCCCTGTCATTTTTCGCTTCATATTTCACACCTTATTTGAAGAAAAGCGGGAGCTTTTCAAGGAAGATTATGTCGTCGCGGTCAGCCGCATCGCCCTCGGCGAGGACCGCCGCCCTGCCGGTGATGTTTCCGCCGGCTGCCTCTGTGAGCTTCTCGAGCGCGTTGAGCGACTCGCCCGTGCTGATGACGTCGTCAACGATGAGCACGCGCTTCCCCGTGAGCATATCTGCCTTCTCGCGGGAGAGGATCAGCCTCTGCTCGTTCGCCGTGGTTATGGACTTAACGTCCACGATGAGCGGGTCTGTCATATAGAGCTTCTTTGACTTACGCGCCACGACGTAGGTCTTCCCGGACTGTCTTGCCATTTCGTATGCGAGCGGTATGCCCTTGGACTCTGCTGTGAGTATCACGTCGAAGTCCGGGCACTTTTTCAGCAGCTCCTCCGACGCCTTTACGGTCAGCTCAACGTCGGAGAACATGATGAAGGCTGCGATGTCTATCTTGTCATTGAGCGGGCAGCGGATAAGCTCGCGCTCCAGCCCGGCAATAGTCATTCTGTAGGTCTCAGGCATGGCAGTCTCCTTATTCGGTCCTGCCGAGAGACTCCGGTCCCCAGCCCATTTTCACGCCCGCGAGGAAGTGGAAATGCATATGCTTCACGGTCTGACCGGCGTCGTCGCCGCAGTTGTTGATGATACGGTAGCTCTCGATGCCCTCAGCCTTTGCGATGTTCGCAGCAGCCTCGAATACCTTTGCGACGAGCATGGAGTTCTCCTCTGTTATCTCGTTCGCGGAGGCAATGTGTGCCTTCGGGATTATGAGGTAGTGAACGGGTGCGATGGGAGCGATGTCCTTGAACGCGAAGACGAATTCGTCCTCGTAGACCTTGGTGCTCGGTATCTCGCCGTCGATTATCTTGCAGAATAAACAATCCATAGTGGTTCCTCCTTATTTGATGAATTCGCCGACTACCGCGCAGACCTCAGCCATTGCGGAGTCTATCTTCGAGATATCGCCTACGCCTGCCATAGCGCTGTCGGGCTTACCGCCGCCCTTGCCGCCTGTGAGCGCGGATATCTTCTGTACTATCTTTCCGGCGTTAGCGCCCTTATCTACCGCGCCCTTGGTGCAGACGCAGAAGATAGTTCCCTTTTCGCCAACGGTTCCCGCGAATACTGCAACGACGTCGCCGCCCTTGTCCTTTACGCTGTCGCCAAGCTTGCGGAGCGCATCGGGAGCTGTGCCGTCGAGGCGTGCCGAAACGACCTTCACGCCGTTCACGTCAGCTGCATTGTCGAACATAGCTGCGGTCTTGGCGTTGGCTATCTGCTGGTTCAGTGACTCGAGCTGCTTGTCCTTGTCCTTGATCTCAGCCGCAAGAGAAGCACACTTCTCGGGGAGCTCATTCACGTTGGTGAGCTTTATCGCCTTTGCGGAACTGATGATAGTGCTCTTGTAGCCATTGAGGAGCTCGAGCACGCCCAGACCCGTTACAGCCTCGATACGTCTTACGCCGGCTGCTACGGAGCTCTCGGACACTATCTTGAAGAGCCCTATCTGCGATGTATTGGAGATGTGCGTACCGCCGCAGAACTCAACGGACGGTCCCGCTGTCACAACGCGGACAGTATCGCCGTACTTCTCGCCGAACAGTGCCATAGCGCCGAGCTTCTTAGCCTCCTCAATGGGCATTTCCTGCATAGTTACGGGGATAGCGTTCATTATCTCGCCGTTCACGATAGCCTCGACCTTTGCGATCTCCTCCTCTGTCATCGCGGAGAAGTGGTTGAAGTCGAAGCGGCAGGCTGTCTCGTTTACGAGCTGACCAGCCTGATGAACGTGGTCGCCGAGAACTGCGCGGAGTGCGTTCTGGAGGAGATGTGCGGAAGTGTGGTTGCGCATTATCGCAAGTCTGCGGGACTTGTCTATCTCAGCAGTCACGGTGTCCCCCTTGGAAACGCCGCCCTGCTCAACGAATGCGATGTGGAGGAAATGTCCCTCGGACTTGATAGTATCAGCGACGTAGAGTGAGGTCTCGCCTGCCCTGAGGTAGCCTGTATCGCCGACCTGTCCGCCGCTCTCAGCGTAGAACGGGGTCTTGTCGAGGACGATGACTACGTCCTCGCCCTCGGACGCAGACTGCACCTCGGCGCCGTCCTTGTAGATAGCGAGTATCTGGGCATTCTCGGCGGTGAAGTCTGTGTAACCGGTAAATACGGTCTTGGGCGCGTCTACCTTTATGCTGTTGTCAGCCCACGACGAACCAGCCTTTGCGGCGTGATCAGCCTTAGCGCGCGCACGCTGCTCCTTTGCGAGCTCAGTGAAGCGGTCGCGGTCAACTGTGTAGCCCTTCTCCTCGCAGATCTCGACTGTGAGATCTATCGGGAAGCCGTATGTATCGGCAAGCTTGAATGCATCGTCGCCAGAGAGGACGGTCTTGCCCTCAGCCCGGAGAGTATCCATAAAGCCGGTAAGAAGATCTGTACCCTTGTCGATAGTCTTGGCAAAAGCTTCCTCCTCGACGCCGATGATCTTCTTGATGTACTCGCGCTTCTCTGCGAGCTCAGGATATGCGCCCGCGTTCTCGTTGATGACTGTGTCGCAAACCTCGCAGAGGAACGGACGTGTGATGCCCAGGAGTCTGCCGTGGCGTGCTGCACGTCTGAGCAGACGGCGGAGAACATATCCCCTGCCCTCATTCGACGGCATGATACCGTCGCCGACCATGAAGGTCGTGCTGCGGATATGGTCTGTGATAACGCGGAGGGAAACGTCCTTCTTCGCGTCGGTCTTGTAGTCAACTCCTGCGATGCGGGAGATGTGCTTCATGATATTCTGGACGGTATCGACCTCGAAGATGTTGTCCACGCCCTGCATTGCACACGCAAGACGCTCCAGACCCATACCTGTGTCGATGTTCTTGTTCTTCATCTCAGCGTAGTGACCGTTGCCGTCACTGTCGAACTGGCTGAACACGAGGTTCCATATCTCGATGACGCGGTCGCAGTCGCTTGCCTGCTCGAAGCTCTCGAACGGACCGTAAGCCTCGCCGCGGTCGAAGTGTATCTCGCTGCAAGGACCGCACGGACCTGAGCCGTGCTCCCAGAAGTTGTCCTTCTTGCCGAGGCGGATTATCCTGTCGTGCGGGATACCGATCTTGTTCTCCCAGATCTGCTCAGCCTCGTCGTCGCTCTCAAAAATGGTTATCCACAGACGCTCTGCGGGTATCTCGAGGGTCTTCGTGAGGAACTCCCACGCCCACTCGATAGCCTCGTTCTTGAAGTAGTCGCCGAACGAGAAGTTGCCCAGCATCTCGAAGTAAGTACCGTGACGCGCGGTCTTGCCGACGCTCTCGATGTCGGGAGTACGGATACACTTCTGGCAGGTAGTCACTCTCTTATTGGGGGGAGTAGCCTGTCCGAGGAAGAACTTCTTCAGGGGCGCCATGCCCGAATTGATGAGAAGAAGGCTCTTGTCGCCCTGAGGCACGAGCGAAGCGCTCGCCATTCTCGTGTGGTTCTTGCTCTCGAAGAACGAAAGGTACTTTTCGCGTAAGTCGTTAAGACCTGTCCACTGCATAGATATATCTCCTTTGATAATTAAAATTGTTTGCTGCGGGCGTATAAAACAAAAAACACCTCCGCCGCCAAATGGGACGAAGGCTCTCGTGGTACCACCCAAATTCAAAAGGACAAGCTGTCCTTTCCTCATTCTCCTTAACGCGGAACACGCTCCGGTTTCCCGGAGAGGCTCAGGGGCAGCACCCGCTCCGCACGCAGGAGCTCTCACCTGCCGCTCCCTCTCTGCGCCGTGCCGATAACGGTCGATCCCGTCAATGCCGTACACTGTTATTATAGTCCATTCCGCGCCGATTGTCAATGGTTTGGGGGAAATTTTCATAAAAAGAGCGAGCCTGCTGAATGCAGACTCGCCTGTAGGTCATATCTTTGTTATATCCACCAGCTCGACGTCGTTTATCGTCCTGCCGGATTCGAGTACCTTCACGAGCGAGCGTGCGGTGTCTATCGCCGTAAGGCTGCATATCGAGCGCTCTATCGACTTACGTCTCATCTTTACGCTGTCACGCTCGGGAAGTCTTCCCTTCGCGGACGTCGAGATGACGTAGTGTATCTTTCCGCTCTCGAGCAGTGTCACGACATTCGGCTCGCCGTCGGATATCTTCCGCACGAGGTTCGCCGCGATCATGTTCCTGTGGAGCACGCTCTGCGTACCGGAGGTCGCGTACAGCTCGAAGCCCATACGCTCGAACTTGTCCGCTATCGGCAATATCTCCTGCTTGTCCGTGTCGCGCACGGAGATGAGCACTCCGCCCTCACGCTTGAGGTCGAAGCCTGCCGCGATAAGTCCCTTGAGGAGCGCGTCCTCGAGGTTTCGTCCGATACCGAGACACTCGCCCGTGGACTTCATCTCAGGTCCGAGCATGGTGTCAACGTCCGTCAGCTTCTCGAAGCTGAATACCGGCACCTTGACAGCAACGTAGTCGCCTGCGGGGTAAAGTCCGCTCTCGTAGCCCATGTCCCTGAGCTTCGCGCCGAACATTATCTTCGTCGCGATGTCCACCATCGGTATGCCCGTTACCTTGCTGATATAGGGCACAGTTCTCGACGAACGCGGGTTGACCTCGATGACATAGACCTCGTGGTTGTATACGACGTACTGGATATTCACCAGTCCGATGACGTTGAGCTCCTTCGAGAGCTTGCGGGTGTACTCAACGATTATGCGCTTGATACGGTCGGAGAGGTGCTGTGCGGGGTAAATGGAGATAGAGTCGCCGGAATGCACGCCCGCGCGCTCGATATGCTCCATGATACCGGGGATAAGGAAGTCCTCGCCGTCACAGATAGCGTCGACCTCGACCTCAGTTCCCATCATGTACTTGTCGATGAGGACGGGGTTCTCGATGTTGTGGCTCATGATTATGCCCATGTACTCCTTGACATCGGCGTCGGAGTGGGCGATTATCATGTTCTGACCGCCGAGAACGTAGGACGGTCTCAGCAGCACGGGATAGCCGAGGTCGTTGGCTGCCTTCAGAGCCTCCTCGGTGTTCATGACTGTATGTCCCTGCGGACGCGGTATGCCGCATTTTTCAAGTATCTCGTCGAAGCGCTCCCTGTCCTCGGCAGCGTCTATCATATCAGCCGATGTACCGAGGATACGCACGCCCATGTCGGAGAGGTGGCGGGTGAGCTTGATAGCGGTCTGTCCGCCGAACTGTACTACTACGCCGTAGGGCTGCTCGGTCTCGATTATAGCCTCGACGTCCTCCTTGGTGAGCGGGTCGAAGTAGAGACGGTCGCCGGTATCGAAGTCAGTGGAGACGGTCTCGGGGTTGTTGTTGCAGATGACAGCCTCATAACCGAGCTGTTTCAGTGTCCACACGCAGTGTACCGAGCAGTAGTCGAACTCAATGCCCTGACCGATACGGATAGGACCGGAGCCGAACACGATGACCTTCTTCTTGCCCGTGTCGGTGCGCTCGATAAACTGCTTCGCCTCGTTCTCCTCGTCGAAGGTGGAGTAGAAGTACGGTGTCTCCGCCTTGAACTCGCCCGCGCAGGTATCGACCATCTTGAATACGGCGCTCTTGTGCTTGGGACACTTCTGTCCGGACATACGCTCGATAGTGCTGTCGAGGTAGCCGTACTGCTTGGCGATGTCGTACTTTTCCTCGGTGAGTTCGCCCTCCGCGAGCCATTTTTCGAGCGCCGCGAGGTTGAGCAGCTTGTAGAGGAACCAGTTGTCGATCATGGTGATCTCGTGTATCTCCTCGGGGGTGATACCGCGCTTGAGCGCCTCGAATACCACGAACGAACGCTCGTCGTCGACGTCGTGCAGCTTCGCGCGGATCTCCTCGTCGGTGAGCTTTTTCAGCTTCTTGAGGTTCATGGAGTCCATGCCGAGCTCTATCGAGCGGACAGCCTTCATCATCGCCTGCTCGAAGCTCGTGCCGATAGCCATGACCTCGCCGGTCGCCTTCATCTGCGTACCGAGGGTGCGCTTTGCGTATACGAATTTATCGAATGCCCACTTCGGGAACTTTATTACGACGTAGTCCAGTGCCGGCTCGAAGCACGCATAGGTCTTGCCGGTGACCTGATTGACGATCTCGTCGAGGGTGTAGCCGATAGCTATCTTCGCAGCGGTCTTGGCGATAGGGTAGCCTGTCGCCTTTGAAGCGAGCGCCGAGGAGCGCGATACACGCGGGTTTACCTCGATTACTGCATACTCGAAGCTCGTCGGGTGCAGCGCGAACTGACAGTTGCAGCCGCCCTCGACCTTCAGCTCCTTGATGATGTTGATAGCCGCAGTACGCAGCATCTGGTACTCGCGGTCGGAAAGCGTAACGGCAGGCGCGATAACGATACTGTCGCCGGTGTGTACGCCGACGGGGTCGAAGTTCTCCATGGAGCAGACCGTTATGACGTTGCCCTTGGCGTCACGGATGACCTCAAACTCGATCTCCTTCCAGCCGCTGATACACTTCTCGACAAGTATCTGTGTGATAGGAGAAAGACGCAGACCGTTGGTCGCTATCTCGTGGAGCTCTGCCTCAGTCTGTGCGATACCGCCGCCCGTACCGCCGAGCGTGAACGCCGGACGCACGATAACGGGGTAGCCGATGACCTTCGCGAAGTCCATTGCATCCTCGACCGTCTCAACGACCTTCGAGGGTATGCACGGCTCGCCTATCTTTTCCATCGTGTCCTTGAACGCCTGTCTGTCCTCCGCCTTGTGGATAGTCAGCGGGTCGGCGCCGAGGAGCTTTACGTTATGCGACTCGAGGAAGCCCTCCTCCGCGAGCTGCATGGAGAGAGTGAGTCCGGTCTGTCCGCCGAGCGTGGACAGAAGGCTGTCCGGCTTCTCCATTTCGATTATGCGCTTTACTACGTCGAGCGTGAGCGGCTCGATGTAGACCTTGTCCGCCATAGCCTTGTCGGTCATTATGGTCGCGGGGTTGGAGTTCACGAGGACTACCTCCAGACCCTCCTGCCTGAGTGCGCGGCAAGCCTGTGTTCCGGCGTAGTCGAACTCCGCAGCCTGTCCGATGACGATAGGTCCGGAGCCGATGACGAGCACCTTTTTTATATCCTTTCTCAGCGGCATATCAGTCACGCTCCTTTCCCATAGTCTCCACGAACTCATCGAACAGGTACGCCGTATCGAGCGGACCTCCGTGAGCCTCCGGATGGAACTGCACTGTGCGGGCGTTCACCGCGGTATAGCGGATACCCTCACAGGTCTTGTCGTTCGCGTTTATATGGGACACATGACCGACGGACGGGTCAAGGCTGTCGCCGATGACCGCATAGCCGTGGTTCTGGCTGGTAACGTAGGTAAGTCCGCTCTCGAGGTCGATAACGGGCTGGTTGGCGCCGCGGTGACCGTACTTGAGCTTCTCTGTCTTTGCGCCGTTTGCGAGCGCCATGAGCTGATGTCCGAGGCAGATGCCGAATATCGGTATGCCGAGCTGCTGTATCTCGCGGATATTCCCGATTATCTGCACGTTCTCCGCAGGGTCTCCGGGGCCGTTCGAGAACATGATACCATCCGGCGCGAGCTCCTTCACCTGCTCAGCGGTCGTCTCTGCGGGAACTACGATGACCTCGCAGCCGCGCTTCACAAGCTCCTGACGGATATTGCGCTTGTAGCCGAAATCGAACAGCACCACGCGGAAGCGCTTCTCGGCGGGGAGATAGGTGCGAACCTCGGTTCCCGTTACTGCGTCAACTGCGCCGCGCACCGCGAATGCCTTTATCTGCGCGAGGAGCTCGTCCTTCTTGGCATAGACGTCCTCGGTGGTGATAGCACCGTTCATTACGCCGACCTCGCGTATCATGCGGGTCAGGCAGCGGGTGTCGATGTTGTTGATACCGATGATATTATGCTCGATGAGGAAGTCATTGATGTTGCCCTCGCAGCGGAAATTCGACGGTGCATTGCACCACTCCCTTACGATATAGCCGCTGACATACGACCTTGCGGACTCGCTGTCCTCGCTGTTCACGCCGTAGTTGCCGATCAGCGGGAAGGTCTGTGTGACGATCTGGCCGTAGTAGCTGGGGTCAGTGAGGGTCTCCTGGTAGCCGGTGAGACCGGTCGTGAAGACGACCTCGCCGATGACTGTGCCCTTCGCGCCGAAGCTCCTGCCCTCGAAGACCTGCCCGTTGGCAAGCAGCAGATACGCTTTTTCGCTCATGTTGAATAAAGACATTGGATCATTCCTTTCGCATTATTCGTGGATATATGACACTTCTGCACGCCGTTGTGCAAAAGGCTCTATGCATTGCATTATGCGGGACGCCATGGGCGGCGTACCCTACAGGGTCACTTGAGATTGATGTACTGGCAGATATCGTCCCTCATGCGGATTGCCTCGCGGCGCGCTGCCTTTGCGAAGTCGCGCTCGTCGCAGCCTTCCTTCTTGTACGCACACATAACTGCACGGGAGGAGTTCACGATAGCTCCGAGACCGTTTGCGTCGAAGCCGCCCTTCAGACCCTCTGCACCGCCGCCCTGTGCGCCGTAGCCCGGCACAAGGAACATCGTGTGCGGAAGTCTCTGGCGGAGCTCTGTGAGCATTTCGGGATATGTTGCACCTACTACCGCGCCCACGCCAGAGTAGCCGTACTGTCCGACAGTATCAGCTCCCCACTGCTCGCACATATCTCCCATTGCCTCGTAGATAGTCCTGCCGTCCGCAAGCTTCATGTCCTGGAGCTCACCGCTGGAGGGATTGGAGGTCTTTACGAGTACGAATATACCCTTGTCACGCTCGCGGCAGACCTTCAGAAGCGGGTCGATACCGTCCGTACCGAGGTAGCCGTTGACTGTGAGTGCGTCCGCGGCGAAGGGCTCTATCTCATTCTCACCGACCATAACAGTGCCGAGGTGAGCGTTTGTGTAAGCCTCCATAGTCGCGCCGATGTCGTTGCGCTTGCCGTCTGTGATGACGAACATACCGTTCAGCTTGGCGTAGCGGATAGTCTTTTCAAGCGTCTTTATGCCGTAATGGCCGTACATCTCATAGTACGCAGCCTGCGGCTTGATCGCAGGGACAACGTCGTGTATCTCGTCGATGATCGCCTGATTGAACGCGAATATCGCCTTTGCGGCAGCCTTGAGCGTCCAGCCGTCGTCGTCGAGGTAGCGGCGCTGGATATATGCGGGGACGTACTCGAGCTTTGGATCGAGACCTACGACGGTCGGGTTCTTCAGTTCGATGATCCTTTTGATGAGTCTGTCGAATGACATAGATTTTCCTCCTTATTCGTTGCGTGCGTCGTATCTTATTTCGCCTTTTGATATGGTGACTAAGGGCTTGCCGGTGAGGGTCATGCCCTTGAAAACTGAGTTGTGAGACTTTGAATGCAGCTTTGCGGGGTCTACCGTCCAGCGCCTGCCGAGGTCAGCGATGAGCAGATCAGCTGTCCTGCCGGGCTGTATCGCGGGGATCTCGAGCCCCAGTATCCTCCTCGGGTTCACGCACATCAGCTCGATGACCTTTTTCAGCGGTATCTCGCCGGTATGGTAAAGCGCCGTGAGCGTAGCCGCAAGGGAGGTCTCCAGACCGACTACGCCGTTGGGCGCGGTCTCGAAGTCTGCCTTCTCCTCAGCGGTGTGCGGAGCGTGGTCGGTGATTATGCAGTCTATAGTGCCGTCCTTGATAGCGTCTATTATCGCGCGGACGTCCGCGGGAGTACGCAGGGGCGGATTCATGCGGTAGTCGGCGTCGCGCTTGGCGAGGAGCTCGTCGGTGAGCTGGAAGTAGTGCGGGGCGGTCTCGCAGGTGACCTTCACACCGCGCGACTTCGCAAAGCGTATCATCGCAGCGCTGCCCTCCGTGCTGACGTGGCAGATGTGGATCCGCGCGTTTACGGACGAGGCGAGTATCATCTCGCGGGCGGTTATGTAGTCCTCGGAGGCTCTGTCCATGCCCTTGACGCCGAGCTTTTCGGACATCTCTCCCTTATTCATGATACCGCCGGCAATTATCTTCAGGTCCTCGCAGTGCGAAGCGACGAGCAGTCCGTTCTCATTAGAGAGCTCGAGAGCCTTTCTCATCTTCTCTGCGTCCTCGACGGGGCGTCCGTCGTCGGAGATACAGATGCAGCCCGCAGCCTTCAGCGCGTCGTAGTCGCAGAGCTCCCCTCCGGTCATGCCCTTGGTTATGCAGCCGACCGGGTAGACATCCACGCCTGTGTCCTTCGCCTTGTCGATGATGTAGCGGATGGTCTCGGGACTGTCGCATGGGGGCTTGGTGTTCGGCATCGCGAGCACACCTGTGACTCCTCCCGCGAGCGCAGCCGCACAACCCGTGAGGACGTCCTCCTTATGAGTCTGACCGGGGTCGCGGAAATGGACGTGCATATCGAATATCGAGGGCATGAGCACGAGGTCCGTGCCGTCGATGACCTGATCCGCACCGCAGTGAAGATTGGTCCCGACCTCGGCTATCCTGCCGCCGTCTATCAGTACATCAGCTACGCGGTCAGTTTTTGTATCTACCGCGCGGATATTCTTTATAAGTATTGATGACATTATTCCACTCCTATCATGTCATTCGGTGTCGTAGATACAGACGCAGTCGCGCCCGTCGAGCTCCTCGACGTATACCTTCACTATCTCGCTGTGAGCCGTGGGGAGGTTCTTCCCGACGTAATCCGGGCGTATCGGGAGCTCCCTGTGGCCTCTGTCGATGAGGACTGCGAGCTGTATCGAGCGTGGACGTCCGCGCTTCATTAGAGCATCTATCGCGGCTCGGCAGCTCCTGCCGGTGAAGATGACGTCGTCCACGAGGATAACGTCCTTGTCCCTTACGTCGAACGGGATATCGGTCTTTTCGGGGTTCCCGTCAGTTCTTGCGTCGTCTCTGTAGGGAGTGATGTCGAGCGAGCCGAACGGCACCTCCGTGCCCTCGAGCTCACCGAGCTTCCCGGCGATACGTCTGCCGAGCGGCACTCCGCGGGAGAGTATCCCGACCACGCACAGCCCCTCCACGCCCTTGTTCCGCTCGATGACCTCGTAGGATATCCTTGCGGCGGCGCGCTGTATCGCTTTGTCGTCCATGATCATACGTTTCGTATCCATGAGTATTCCTCCAAAAAGCCGGTGAAATAACAAAAAATGCTCCCCGCACACGGCAGGGAGCATACCTATAGTTATAACCATTTACAGCTATGACACAGCTATAGCAGAAACACTCGCCTTGCCGACCTCACGGGATCGGATTAAAGGACATTTCCAAAATACCTATAACATTATATCACATCGCTGAGCATTTGTCCAGTGATTTGCAAAACTTTTCAGAAAAGTGCTTATTTTTTCTTTGTCAGGCTCAGCACGATCCCCAGTATCCCGCTGAGTACCGCACCTATGACGAATATCAGCCAGCTCATTGCCCAGTTCGACGTGATGAAGCTGTATGCTAAGTAGACCGCCACCACTATGAGCCAGAATATCCCCATAACAGCGCCGGATACGTCCTTGCTGTCCGGGTCTGCGGAGCGGTTCTCATTGAGCAGAGCGCCAAAACCGTCACTGACGATCGACGACGACACTATCATGTAGACCCCCGCTGCGACAGTTCCCAGCAGCAAAGCCGGTGCGAGCGAATCCCCGAGCCAGCCCTCCGCGCTGAAAGCGTCTGTCAGTATCACGGGCACGATCGAGAGTATGCACAGCGCAACTCCGACCGCTATGCCGCGGATGTAGGCTGGCTTGAACTTCTCCTGACGCTCGCGCACCATGCCCGATACGCCGTACTCAGTGTCTATCCTGCCGTCGGTTATCTCCCTGAACGGCTTGACGAGGGAGGCGCTGTATATGAAAAGTGCTACTGCCGCGCTGATTATGACGAATATCATCGTGGCGCCGAATGCGTTAGCCAGCCTGCTGTCCAGCTCCTCGAGCAGTATCGACGGGACAGCACAGATTATGCACAGCGCCACGCCGAGTGCCGTGAGACCGGAGTGTCTTCTGTTCGCCTCAAGGAAGCTGTTCGCCTCCTCCATTGATACCCTGTGGAGCGGCTCGGACTGCGAGGCTGTGCCGTCCGGGACCACCGTCTCCGGAGCCTCGGCGGCTTCGAGCTCGTCCTTTAATAAGTAGTCCGTGCTCACGCCGAATATCTCCGACAGCTGCAAAACCCGTGCGAGGTCAGGCGTGGACTGCGCGCCCTCCCACTTCGAGACTGCCTGACGGCTCACGTTCATTTTCTCCGCGAGCTCCTCCTGAGAGAGCCCCGCTTTTTTTCTCAGATCAATGATCTTGTCTGCAAGTATCATAACTGTACCTCCTGTTGTGTTTTTCACTGTGTACAGTATACCATTTCCCGCGATTGCAGGCAATAAAGTCAGCCTTGCAATTTGTCAACCAGCGGTTGCATCGACTGTATTTCGCGGAAAATCTCATTTGCGTCAGGGGTCAGTCGTCCTTCTTTTTCTTATTCTTCACCTTATGCTTCACAAGCACAACAGCCGTCAGCGCGGCAGCCTTGACTGCACTTTTCGCGATAGCTTTTTTGTCGTGCTTTGTGCGGACGCCCTTCGGCGCGGGCACAGCCTTGCTGACCTGTCCCGCTCCGGCAGTCTTCATCGAGCCGAATCCGAAGGAGAACTTGTCCCCGATATTTTTCTGGAACTCCATTACTCTACCTCCCTGATCGGCTCCGCAATGAGGAACTTTATCTTCTTGCCCTCGTCCGAGAACATCTTTTCATGCTCGGTCACGAAATTTTCGATGCCGGTCTCGCTGTGAAGATCATGCGTGCTGAACTTTATCCTGAACCCAGCCTCCTCGAAGTACGCGAACGACTCCTCGAAAAGCTCGTCATCGTCCGTCTTGAACCACAGCTCCCCTCGCAGGAACTCTTTGTAGTTCACGAGCTGACGGGTGTGGACGAGGCGGCGCTTCTTGTGCTTGGGCTTCGGCCACGGGTTGCAGAAATTGACGTAGATACGGTCTGCGCGGTCGTTCTCGTCCCATGCGAGCTCGAGCCGCTCGATGTTCTGTATCGCCACGCGGACGTTGTCCGGCTGGAGACCGGCTTCCTCGTATGCCGCCTCGAGCTTGCGCTTCGCGAGGACGAGCATCTCGTTCTTGATGTCCATAGCGATGAAGTTTATCTCCGGGTGCGCGGGAGCAGCCTGCGATATGAAGCCGCCCTTGCCGCAGCCGAGCTCAACGTACAGCGGACGCTCCGGGTGCGCGAAAAGCCCGGTCCAGTTCCCCTTCTGAGCCTGCGGGTCGTGTATGTAGAACGGGCAGGCCTCAAGCTCGGGCTTTGCCCATGGTTTATGTCGGATCCTCATGTTTTACCTCCGGTAGTTTATGCTACAAGTATAACACATCTCCCCGGAAAAATCAACCGGCTGACGAAATTTTCCCCGCTATCTCCCGGAAGACCGGCGCTGCGGAGTCGTTGCCGTAGCCGCCGTCCTCGATGAGCACGGTCACTGCATAGCGCGGCTCGTCCGCGGGGAAAAATCCCGTTATCCAAGCATGACACAGCTCCTCGCCGTCCTCGCCGAAGCGTCCGGTCTGCGCGGTCGAGGTCTTCGCACCGACTTCCACATTTTTCGGCGCGGCGTTCGAGCGGGGGTTGTCCGCGACCGCCGAGACCATCATTCCGCGCAGCTGCGAAGCGGTCTCCCCGGACATTACCTCCGAGAACTGCGCGGGCTTCTCGTTGGGGACGCACTCCCCATCCGGACTGATTCCCCGTATCAGGCGAATCACAGGCATTTTACCGCCGTTTGCTATCGCGCAGGTCAGTTGGTTTATCTGGAGCGGCGTCGCGGAGAGCTTTCCCTGACCGAACGAGAAATTTGCCAGCTCCGCCGGTACGAGCAGCTCGTTCACCGTCGGCAGCACGCCCGCAGAACCTGCGATCCCCGCGCAGAGGTACATCTCCCGCCCGAAGCCGAGCGAGTAGGCACATTCCCGGAATTTCGCGATATCAAGGCATTTGCTGAGCTCGATGAAGTAGGTGTTGCAGGAGTTCGTCATCGCCTGCTGCATGGTCTGGACGCCGTGACCGTCGAGCTTGTGGCAGTTGAAGACCTGCTCCCCCACCGAGGTACTGCCGTCGCACCGGCTCACGAACCCGCCGCAGCCCTGGTCTATCGCGGCGCAGGCGGTCACGAGCTTGAATATCGACCCGACGCTGTAGGAGTACAGCGCCCTGTTTATCAGCGGGCAGCGTTCGTCGGTCAGGGCGGCGGAAATGTCCGCGGGGTCGTAGCCGGGGAAGCTCGCGAGCGCCAGTATATCACCGTTTTTCACGTCCGTCACAACTATCGCCCCGCGGTCGATGTCCCGCCCGGCGCTCTCGCAGATACGCTGTATCTCCTCGTCGATAGTCAGCACCACCCCTCCACTTGCAGCTCCGCTGCGCACAACGCTCTTCCCGCCGCCGATGAGCACCCGCCCGAAGCCGTCCGCGGTGTAGGTCACGCTGCTCGCGCCGGAAGGAGTCCGGAGAATGCGGTCGTAAGCGTACTCGATGCCCGAAACGCCCACGCCCTGCGAAATATAGCCGATTATGTGCTGCGCGCACATATCCCCCGAATAGCGCACAGGCAGCTCGAAAACGGTCAGCCCGTCCAACTCGGGAGTGTCCGCGCGGCAGTCGAAAACGAACGGCTCTCCACGGTCGAAATCCTTGTAAAATCTGGCTTTGTCCTCGGCATAACGGGCAGTCTCCTCCCTGTCGAGCGCAGAGGGCACTGCCACCGCCGTGAAGCGCGTCCCGGCGTTGGTGAGCGGACGCATCTCCTGGTCGTAAATCGTCCCCTCGCTCTCCCCCGCATTGACCGTCACCACCGCCCCCGCCGTGGCTGCCTCGACGTACCTCTGCTCCCGCGCGAGACGGTAATAATTCAGCGATATGCCGACGAATGCCACGAAAAACAGCGTCGTGAGGACTATCACCCCATGCTCTCCGCGTCTGCGCATAAAAAATCACCTCAGCCGTATTATGTCCGGCTGAGGTGCGATTATCCTATTTGTCGGTGTCAAAAACGAGGGTAAACGGTCCGTCGTTCAGAAGGCTGACCTTCATGTCCGCGCCGAATTCTCCCGTTTCGACGTGCTGACCCTTGCTGCGGCAATAGTCCGTGAAATAGCGGAAAAGCCTGTCCGCCTCATCGTGCTTGGCAGCCTGAGTGAAGTTCGGGCGATGACCCTTGCGGCAGTCGGCATAGAGCGTGAACTGAGGCACAACGAGCAGCGCCCCGCCGACGTCCGCAAGTGAGAGATTGATCTTGCCGTTCTCGTCGGAGAATATCCGCAGACCTGTTATCTTGTCCGCGAGGACGCGGCAGTTTTCCTCTGTATCGCCCTGTCCTACGCCGAAAAGCAGCAGATACCCCGTATCTATCCTGCCGACGTTCCTCCCCTCCACAACGACCTCCGCAGAGCTCACTCGCTGCAAAACTATCCTCATGCGGGCCTACTTTCTCACGATGTCAAAGCCGAAGGGCTTGAGCTCTATCTTGTCCTTGCCGATGGAGTCCATAATGCTGTACATAGCCTTCGGGAGACCTATCGACGCATTCTCGGCGGAGTTGTTGAAGAAGATGATGTAATCGTCCAGACCGTTCGTGCGGGTGACTACCTCGACGCCGCGCGGAAGTCCCTTCAGGCGCGGAATGCCGGTCTGCTTCATGATGTTCCCCGCGAAGCTCTCGTAGAAGTCCATTTTGCACACCGTCCCGACGTAGTACGCAACGCCCGAGCAGTAGCGGTTCATGGTGACTGCCGGGCAGCAGCGGTAGAAGTTGTCGTTGTACTCAGCGTAAGCCTTTGCGGTGGTGAGGCTGAGCACGTCGCACCACTGGCGGCAGGTGAACTTGTTCCCCGCGAAGTCCACGATAGTCTGTTCTTCCCAGCCTATCGGGTCGTATTCGGTTATCTCCGCGCCGATGAGCTCCTTGTAGACAGTCGGGAGCTGATCCATAATGCAGTTGTTGTTCTGGTCCTTGACGCCGCTGCGGTTCGTGAGAACGAGCGTACCTCCGTTGATGACGAAGCGGTAGATGTTCTCCGTTGCGGACTTCTTATTGACGTACATCGCCGGCGCGATGACGACCTTGTACTTGGAGAGGTCGGCGTCGGGCGAAACAACGTCTATGTTCGCACCGTAGCGCGAGAATGCCGCGTGGAAGTACTTGAGCTGCTCGAGGTAGTAGAAGCCCTCGGTCTGAGGCTGTATCCTGAAAGCAGCGTCGTTCTCGGGCGAATAGAGTATCGCGATCTCGGAGACTATGCGGGTGTTGTCGAGGACGCCCAGCTTTGAAGCCGTTTTGCAGAGCTCGGAGAACTCGAAGAAGCGGCGTCCTGGTACGTTGCTGTGGTCGATGAGACCGTGCCAGTGCATCTCAGCGCCGTGGGTAGCAGTCCTCCAGCGGAAGTGAACGACCGTCTCCGCGCCTCTTGCGAGAGCCTGCATGGAATAGCCGAGTATCATGCCGGGTCTCGGTGTGGGAGACATCGGCGCCCAGCTGCCAGTCGGACCGCTGAGCTGCTCCATTACCCAGAACTTATCCTGCCTTATGCCGCGCATGAGGTCGAGGTGGAAGGCGTGCGAGTAGAACTCGTCGGGGTCTGAAGGTATGCGTATCGGCGGGTAGTTGTCGTAGGAGACGAAGTCCATGTCCTCGAACAGCTTGTAGAAGTCGGGAGTGTTCTCGCAGAACCATGTATTCGTGGTTATCTTAGCCTTGGGAGACTCGCGCCTGATGACCATTGCGAGCTCCTTTGCGTAGCGGACGGTATTCTCCGACGTGAAGCGGTAGAACTCCAGACAGAGGGCAGGATTCTGCCACGCCTTGGGGTAAGCGGTCGGGGGCTGTACCTGTGTGATGTCGCTGTAAACGCCGCTCCAGACGCTCGTGCCGAACGCCGCGTTGATGTTCTCGAGGGTATCGTGCTTGTCGAGCAGCCAATGACGGAAGCTGTCCTTGCAGACGTCACAGCAGCACGGGTAAGCCTCAAGCTCGTTGTCTATCTGCCACGCGATTATCGACTGCTCATTGCCGTATCTGCGCACGAGCTGCTCGGTTATGCGCTTTGCGTAGAACATGAACATCGGCGCATTGATACACCTGTGTGCGCGGATACCGGTCTGGATGCGCTTTCCGTCGGGACCCACCTGAACGATATCCGGGAACATCTGGTACATCCACTGCGGCGGGCAGTTCGTCGGCACTCCGAGAACTATTTCCAGTCCGTAGCGCGAGAGCGTGCGCAGCACCTCGTCCAGCCATGTGAAGTCGAACTCGCCGTCCTTTGGCTCGATGAGCGACCATGCGAATTCTGCCACTCTCACGACCTTTACGCCGGTCTTTGACATCAGCTCCGCGTCCTTAGCCCATAAGGACTTATCCCATTGCTCGGGATAGTAATCAACACCTATTTTCATAAACTCCTCCTGTTGTCTGTATCGTACTCGATTATCTGACAGTTGCCCATGAAGAAGCCGGCGAAACGCTCGGTCGTCATGTCGCGGAAGTAGGTGTCGATGACCCTGCACACTCCCCCGTGGCTGACTATCAGTATATTTTTGCCGTTATATGCTGCGATGATGTCGTCGAGCGCTGCGTAGACCCTGTGTGCGAGCTCAAGCAGCGACTCTCCTGTCTTTCCCATTTTGACGCCGAAATCGACCTTATTCTCCGCGAAGCCCTCCGTGAACCGGGACTTCATCTCGTACTCGCCGTAGTCCCACTCTCGCAGCCGCTCGTCGGTAACTATCTCCAGTCCGCACCTCTCCGCAGCGAAGCGTGCAGTAGTCTGTGCGCGGTGCATGGGCGAGGCGATTATGAGGTCAACGTCGCCGAGCTCCGCGACCTTTTCAGCCAGCTCAGCCGCCTGCGCGAGACCGGTCTCGTTCAGCGGGACGTCAGTCGTCCCGAGGATAATATCGTTCTTGTTGCAGTCGGTCTGACCGTGCCTTGTCGAATAAATCTTCACATTCACACCTCCGCAGCCCTGCGAAGCTCCTCGCGGGCGGTGTCGAGCATGAGCTCGCTTGGGTCGTCGCCGCCCATGATACGGGCTATCTCCGCGACTCTGCCGTCCATGTCGAGCTGCGTAACGTGTGTCTCTGTGCGGTCGCCGACTATCCCCTTCTCTATCATGAGGTGGTTGTCCGCCATGACCGCTATCTGCGAGAGGTGCGTCACGCAGATGACCTGCCGGACTTTTCCTATCTCGCGCAGCTTTATGCCTATTTTCTGGGCAGCCTTGCCGCTGACGCCGGTGTCGATCTCGTCGAATATCATCGTGGGTATGCTGTCCTTGTCGGCGATGACGCTTTTCAGCGCGAGCATTATCCTCGAGAGCTCGCCGCCGGACGCTATCTTCGATATCGGGCGGGGCTCCTCGCCCTTGTTCGCCGAGATGAGGAACTCCACGGAGTCCATGCCGTTGACGGTGAGCTTGCCCTTTTCGTGGCGTACAGCTATCACGACGCTCGGCATATTGAGGAATTCAAGCTCCTCAGTAACACGCTTCACGAACCTCTCCGCAGTCTTTTCGCGGTAGTCGGAGAGCGCCTTTGCCTTCTCGGTGACGCTGTGCAGGAGCTCCTCGCGGTGCGCGGAAAGCTCCGCTATCTCGCTGCCGGAGCTCTCGAGCTGCATGACCTCGCGGCAGGCGTCGTCGTAGAGCTTGACCAGCCCCGCACAGTCCGCCGCATACTTGCGTTTGAGCTTGTTTATGGTGTTCAGGCGTGTGCCGAGATATTCAAGACGCTGCCCGTCGAGCTCTATCCTCTCCGCAGTATTTTCGAGCTCCGCAGCGATGTCCGCAAGCTCTATCTCCGTCGCGGACAGCCGCTCGTAGAGTGCTGCGAGCTGCGGGTTGATCTCCGTGAACCTGGAAAGCTCTCCCTCCGCGAAGACTATCATATCGTTGGCAGCGTCCTCGCCTATTATCGCCGAGATCGCATTTTTCACGGCGATGAGCGTATTCTCCGAATTCTTGGCAGCCTCGTATTCTTTTTCGAGGGTCTCGTCCTCGTCGGGCGAGAGCTCAAGCCCGCCGATATCGTCAATTATCTCATTGAGCGTGCGTGTGCGCTCGATACGGGTCTGCTCGAGCTTTTTCAGCTCACCGAGCCTGCGTGCGGTCTGCTGGAGCTCCCGGAACGCCTCCCGGTACTCGCGGAGCAGACCATCGTCCCCGCCGAAATCGTCGAGTATCTGCAAATGGCGCTCGCTGTCGAGCAGTATCTGGTTGTCGTGCTGACCGTGGATATTTATGAGCAGCGCGCCTATCTCGCGCAGCAGCGACGCCGAAGCCGTTCTGCTGTTGATACGAGCAACGCTGCCGCCGTCCGCGCTTATCTCGCGGGTGACGGTCATCTCCTCGTTGTCGTGCGCGATACCGAGCTCGTCGAGCTTCGCACAGACCTCTGGCGAGAGGTCCGTGAACAGCGCCGTGATGACCGCCTTGTCGCAGCCCGTGCGGACGATGTCCTTCGTGCAGCGCTGACCGAGCACGGCATTTATTCCGTTTATGAGTATAGATTTTCCCGCGCCGGTCTCGCCGGTGAAGATGTTGAGCCGCTCTGTCAGCGGTATCACAGCCTCCCTGATGACGGCGAGGTTCTGAATATAGATCTCCCTAAGCATTCGCTTTTATTTACCTCCCGGAAAAAGCTCGCTTCGGAATTTCTTCGAGAGCTTTTTCGCCTCCGCCTCTGTCCTGACGAGAATGAATATCGTATCGTCGCCCGCGATCGTCCCGACTATCCCCTGGTGATCGACCGCGTCGATAGCGGCGCAGGTGCCCTGAGCCATTCCCGCGCGGCATTTGAGCACGATAGTGTTCATCGCGTAGTCCACCGACAGCACCGCCTCCGAGAACAGGCTTTTCTCAGCGGCAGCCTCCGCGGGGAGCGCATAGCAGTTGATCCCGTCGGCGTTGCGTCTTTTCACGAGCGAGAGCTGCTGTATGTCCCTGGAGAGCGTCGCCTGAGTCGCCTTGATATCGCGCTCCGCGAGCAGTCCGATGAGCTGCTCCTGCGTGGTGACCGGCTGCGACGTGATTATTTCAAGAATTATATCAAGTCTGCGGTTTTTCATTATCCTCTGAATTTCCCCCGAAAGCTTATTTTATGGGCTTGCACATCTTCCTGCAAAGCGATTCATGGAACGAATTTCCAATAAGATCGACGAAGTTTATATTGTTGCGTCCGCGGCAGATCTCAATGGATTCGCCCTCCGCGAGACGTATATCCTGCTCGCCGTCCACGCTCACGATGAGGCAGTCACCCTCGCGGGCGGTGGTGTTGAGGAGCCTGAGTCTGCGGTGCGACGAGAACAGGGTCGCCCTCGAAAAGAGCGAATGCGGACAGATAAGGGTCATCTCGATGCACTTGAGGTCAGGCTCGATGACCGGTCCCCCCGCGGACAGCGCATAAGCCGTCGAGCCGGAGGGCGTGCTGAACAGCACTCCGTCCGCGCGGTGCTTACCGACGAGGTAGCCGTCCGAGAAGACCTCGAAATCCGAGATGTGGAAACTGCCCGAGCGTGCCGCGACGTCGTTGAGGGCGGTGTAGACGACCTCCCTGCCGTTCTCGCGGAAGGTGACATCGAGGGTCATTCGCTGCGAGACCTCGTAATCGCCCGTAGTGAGCAGCGGGAGCTTGTCGAGCTGGTCAGCCTCGAGACCAGCCATGAAGCCGAGAGTACCCGTATTTATGCCGAGGAGCTTGGTCTCCTTGCCGATGAGAAATTTCGCGCAGCGCAGGATAGTTCCGTCGCCGCCGATAGCGAGGACGATGTCGGCAGTCTCGGCAGATTCGCTTATCTCCTCAAACTGCACGAACTTCTTGTCCGCAAAGTCATCGCGGAACTTGCTGCTGACAGTCAGTTCCACTCCGGCGTCATTGAGCACGTCGCAGACCTCACGAGCGCACGCAAGCGCGTTTTTCTTCTGGAAATTCGGATACAATGCCGCCTTCATAAAAGCACCCCTCAAAGCATTCTGAAAGCGCTCCCCACGAGCGCATGAAAATCATGTATTACCGGCGTTCCCGGCTGTTTTACGAGCTTCACGAGATATTCGATGTTCCCGCTACCGCCGCGAACCGGCGAATAAGTATAAGCCTGTGCAGTGAAGCCCAGCCCCGCCGCAAAGCTGTCGATATCGCGGAGGATACGCTCATGCACGCGCGGATCCTTTACTATCCCGCGCTTCCCGACGTCTGAGCGTCCCGCCTCGAACTGCGGCTTGATGAGCAGTGCAGCGCACGCGCCGTCCCGCAGGAGCTCGTATATCTTCGGCAGTATTTTAGTGAGCGAGATGAACGAAACGTCCGCACAGACAAAGTCCGCCTGCCCGCCTATAGTTTCCGCGGTGACATCGCGGATATCCGTCCCCTCAAGGACAGTCACCCTCGGGTCGTCACGCAGGCTCTGCGCGAGCTGACCGTGCCCGACGTCCACCGCCGCGACCGCCGCTGCGCCGTTCCTGAGCATATAATCGGTGAAGCCGCCCGTCGAAGCCCCGATGTCGAGGCAACGCAGCCCGGTGAAATCTATCCCGAACTCCTGCGCGGCTTTTTCGAGCTTCAGCGCACCTCTGCCGACGTAAAGCTCCTCCTCTGCGGACACTATCTCGTCAGTCTCCGCGACCTCGAGTGACGCCTTCGACGCGCCTGCGCCGTTGACCGTGACGCTCCCCGCGCGTATCATTTCCTTGGCACGCTCGCGGCTCCGCGCGATACCGCGCCTGACGAGCTCACTGTCAAGCCTTGGCATTTTCCTTCACCTTTGAACAGACGAGCTCCACTATCTTGTCGCAGGTCATTCCGAGCTCCGCGAGCGCAGACTTGACCGGCGCCTGCTTCTGGAAGCCGTCCGCAGTCACGCGGGTGTAGTCGCCTGTGTAGGAGAGCTCCGCGAGACGCTCCCCGAATTTCTCGGAAATACTTCCCTCGCTCATGGACTCCTCTATGAAGATCACCCGCTTGTATGTGCTGATCTCATTGGTAAGCTCATGGCTGACGGGGAAGATCTTGGTGAGCTTGAGCATATCGCAGCTCACGCCCTGTGCGGTCAGTTCCTTGTGAGCCTTGTAGACCTCGTTGTAAAGCCGCCCGTAGGTTATGAGCAGCGTATCACTGCCGTCGCTGCGGTTGAAGAGGTACTCGGTGTTGAGCACGCCCGTGTTGAAGTCAGCCTCCTCCGAGCCGCGCGGATAGCGTATCGCGGTGAGGCATTTATTCGCGTATATCGCCTTTTTCATGCAGAGTCTGAGCTCCTCGTAGCACGACGGCGAGTAAATAACGGTATTGGGTATGGTCGTGAGCATAGGCACGTCGAGCAGCCCCTGATGTGTCTCGCCGTCCTCACCGACGATCCCCGCGCGGTCGATGCCGAGCACGACGTGCAGCTTCCCTATCGCGACATCGTGGACGAGCTGGTCGTAGGCGCGCTGGAGGAAGGTCGAATACACGGCGAATACGGGTATCTGTCCCATTGAAGCGAGACCGCCCGCGAAGGTAACTGCGTGCTGCTCTGCGATCCCAACGTCGTAGAAGCGCTCCGGGAACTGCCAGTTGAAGAACTGCAGACCCGTGCCGTACTTCATTGCGGCGGTTATCGCGCAGATACGGTCGTCGCGCTCAGCAAGCTCAACGAGCTCCTTGCCGAAGACCGTAGAGTAGCTGTCCTCCGCCGAGACCTCGGGGTTGCCCGTAGAGATGTCGAACCGCGAGATACCGTGGTACTCGCCGGGGTTCTTTTCTGCCGGAGAATAGCCCTTTCCCTTGACGGTCTTTGCGTGAATGAAGACGGGTCTGTGGTAGGACTTGGCTGTGCGGATAACGCTGTCAAGCTCCGCGATATTGTGCCCGTCAACAGGTCCGAGATATATGAAGCCCATGTCCTCGAACATCGTGCTCTGCTCAAGGATATTCGATTTCACCGAATCCTTGGCGGTCTTGATGCCCTTTGCGACGGTAGTTCCCACCACCGGCACCTTCATGAGCGTCTTCTCTACGGCACGCTTGGTGTTGAGGTACTTCTCCGTGCTGCGAAGGGACGTAAGATACCTCGCGAGCGCTCCGACGCTCTTGGAAATGGACATATTGTTGTCGTTGAGAATGACGATGAGGTTGCTCTTCTGATCCTTTCCGGCGTTGTTCATCGCCTCGTAGAACATACCCCCGGTCATTGCGCCGTCACCGATGACAGCGACCGCGTAGTTGTCCTTGCCCTGGAGCTTCATCGCCTCGGCGATACCGCACGCCACCGAAACGGACGTGCTGCTGTGACCGCTGATGAAGCTGTCGTGCTCGCTCTCCTCAGGCTTCGGGAAGCCCGAGATACCGCCCTCCTGACGGAGCGTCTGGAATTCCTTGAGGCGTCCGGTGAGTATCTTGTGTGTGTAGGACTGATGTCCGACGTCCCAGACTATCTTGTCCTCAGGCGAATTGAAATTGCGGTGTATCGCCATTGTAAGTTCGACTGCGCCGAGGTTGGACGCAAGGTGTCCGCCGGTCCTTGAGACCGTGGAGATGAGAATGCTCCTGATCTCACTGCACAGGTACCTGCACTGCCTCGGCGAAAGATTTTTCAGATCATCGGGGAGGGTGAGCTCAGAAAGAGTACATCTTTCCTCTGTATTTTTGTTTTCCTTCATTTTATATCAGGCGGGAACGCTCCCGCGGCTCCTTTTCGTTTTTTACGTCGTCTGCGGCTGAGTGCCGGCGTCCTCTGTGATTTTGATCTGCGCCTCACCGAGCTGCTTCTTGCACGCTGCCGAGAGCTTCACGCCCTCGCCGTAGAGCTCTACAGCCTTATCCAACGGTATATCGCCCTTTTCGAGCTCTGCCACCACCGCTGAAAGGCGCTGCATATTTTCCTCAAAAGTCGTTATTTTATCCATTTCTCACACCGTTTTCGTTATCTCGGCTTCAGCGCTGCCGCTCCCGAGCCTGAGAGTTACAATGTCCCCGGCATTCAGGCTGCCGGAGCTTTTTATGAGCTCGCTCCCCTTGTAGACGAGCGAGTAGCCGCGCGAGAGCACCTTCAGCGGGCTCAGCGCTTCAAGTCTTGCGATACTGCCGTCAAGCTGCGAACTCAGACGGTCGAAGTGACGCTCCATAGCTGTTCTCAGACGCTTTTCAAGTCCGACGAGCTGCTCAGAGCTGAGCTTCATGCGGTTCCCGGGAGACTGTGCATTGAGCCGCGCATTCAGCGTGATATAGTTGTCCGAAGCCTTGTCAAGGACGCTCAGAGCCGCTCTTTCCGCACGTCTGCCGAGCTGGTCTATCCGTTCCCGGAGGGACTCCACCGACGGCGAGGCAAGCTCTGCCGCAGCCGAGGGAGTGGGGGCTCTCATGTCAGCAGCGAGGTCAGCGACCGTGAAATCGGTCTCGTGTCCGACCGCCGAGATGACCGGCACCGCGCAGTTGTAGACCGCATACGCGACCTTTTCCGTGTTGAAGGCACTCAGGTCCTCGGAGGAGCCTCCTCCGCGCCCGACGATCACCACGTCGCAGCCAGCCTGCTCCGCACGGAGTATCCCGCGGCAGACGGAATCCGGCGCGCTCTCGCCTTGCACGAGCGCATTCACTGCATACACCTCGCACAGCGGATACCGCCGCGTGAGTACATTTATGACGTCGCGTACTGCCGCGCCGCTCAGCGACGTGACAACGCCTATTTTACGGGGCATTTCCGGCAGGGGACGCTTGTGCGCCGCATCGAATATGCCCTCCTTTGCGAGCTTCTTTTTAAGCTGTTCGAGCGCCGCACCGGCTTTTCCCGCGCCCTCGGGGATAATGTCGCTGACATAGAGCTGATATGCTCCGTCGCGCTCGTAGACGCCCACGCTGCCCGATACCACGACGGACATACCGTCCTCGGGCTCGAATTTCAGCCGCTGAGCCGCCGACGCGAACATCACCGCCTTTACCGCACTATCGCTGTCCTTGAGCGTGAAGTAGACGTGTCCGCTGCGGAAATGCCGCACATAGTCCGAGATCTCGCCCTTGACCATGACGCCCTGCAAATTGCGGTCGCCCTTGAGCAGGAAGCCGATGTATTTGTTGACCTGTGTGACCGTTATCACGGGCATGGGATCACCCCTGTGCTTTTCATATAGCCGAATATCGCCGCTCCCGCCGCGTTGTCGCAGGAAAACTCCGGCGCAGCGAAGCTAGCTCCCGGAAATATTTCCGTAATGCGGTCTCGGATAAGCCTGTCCGACATCACCCCGCCCGCAAAAACAAGCGGCAGATCGCCGTACTTTCCGACCGCAGACTGCGTCATAGCGATGACCGTCTCCGCGATGAAGCCGAGGCAGTACCCCGCGATATTCTCCGGCTTTTCGCCGTTTTCAAGCATTGCCCGGCACTTGTTCTCCACGCCGGACAAACAACAGCTACCGTCCTTGATGACGGGTCTGACTTTCACTTTTTTGTCCGCACGGACGGCGAGCTTCTCCAGCTCCGCGCCGCACGGGAAATCCAGCCCCAGCATTACTCCGACCCTGTCCACAGCCTGTCCGGCTTTGAGGTCGAGCGACGTGCCGAGCTCTGTTATGCGTATGATATCCTCCGCGTCCGGCTCGCACAGCAGGCAGTCCGTCGTACCGCCGCTGACGTGGAAAGCGATGAAGCGCTCCCCCGCGAGGTCAAGTCTCCCCGCAGAATACAGCGCTGCGAGGATATGTCCCACCTGATGCGAGGTCGTGAAGACCGGTATCCCCTGCACTGCCGCAAGCGACCTTGCGAAACCCTCGCCGCACAGGAAGCACGGCATATACGAGCCCGCGAGGTTGCGCGGTCTCGCCGACGCACACACCGCCGCCGGAGCGCCGAGCTCATTCTCCGAGTAGAGCCGCTCTATCATCTCCGGGAGCTGCTTAGTGTGGTGGAAGACTGCGTCGCTCTGGCGCAGACCGAGCTCGCCCTTCCGCACCGGAAGGAGCTTCTTCGTATGGACTATCCGCCGCTCCTCGCTGATGAACACCGCCGCCGAGGTCGTGTAGTTGCTTGTATCTACGCCGAGAAACTCAGGCATCAGCGTTCTCTTCCTTCTGCGAATCCCTCGAGAACGCGCCGAGCACGCCGTTGATGAACGAGGTATCCTCCTGGTATGTATACACCATCGAGAGCTTGATAGCCTCGCTGATAGCCGCGTTCATTGGCGTGTTGTCGTCGTATATCGACTCATAGAGCGCTATTCTCAGTATCGCGAGGTTGAGCTTGGAGATACGCGAAAGCGCCCTCGACTTGCTGTAGCCGGCGATAATCTTATCCAGCTCCTCAGCATGCTCGAGCGTACCCTCGACTATCTTCTTCACCTCGTCGTTGACCGTTATCTCGTCTATCTCCTCAGCGATATCATAGAGCTCATTGATGTCATCGTCGCGCAGGAGCTGCTCGAAAACCAGCTTGAATGCGCTGTCTCTTATTTCACGTCTTGTCATTTGGACTCTCCTTACCGAGCGCGCAGGCTCATTCAAAAACTACTCCGCTGACTGTCACGTTCACCCTTGCGACGGTGACGCCAGTCATATTCTGGACGTTCTCCTTGACCGCGTTCTGCACGTCCTGTGCAACAGTCACAGCCTTCTCGCTGCTCTTGACGACTATCTTCATATCGATAGCGGCAACGTCGCCCATCATGGAGATCTTTATCGGACCGCTCTTCCTGAGCTTATTCGATTTCTTTATCTCTCCGCCGAGCCCTGCCACTCCCTTTACGTCGAGAGCGGCAAGCTTCGCAACGGTAATGATGACGTCATCGGATATTTTAAGTCTGCTCTTTGCAGGTTCTTTTGAAACTTCCATTTTGTACCTCCGCCGGCATTATTTGAGTGTATCTTTTAATCAATCGACCGTAAACACTCTTACTTGTATATTATATCAGAAAATGCAGCTGATTACAACTACTTTACCTCAAAAATTCTGATATTTTCTGCCGAAACGTCAGTTTCCCCGAGTATTATCTCCTTTATCGCGGCAGCCTGAGCCTTGTCGAGCCCCTCTGTCTTGACGACTATCTTCGCAGATTCGCCGTCGAGGTAGGCAACGCAGTCCGCAAATCCCTGCGCCTTCACGAGAGATTCGATAGTTCCCTCCGACTCTATCAGCTTCGAGACCTGCACCGCGTCGAGCGCGTTCACGACCATCTCGTCGTTGCTGACATCACCGCCGCCTATCATGGTCTGGAGGGTCTGAACGGCTTCGTCACGGTTGTTCATGCGGTCGAGACGCGCCTGTGCGAAGTAGTCCGTACCGGCAGCGTCTGCGTTCACGAACTCCGTATCGCCGTAGCTCACGATGTCGTTCATCTCGGACGCCGCAGCAGCCTCGCTCCTGTCCGAGAGCTTGGGGGCTGTGGTATAGTTTATGTAGACCGCGATCGCGAGCATGAGCGTGAGACAGGTCATGATTATCTGCTTCTTCCCGATTATTACCGATGGCTTTTTCATAGTTATTCTCCTTTTAGTTTAGTTACGAAGATATCCGCAGTCGGCAGGCCCAGCGCCGCCGAGACCGTCCTGTATATCTTCTCCTGCACAGCGGGACTGTCCGCACCCGTGCAGGCGACCACCGCCCCGACTATCGCCGGAGCCTGTACCGTTTCTATCAGCGCAGACTTGTCGCTGCCGTTCCCGATCATCACATATTTCTCCTCCTCCTCTGTCTTTGATTCGGAACGGCTGAGCTTGCCCTCGGTCGCGTAAACGTACCGGAGGTCTGTCCCGACAGTGAGATACACGCGCACCCTCCCCGCGCCCTCGATCTGCGAGATAAAGCCCTCGAGCCGCTGCTCGGTATCCCGGCAGTACTCCTCCGCGCTCACCGAAACAGTCTGCGCAGTCTCATTTCTGACCTCGGACTTCTTCCCCGGCAGCACCGACGACAGCAGTATCAGCAACAGTCCGCCGATCCCGAGAGCAGTTATCGCGGCGGTCAGGCGCTTTTCGGACTTCATGCCCGCAAACCGGTCAAGTATCCCCATTGCACACCTCCGTCCCGCTCCCGAGACAGCTCCGCACTATCTCCGCAGCCGCGGCAAAATCCCCCGCGCTGACAGTCACCCTACTAATAGATATGCTCATATCCTCTGAAATATTAACCTCCGCTGAAATTTCCCCGCAGCTCACCCCTGCGGCTTCGATCTGCCCGCGAAGAACCTCGCAGACGTTCTCCGCAGTCTGCCGCGCGAGCTCCTCCCGGTATATCTCCTGCGACCAGCCAATGTCCACGCCAAAGTCCTCCGCCCCGGGGAGCTCAATATCTATCCCTCCGCGCACGAACGGCGTGATGACGGTCAGCATGAGCACAAGGCTGAGCAGCAGCCTCATCTGTGTTTTCAGTCCGGTCCCCGCGATGAGGTTCTCCACAGCGCATATCGCGCCGGAGACCGCGCACACCGCGACGACGGATGCCTTCAGTCCTTCCATTCAATTCACCGCATTCATCAGTATCCCGGTGCAAATCACGAATATCACCGAGTAGCAGACCAGCACGCTCTGCGCAACAGCAAGCCCGCTGTCGAGCCCTTTGAGCAGCTTCGAGAGTGGCGCGACGGAGAAAACGTCCGCAGCAGCCGCTCCCGCCCACATCGCCGCCCGGAACGCCATTATCTCAAGTATCGGCGGTAGCATGATGAGCACCACAGCGACCGTTCCCGCCGCACCGATAGTCGTACGCATGACGTCGAGACTGCTACGAACCGTCGCGTAAGCGTCCGAGACCGCGCTCCCTACGACCGGCACAAACCCCGATATCATGAATTTTGCGGTCTTTGTGGCAGCACCGTCAGCCTTTCCGGTGAGGGTGCATTTCATAGAAACGAACCCCGTGAAAAGCGTCATGGCGACGGTAAGTCCCCATGTCACGAGCTTTTTCAGCAGTACCGAAATGCTGTCGAGTGAGGCGTTCGGGAAGACGCTCCCCGATATCGCGAGGACAGTAGTTATGCTGAGTACCGGCATAAGTAAGCGCACCGACAGCTGCACCACGACCTCTGACACTGCAAGTATCAGTATGTCATAAGCGCTCCCCGAGGTGAGCCCGCCAGCCGCAGCGGTCACAGCTGCGAATATCGGCACAAACACTGAAATAAAGCCTCCCGTGCGTGTTATGGCGCTAAGTGAACGCTCGTAGACCGTGAGCAGCGGCGGCGTGATGACAGTCACCGCAGTGAGCACACAGATCATGTTGAAAAGGCTTGAATTCGGGCTTTGCGGGATAAACGAACCGCCCGCGCTCTGTAATACCGCCGTGAACAGTACTACCGCAAACAGCGTTCCCAGCATCTGCACGGGCGCCGTCAGCCTGTCCGCGGCACGAGCACGCACATTCCCAAGTATTTCGCTGAATGACAGCCCGCTAACCGACTCCGCAGAACCGCCGATGTCGTAGTCCCCGAGGAGCTCATCGACCTCCGAAACGATCTCCGACTGCGCCTCTCCCCAGTCCTCGGCAGACGCCGGAAAAGGCTTGACAGCGAGAAAAGTGAGCACAACCGCGATAATAATAAAAATTTTTTTCATACTTGTCCGCCTTGAATGAGTTCCGTTATTTTTTCGAGCAGCGCGCTAAGCACGGGCAGGCTCATGAACGTGACAGCTGCCCGTCCCCACATCTCGGCGGCGGACGCGATAGCAGTCTCGCCGCTGTCCCGGCAGATATCGCAGGTCAGCTGAGTGATGAAGCAGACCGCCGCAGCCTTAAAGATCAGCGAAATATATGCATCTGACACGCCCGCCGCTGTGAAAAGGTCGCCGAGCTCGCCGATGAAAGTACTCAACAGCACGATGCAAGATCCCCCGACCGCACAGCTTGCCGCAAGCGCCGCCATGAGGGACTGCTCACGGCTGTACTGACGCAGGAGAACAGCTACGATCGCCGAAACTACGCAGAAAACCGCGACCGTGAAGCAGCTCTCTACCATAGCCCGAATACGGTCTTGACCGTCTCAAAGAGGTCGCCGATCTCCTCTACGATGACCACGAGTACGACGATCAGCCCGGCGAGAGTGGTCATCATTGCCTGTTCTTCGCGCTCCGCGCGCTTCAGCACGAGATTCAGCACCGCAACGATGATCCCCGTCCCCGCGATCTTGAAAATGAGATCAATGTCCAATCCTGCCCCTCCTAAATCACGAGAATGCCCGCCATTAAGCCGAAAAGCGCCCATAAACTGCGGCAGAGCCGTCCCCGTTGAGCGTACTCCCCGGAGCGCCGGCAGGTCAGTTCATCCGCTTCCGATAGAAGCACTGAGATCGCGGAGACCTGCCCCTCGATGTCGGTAGTTCCCAGTATTTCGCCGAATTTGAGCAGCAGCTCCCGCTCCTCGTCCATGAGATCGTTCTGCCCCTCGACCGCCTCCCGCCACTGCAAATGGAAGTCGCTCCCCTGCCGGTAGACCGTCGGAACATCGCTCAGAAAGCTCAGTTTAGCAAGCATTTCCGAGCATTTCAGCGCGCCCGCGAGCTGGTAGACGTTCAGCGCCTGACACCTCAGCAGCGCACAGCTCCGTCGCAGCAGCTCCGCTGTCTGGCGGGAGACTTCGCGAGCGTCACGCAGCTTTTCCGCCTGTTTTACGCCGATCAGCGCCCCGGCTCCGGTTATCATGAGCGCCGCGGACAGCCTAAGAAGCATGGGTGAGCCTCCTGATCTCCGCGATCTTCCCGGGCGCGTGAGACCCTGCAAGAATGACCGCGTACCCGAACACGCCCGCGTCGATGAGCTCCGCTGCGACCCGACGGCACATCAGATCCTCGTACGATCCTGCGTGGAGCGTCGCCGCGAACCGCACTCCGCACCCATGTCCCTGAATGATTGCGCTACTGTCGTCAGGCGTTGATATCTCATCGCAGAAAACGAAGTCGGGGGAAAGCGTCCTTATCGACGAGATCACGCCGTCCGCTCGGCTCGTCCCAACGAGGACGTCAGTGTTCAGACCGACATCATACGTCGCTGTACCGGCGACCGTTGCGGATATCTCATTGCGCTCGTCTATAAGGACGCACTTCCTTCGGCCTCCGAAAAATCGGCATAGATCACGCAGAACGGTCGTCTTGCCGGAGTTGACTCCTCCGCAGATGAGCACTCCAGAATCCAACCCAACACGTTCCGCAACAGCCTCAGCGCAGCCGGTCACGCAGCGCGATATCCTGAAATTCAGCGAGCTGATGTCGCGAAGGGTACGCTCGTCAGTCCCGGAGGCAGTCCCCGCGACGCCTACCCTCACCCCGTTTTCGAGCATGAAATAGCCTTCCCTGAGCTCCCGCGCGCAGCTGTGGACTGAGTACCGGCACAGCGCGTTCACGATAGAATTAATCTCCTCCGCCGTGACCGTTACGCACGCCGCGCCCGGATTGTCAGCGAGATTCCCCGCCTCGTTCAGATAACGAATCCTGTCCGGGTAGACCAGAGAGACCGCACGTCCGCTGCGAATCCTTATCTCGGTCAGCCTCTCACATGCGGATTGCGGCACACTCATCAGCACCGCACGCAGCCGCTCATTCATATACGCCGTCGCGGTCTCATAGCTTGTACTTCCTGTCATTGAATCACTCCTCGTTTTCGTCTGATTAATAATATTCAGCCGCGGACGAGGTTAGAACAAAAAAGGGCGCCCGCGCGCCCATAAAAAAACAGCACACCGAAGTGTGCTGTTTGATGTACTATTATTCCTTTACACCGCCGAGTGCAACGCCGGCAATGATGAATCTCGAAAGGAGAATGTAAACAGTTACGATAGGAAGAATAGAGAGTGCTATCGCGAGGTAGATCGCACCGTAATCAGTGAACTTATCGGAAGCCTGAACGGCAGAGATCATCATCGGGAGGGTCTTCTGCTTGAATCTGGACGAGATAAGGATCATGTTAGGTGTATAGAAGTTGTTCCAGCTTGCGATAAAGGCGAAGATAGCCTGAACCGCGATAGCGGGCTTCATCATGGGGATCGCGATAGAGATGAAGGTTCTGAACTCATTACATCCGTCGATACGAGCTGCCTCGACGATGTCGAGCGGGAACGATGACTTCATGTAGGAACGCATGAAGTAAACGACCGCGGGAGCAGCGATAGCGGGGATGATAAGAGGCCAGTATGTATCTGTCAGACCGAGCTTTAACATGAAGTTAACGAAACCGGCAGATGTTACCTGTACAGGAACCATCATTACGAGGAGTATGATCGTGTAGGAGATCTCCTTGAGCTTGAAGTCATAGACATGGATGCCGTATGCAGTCATAGCCGAGAAGAAAACCGTGAACACAGTCGCAAAACCTGTAATGGTGAAAGAGTTCTTATAACCTATACCAACATTGTAAACGGTATTGTAGTTAACGTTGTGGAAAAGGGTGTTAAAGTTCTGGAATAAGCTCTTACCCGGTATAAAGGATATACCGTTCGCTATTTCCGTAGAAGAACGGGTAGCGTTGATGATAAGAATGTAGATAGGGAGAAGACAGATGAAGGTCAGGATCACGAACCAAGCAACGAGGATACCGGACTTGAGTCTTACCTTAAGGGTATAGTTATCCTTTGCCTGACCGTATACAGATTTCATATTGCTCATAACGAAAGACCTCCAAACTGCTTGCTCTTAAGCTTATTCTGCTTTTCGATCTTCTTGCGCTGCTTCTTCTTGGCGATCTCGTCCTTGTCACGGGTGAGATAGAACGCGATGCAGCCGAGGAACAGAGTTACGAAGAAGAGCAGAACGGACGCAGCGCCTGCAAAGCCCATCTTCGGGTCAGTCTGATCGTAGAAGTACTCGTAGATGTAGACCGCAATGGTCTTGAGGTTGTCGCTTCGATGATTCGGGTCATTGTGGTAGAGGAACGGAATATCGAACATCTGGAGACCACCGATCATGGAAGTAACGAGAGTATAAGCCATGATAGGGCTGAGGAGCGGGAAGGTGATCTTTCTGAAGACCTGTCCCGAGCTTGCGCCGTCGATAGCAGCTGCCTCGAAGAGAGACGGGTTGATACCCTGGATACCGGACATGAGCATGATCATGGTATTACCGAACCACATCCATGTCTGGATAAACATAACTACTCCACGGGACTGCCATACACCAGTAATGAACTTTATGGAGTCGTACTTTTCCGAAACAGGATCCTGGCTTACAACACCGATCTTATGTAAGAAAAGGTTGAGGGAGCCCGGAACGTTCTCCGCCTCGCCGCAGAGCTGGAGGAAGAGTACAGCAACTGAAGCTGCCGTGATGATATTCGGAAGGTACATAACTACCTTGAAGAATCCCTTTCCCGGGATCTTGAGCTGAGCGTCCGTGAACCACACAGCAAGAGAAAGGGACAGAATTATCTGAGGAATGAAGTTTCCAAGCCAGAGGATAACAGTATTACCAAAGGCATGGAGGAAATTCTCGTGGATTACTCTTGCGGTTCTGTCACCGATATTGAAGGAAACCTCGCCGTTGTCACCCATTACCTTGGTGCCAACGCCTCGGAGAAGAGCCTTGTAGTTAGCAAGACCAACAGTCTGATCACCTGTATAATCCTTAAAGCTAAGAATAAAGGTGTTGATCAGAGGCCATAACTGGAAAAAGAAATAAACAACAAAGAAAGGGATTATGAACAGGTATCCCCATTTAGCATAGCTGATGGATTTGATCCTACGCCGAGCACCTGATGCCATAACGCACACACCTCTCAAACTGGAATAATATAGATAAATATACACCTACGGAATACCGAAGTATTCCGTAGGCATACATATTACGTTGTTATAGTGAGTCGATCAGATGGATCAGTCAACGTTGATTGCAGTTACCTGCTCAGCGATCTTGTCCTTGAATGCCTCAACTGTGTCATCCCAAGACTTGCCGCCATCGAGGTAGTTATCCTTAACAGCCTCGATAAATGCTGTCTTGATTGTAGCATCGTAAGGAGTGATAAGACCGTTGAAGTTGATGTTCTTAGCGTTCTCAGCGAGCTCAGCGTAGAAGTTCTGACCGCCGAGGTTGTTTGTGATTGTCTCGTTGAATACTGTGTTGGAGCTGATAAGGCTATCCATTACAGCGCTGTTGTTTACATACTCAGGCTTAGCAACAGCGTACTTGGACATCTGGTCCTCGTTAGATGTTGCAGAGAGGATGAAGTCACGAGCCTCTTCGCCGTTATCAGTCTTCGGGTTAACAACGATCCAAGTACCGCCCCAGTAGAAAGGAGTCGGGCCCTGGCATACTGCCCACTTGCCGTATGTCTCGCCCTCGATGCCTGCTTCCTCATCGTGACCAGTTGCCTGGAGAGCGAAGCCGCCGAAGCCCCATGTGGATACGAAGTAGCCCATGCAAGTGTCGTTTGTACCAGCTGCTGTCCACTCAGGTGTCCACTGGCCGTTCTTTGTGATACCGCCGCAGTCCCAGAGCTCCTTAGCTGTGTTAGCGAACTCCTCGCAGAAGGAATCGATCTGGAGAGTGTTGTCCTTAACCCACGGAGTTGTACGTCCGCAAGCGTAAGCCTGCCAGAGACCACCGAGAGTATCAGCAAGAGCTGTCTTGCCGCCGGACTGCTCAGATACTGTCTTAGCAGCGTCAACGAACTTAGTCCAGTCACCGATCTTCTCCTGCATCTCAGCGGGAGTCTTTGCACCGAGGTACTGCTCAGCGAGGTCAGATCTGTAGTAGAAGCCGCCTGCTGCTGCCTGCCAGGAAACACCCTTGCGGATACCGGAAGAAGACTTACCGATCTCCTCAGTGTACTTGTACATGTTAGCGAAATCAGAATCGCCGAGACCGAGGTCTGTGAGTGCAAGTGTCTTGGAGTCATCGTTGATATACTTGAGTGCCCAGTCAGCCTCGCAGAAGTATACGTCAAGGTCATCACCAGAAGTGAAGAGGTTGTCGTACTTCTCAGCTGCGTCGCCGCCGCCTACACCGAAGTTGATGAACTTGATACCGGAAACCTTGTCGTTAGCGAGGTCGTCCTTGATAGAATCAAAGCTGAGGCCCTTCCACTGAGCGATAAGGAACGGAACGTCATCTGCGTTCCAAGCAGCAACTGTGAATGTGTCGCCGCCCTTACCAACAGAATCAGCGATCTGACCTGTGCTCTCAGCAGGAACGTCAGGTGTAGAGTTGTCGCCGGAATTTGCAGCTGTGTTGTCGCTTGTAGCAGCAGAAGAATCGTTCTTGTCGCCGCAGGAAGCGAATGCAGTAGCAGCCATAGCAAGTGTAGCTACTAAAGCTAATGTTCTCTTAAGTGTGTTCATTAGATTTTTCCTCCTTAAATATGTATATTATATCTCTCATGGGATATAATATGTATGGATAATTTTGGCGGATCGCCGTGCGCTTGTTTCAGCAGTGCGAATGTGCTCGCAGCGCCTATCCCCGTGCAGGGCTTCACCGTATCTGGCTTGTGGATCCGGTCGCCCGGAAGCCTGACTCACACCCTCAGCCTTGGATAGTCGCTCCGGCTGATGCCGCAGGACGTGCAGACGGGCAGACGGTGTTCGTCTTTGCAATTAAAAATATACAGCATTTTTTGTGCAAAGTCAATGCTTTGAATCGTTCTTTAATCTTTTTTGAGCACCTTGTACATTTTCAACAGTTATTCTTCGGTAATAATTACATAAATCCAATGGTCAAAACCAAAAAGTTACAAAACGGTAAAAGTCATTTTCTCTCTATTTTCACGAATTATACACTTCCGTTTTATACCTATTGCCCAACTGTTACAAAATTGACGATCTCAGCGACCTCTTTTTGTTCAAGTTCATCAATGTACAAAAGCTCGTAAACATGGCTGTAGCCGCCGATCTCCTCACGGAGCCGGATAATATGTTCTGCCGTCGCCTCATCGACGTGCGGCAGCAGCATGAGCTCCTCCGCAGTCGCTGTGTTGATGTTTATCGGAGCGACCTCTTCAAGCGTGGGAACGTGCTCCGTGACGAACTCTGTTTCGGGCTCTGTCGTTTCAGGAGCGGATGTTTCAGGCGGGGCAGCGGTCGTCTTGGGAGGCTTGGTCGTCGTCACCTTGACCGTCGTCTGCTTCGGCGCCTTTGTCGCCGCGGGAGCCTTAGTGACCGCAGGAGCCTCCGTCACTTCGGGAGCAGTCGTCTCCACGACGGTCATCACGGGCACAGTCTCGGAGCGCCGCCGCGAAAATACCGCGATCCCGGCAGTAGCACCGACTATGACCGCCGCTGCCGCAATGATCAGTATATCTTCCTTTGCTCTCACTCCATCACCGCCTTCAGATCACACCGCGAGCGTATCCGCATCACGAATTGTTTGCATTATAAATAAGTATAAGGCTCGCGTCGATCGGGTCGATCAGACCGTCGCCGTTGTAGTCCGCCCGCGAAAGGAACTTCTCCTCTATCGGTGAGGGCTCGCCGTTCGTCGCGTTGGCATTGTGCACGAGTATCAGCGAGGCGTCCACGCCGTCCACCATGCCGTCGTTGTTGACATCGCCCACGAGCACGCCCCCGCTGAGGGTCATTATCGTCACCTTCGACGCAAAAGCCGTGTCCGTCGCGGCGTACCGCACTGCATATAGACCCTCACTGTCGCTCGCCGTGCTGCCGAACTCTCCCCCGAGGAGCGCCGACAGGTACTTCGTGTCGTCAGTCCCGAACATTGCCGCAGCGAGCACCCCGAACACTTCATCGTCGCTGAACGCATACATCTTTGCAAGCTCAGCGATATCCGTGCCGCCGCCGGACAGCGCCATGATCTCAAAGTCGAACCCGATCATTTCCAAACCGTCAGCGATCACCATGATCTCCGGCGTTATCTCCGGCAGTTCGGGTGCCGCGGGGACATTTACCGTCAGCGGCAGACTGGCGAATTCGTCCTCGCCGGCTGCTATCTTAAGCGAGAGGGTCTCCCCCGGGATAACGCGCACCGCATAGTTCATCGTCATGCCGGAGTTTATGAATTTGCCGTCGATGAGCCTCGGAGCCGCACTGACATAATCAGCCGAGCCCTCGGTGAGTATGAGCAGACGCCCCGTGTCGTCCTTCGGGATGAATCCCAGTGTCTCGCTGTAGTAGTCGAACTCCAGATCTGGCAGCACCGCCCTCTGCGGTACCTCGACGCTCACGTTCGTCTGGTCCAATCTCACCGTAATGGTCTGCCCCGCATACTCGCCCACGCTGCCGCCTTGCGGTATTTTCGTCCCGTCAGGAGCGTAAGCCGCCACGCCTTGATAGTCGATGGTCTCGTTCTCGAGGTCTATCGTCGCAGGACTTTTGACCACAGTAAGGGTCACGGTGCTGTCGGGGTCAGAGGTGCCCGTCAGCTCAAATGTTATCGTTATCACGTCACCGTAGTTTTCGGGTGCGATGTGGTCGGTGTAGGTGTAAGCCTTTATCGGGACGCCGTCCATAGTGATGTCCGCCGCCGTCTCCGGGTAGAGATCGACGCAGTAATCCGACGGTCCGATGTCGATGCGGTATTCATTCTCGCCCACGCGCTTAGCCTTCCCGTAGACCGGATTAGAGTATATCCGCTGACCGTTCGAGCCGTTCACCATATTCGGGTACATTCTGTAGGAAAGCACATTGAACCCGCTCCTTGCCGGGGTGAACGTCCGCTGAGTAAAGGTGCTGAAGTCGGTCGTCGCGGAGACGGTCATCTTCTCCGTCACCTCAATGGGAGCGGAGTACAGCTCGTACTCCGAGCCGTTGACCGACACATAGATATCGCTGCCGTCCTTGACTGACAGTTCAACGCGCTCGCCGGCGTGTATCTCGCCCGATATATGTGAAAAATCAACGGTATTCACGGGATTTCCGAAAGCCTTCAACGAGATGTTGCCGATGACCATTTCGAGGTCTCCCGCCGAGAACATCGTCCTATAGAGCTGCAAGGCGTTCTCCGCGTTCGCGAGCTCCTCCGTGTCCTCCGGCTCCAGACCGTCGAACAGCTGATCCTCAACGCTCTGCAGCAGAGCGTCCTTCTCCTCATCTGTGAGCGTGTAGCTGAAATCAGCCACGTCCTCCCAGCTCACGCCGTCGCCGCTGTAGAAGCTCTCCCCGGGGGCGGTGTGCGCGGAGACCGTATCATAGTCCTCATACGCTCCCAGACTGTACAGCACCTCGCCGGACTCCGTATCGTTCACGGTGTAGCAGCCCTCAAGCGGTATAACATACGGATTGTCCGCGCAGTAGAGCTTCACCATAACGCCGAAGCTGCTCCCTGCGTCAACGTAGACGTCCTCGTCGAGCTCAAGGGTCATATAGCCTGTCATATCGCACGTTCCCGAGCTCACGCCGGATGGCTTTCCCGAGGTCGGGACAGCGGGGTCGGTGAGATCAGTATAGACAGTCACGTCGTAGGATGTGCCGGGTGTCATGATGTAGGTGGAGACCGCCTCTATCTGCATGGAGCTGCCGGCAGTGAAGACGTTCGCCATATATGAGGGCTCGGGATCGTCGGAGGGGTCATTGCCGCTCATTATCTGGAACGGTATGCAGTTGTCGTGCTGGAATATCTCGGCATAGTTGTCCGCCGAACCGAGCTCATACACGCAGAACTCCCCTATCGACATATCGTCGTAGGATATCCAGATACAGCCGTCCTTTCCGGAGCTGATCCCCCAGCTGTTCTTGACCAGCCAGGCGCCGTCGTGCTCGGGCTCGTTCTTGAAATTCTCCTTGGGGAAGCTGTCGTCCCAGCCGATAATAGTTATCATGTGGTTGGCGAAGCGCGGGGGCTTGCGGGTATACGACGAGCAGTACACATAGCTGTAGTTCTTCGAGGTATTCGAGTAGAACGAAGCCTCCACTGCAAGCCCGTCGTACACGAACTGCTTGATCTGCGAGTTCACTTCGCCGCAGTTGGAGCGTTCAGCGTCGTAGTCGAACATATACGCATTCTCGAGGTGGAAATCCGCTTCATAGCGCAGCGCCTCGGTCTTCTCGGCGTCCTCGAGGATATCAATGCGGTCGTAGGGCAGCTTGTCCTCCATGATCGGTCCCGACCACTGCGCCCACAGATTCGCCGTAACGCCTGCCATAGCGCCCGCGTCGAGAATATCCCCGACTGTCTCACCCTCAGCGTGCGGAACGGCGTACTCGCCCGTGTAGGACATATAAGCCGTGTGCAGCTCAGAGAGATCGATACCGGGTACTCTGCCGATGAGGCTCGATTCAGCGCACGCCGCCGCCGAATGCGCCCAGCACGTCCCGTACTGACCCTGATCCTTTATCCCGGTGATCGTGCCCTCAGTGCGCATATCGAAGCTCGCGGGCAGGTCAGATGAGCTCTCCGAGGCGCTTTTGTAGGGAGCATACGGAGCAGTCAGACCGTACTCCCCGCCGGACTGTCCCCCGATCTTTTTCAGCTCAGGCACAGCGAAAGCAGCCGCCGGCGAGGAAAACCTGTTCAGTGGCGAATCCTCCGGCAGATACACAGCCTCCGCAGCCGCCGTCGCACACCACGCCCCTGCAATTACCGCAGCCGACAGAACAGCCGCAGCTCTCTTAAATGATCTTTTCATACAAGACCTCCGAATCATCGTAATCACATTAATTCTAACACAATACACGCCAAAATGCAAGGATATACAAAAAAAGCACCGCACAAACCAGTGTTTGTGCGGTTTTTGTATCAAGCAGTAACGATGCTGTCTGCCTTGTGGAGCGCGAGCTTCTCAACAGCCTGCTCTCTCATCTTGTACTTGAGTATCTTTCCGGCAGCATTCATCGGGAAGCCGTCCACGAAGTCGATGTATCTCGGGCACTTGTGCTTAGCCATGCGCGCGAGGCAGAAGTCCTTTATCTCCTGCTCGGTAGCGTTCTCACCGGGCTGAAGAACAATGCAAGCCATTATCTCCTCACCATAGTCCTCATCGGGAACGCCGATGACCTGAACGTCCTTTACCTTGGGATAGGTGTAGAGGAAGTCCTCTATCTCCTTGGGGTAGATGTTCTCGCCGCCGCGGATTATCATATCCTTTATGCGTCCGGTTATCTTGTAGTAGCCGTCGGAGGAGCGTCTGCGGGCGAGGTCACCGGTATGGAGCCAGCCGTCTGAGTCGATAGCCGCCGCGGTAGCCTCGGGCATTTTGTAGTAGCCCTTCATGATGTTGTAGCCGCGCGCAACGAACTCGCCGTCAACGTCGTCCGGCACCTCCTGATTGGTCTCAGGGTCAACGATACGGCACTCAACGCCGAAGATAGGTCCTCCGACAGTATTGACGCGCTGCTCAATGGAGTCGGTGGTCTTGGACATAGTCGTCGCGGGTGAAGCCTCAGTCTGACCGTAGGTAATGCATATCTCGGACATATGCATCTTCTCGATGACCTCCTCCATGGTCTTTATCGGGCAGGGCGAACCCGCCATGATACCCGTTCTCATGTGGGAGAAATCAGTCTTCTCGAAGTTCTCGTGACCGAGCATAGCGATGAACATGGTCGGAACGCCGTGGAAGCAGGTTATCTTCTCGCGGTTTATGCAGTCCAGACCCTTTCTGGGGGAGAATCTCGTGATAGGCGACATAGTAACGCCGTGAGTGACGGAAGCCGTCATCGCGAGCACCATGCCGAAGCAGTGGAACATCGGCACCTGTATCATCATGCGGTCAGCAGTGGAAAGATCCATGCAGTCGCCGATAGCCTTGCCGTTGTTGACAACGTTGTAGTGCGTGAGCATAACGCCCTTGGGGAAGCCTGTCGTACCGGACGTATACTGCATATTGCAGACGTCGTGGATGTCGATAGTGCGTCTTGCCGCCTCGACCTCGCTGTAGGGGACGTTCTTGGAGAAAGCCATAGCCTCCTCCCATGTGAAGCAGCCAGGATTCTTGGAATCGCAGGTGATGACGTTCTTGAGGAAGGGCAGACGCGCGGACTTGAGCTGTCCGGGCTCGCAGGTATCGAGCTCGGGACAGAGCTCCCTGATGATGTCTACGTAATTGATGTTCTTTATACCGTCTATCATTACGAGGGTCATGGTATCAGACTGACGGAGCAGATACTCAGCCTCGTGGATACGGTACTCAGTGTTCATCGTAACGAGCACAGCGCCGATCTTGGTGGTAGCCCAGAAGGTTATGTACCACTGCGGGACATTGGTCGCCCAGATAGCGACGTGGTCGCCCTTCTTGACGCCCATAGCGAGCAGAGCGCGGGCGAACGTATCAACGTCGTCGCGGAACTCGGGGTAAGTCCTTGTGTAGTCGAGCTCAGTGTAGCGGAAAGCGTACTGGTTCGGGAACACCTCGCAGATACGGTCGAGAATGTCAGGGAAGGTGTAGTTGAGGATACGCTCCTTCGGCCACGGATACTGACCGTCGCCACGGAGGTTGGTCTGCATGGCGTGCTTGTGGCTGGTCTTGTAGGGAGCCATATAGTCGGCGAACTGCGGTATAACGATACCCGCATCGCTGAGGTCAGCAGCCCAGCGCTTTACCCACTCGAGCGTGATGTAGCCGTTGTAGTTGATAGTGTCGAGCGCCGTGAGCATATCCTTTACGGGGATATCGCCGGTGCCCATGATACGGTACTCCACAGTGCCGTCGGGGCGCATTACGCTGTCCTTGACCTGCGTGTACTTGATGTACTCGCCGAGGTTCGCGACAGTAGTCTCCGGGGACTCGCCGTTGAAGCGGTAGGGGTGGTGCATATCCCAGAGGGCAGCCACCTTGCGGCTCTTGACAGCCTCGAGCACCTTTGCAAGACGCGCGGAATCAGCGTAAACGCCGTTCGTCTCGACGAGGAGGGTAACGTTGTACTCCTCCGCTATCGGCACGAGCTCGATGAGCTCAGCGATTATCTGCTCGTCGTCGATCTCGTCCACAGCCTTGGGGTTGAGGTCGGCGAGTATCCTTATGAATGACGTACCGAGCTTCTGAGCGAGCTGTGCGTAAGCGAGCACCTCAGCCTTGGTCTCGTCGAATTTATCCCTGAATTTCAGACAGGCGCCCGACGACAGGCAGGGTATCTCAAGTCCGAGGGAGCTAAGCTTTTCAATAGTAGCGGGAAGCTGCTGCTCAGTGAACGGCGGAGCCTTGACCGAAAAAATGTCGTTTCCGAGACCTCTTATCTCGATTCCGTCAAACCTGAAGTCCTTAGCCATTGAGTAGATGTCCGGCCATGACCAGTCCGGACAGGCCAGTGTGGAAAATCCAATCTTCATTTTTATCATTCCTTTGAATAATTTCGAGTATTATAATCCATAAACGCCGCTTTTTTTATTTACGGCACAGATGTCAGGAGATCAGAGAGCGCATTTTTTCACCTTCCTTTGCCTGGAGCGATAAAAAACAAAACCCGTCCCAAAGCGTAAGATTACTTTGAGACGGGTATTATACAATACTCGCGGTACCACTCAAATTGCGGATATAAAAAACCGCCACCTCTTCGAGGTCTATCAACCTCTATGCACTAACGCGGCATTCACGGGAACTGTCTACTGGGTGTTTGAACCTTTGGGAGCTCCGGCTCAGAAGGGAGAAGTACAGGTTACAGGCATTACTGATTCGCACCAGCCATCAGTTCTCTGAAATGCTTTCGCCCTGACTATTCTTCGTCACAGCCTATATTCAGGATTATATCACACAATGATCCGTTTGTCAATACCTTTTTGAAAAGTATTTTTTATCATAGGATAGTGTTTTTTGTCTTCGCTATGTTCCGAATAGCTCCCGTCAGGCAGCTCGACCGCCGTCAAACCTGAAGTCCTTAGCCATTGAGTAGATGTCCGGCCATGACCAGTCCGGACAAGCGAGCGTTGAAAAACCTATCTTCAAAATTATTAGGTCTTTGCAACCGCGATTTGCGCAAAAAAACAAGTATCAGCGTGAAATCTCTTTTCCGCCGGGGAAAAAATTCCTCTCCACGCCGCATGATATCCCCCCGCTGGAGATCATTTCCCCCGCTCTATCCTCAGCGAGCCCGCAGACCTCCCAGTCAGCGGGAGCCTCGCAGGAGGCGGTAATGTAAGCCTTCGCCTGCTTGGCGGACTTGAACCTCCGCGCGAAGACGTCCGTAAAGACCGTCATGCGCTTTGACGCGAGATACTGCCCCGATGTCCTGTTCCTGATGACCCATGCCATGTCCCTGTTATCCTCCTATCGCGCACCACGCCACGCCGAACCACTCCCGCACCCAGTACGTCGGTGCGAGCCACCACGGCGTCCGAGCACTGACGCTAAACGTCTCCGTGCCGAGCCGCTTGGCTATCATTCCCGCCCGGAGCTGGTGGAAGCCGTCGGTAACAGTCGCGACGCTGCCCGGAAGTCCCTCCCGCCTGATGATGTCCAGCGAGAACCGCAGGTTCTCCTCGGTGTTGGCGGACCTGTCCTCCATGTAGATACGCTCCGGCGCGATGCCCATACTCACGAGCTCGTCCCTCATGCACTGCGCCTCACTGATGAGCTCGTCGCTGCCCTTTCCTCCGGACACGACCGCGCAGGACTCAGGGTGTGCCCCGAGGTACTCATACGCCGCGCCGATACGCCTTGAAAGCATGAGCGAGGGAGCTCCGTTCTTCACCTTGCACCCGAGCACGATGAGCGTCGTGCTGTTCCCGGGCGGAGGGGCGTTCGCCGCACGGAGCATGAATACGCTGATGACCGCCGCCAGTATGACGCCTACCACGGCAGCAGCTGATATCGCGCACACCGCTGCCCGTCCGCCGGGAGTCATCCACAGCGCAGACACCGCACCGCAGAAGCGTCCGAAGAACACGAATATCAGCGTCAGCGCCCCGCAGACCGCCGTCCCTGCGGCGTTCCCGACGTTCACGATCCCGTGAAACGCCGGAACTATGAACAATACCGTTCCTATAAAAGAAACGAGAGCCGGGATAGCTCTCATTTCAGGTCTTTCGATAAATAAACTCATTCAGTCACATCTTCCCCGCGAGCTTGATTATCCTCTCGAGGTTTTCCTTCGTGGTGATCTCGCTGCCGAGGTGGGTCGGCACCTTATTATAGAGCCCGTGGAAGTCCGAGCCGCCGGTCTCGATGAGCTCATAGCGCTTTGCGATAGCCGAGAGCTCGCTGCGGTAAGCCTCGTCCGCGGAGTGATGCCCGATCTCGACGCCGTCGATCTTGCCCTTTTTCGCAAGCTCCTCGAGCAGCTCGATATTGTCGTACTGCGCGGGGTGAGCCATGACAGCCACGCCCTTTGCGGTATGGATAAGGTCGATGACGAAATTTACGTCCGGGTACTCACGCTCAACGTAGCAGGTACCGGTCTTATGGTTGAACAGCTCATTATCGAGCTCACCGTAGAACTCCAGCGCGTAGCCGTAGTCGATGAGCGCGCGCATGATATGCTGCTTGAAAATGCTCTTTGAAGCGGTGGTGTGCTTGAGTATGCTCTCGAGCGTTATCGGGAACCTCTCCATGACCTTCTCGATCATTTCCTTGGAGACCTCCTTGCGTATCTCGCAGCTTTTCAGGCAGAGACCCTCAAGGCGGTCAGGCTTCTTTGGAGCGTAGCAGAGTATGTGGACTTTCTGTCCTCTGTCCTTGTCGTACGCCGAAAGCTCGACGCCGTGCAGTATCTTTACGCCGGCTCTCTCGCCGAGGACGTCCGCCCTTGAAAACGAAGCCATGGTGTCGTGGTCCGTGATCGAGAGCCAGTCGATTCCTGTACGCTGAGCCTGAGCGATTATGTCTTCAATTCCGAGCGAACCGTCGGACAGCTTGGTGTGGCAGTGCAGGTCGCAGATCATAGCAGCCTTCTTTCCCCGCCGGAGCGGATCATGTAATTACAACGAACAGTATTATATCACATCTGCGCACAAATTTCAAGTATTTTTGTGCAATTTTTATTTTTCAGCGCAGTACGCCGCATACAGCTCGCTCTTGCGCAGACCCGTCAGCTTGGCGACCTCCTTGCAGGCTTCGGTCGGCCTTTCGCCCTTTCCGACGAGCTCCCTCACCTGTCCAAGCGCCTGTTCTACGGTCACAGCCGCTCCCTCGTCAGAAGTCCTTCCCTCCACGACGAGGACGTACTCCCCTCTCGGCTCCCGCTCGGAGTAATACTCCTGCGCCTCATCGAGAGTCATTCGCAGCGTCTCCTCGTAGACCTTGGTCAGCTCACGGCAGAGCGCGATCCTGCGCTCCCCGCCGAACGTCCCCGCAAGGTCGGAGAGGGTCTGACGCAGCTTGTGCGGAGCCTCATAGAATAACATCACAGCAGTTTCGCCGCGCAGAGCTTCAAGTCGCTCGCCGCGCTCCTTCTTCTGTACGGGCAGGAAGCCCTCGAACGTGAACCGGCTGATGTGCATACCCGAAAGCGCCGCCGCCGAAGCCACGGCAGTCGGTCCCGGCACCACTTTCACATCGACCCCGCTCTCATACGCCCTCCGCACGAGCACCTCGCCCGGGTCGGAGATACACGGCATACCCGCGTCCGTCACGATACAGCCGTTCTCCCCCGCCGCGATACGCTCGATGATACGGGCAGCATCTGCCGCGGAGCTGTGCTCGTGGAAGCTGACGAGCGGCTTCTTTATCTCGAAATGGTTCAGCAGCTTTGCCGTCACGCGGGTGTCCTCCGCGCAGATGAAGTCGGTCTCCTCAAGGGTGCGCAGCTGCCGGAGGGTTATGTCCTCCATGTTTCCGATAGGTGTGCCGACGATGAATAACGTTCCGCTCATTTTTCTTCCTTTCCGGTGTCGTAGATCATTTGCAGCTCCTCCGAGAAGCCGTCCCCGCTGCGGATATAGAGCTGCGGCTCGACGCGCATGAACGGCTTGGAACCCTTCTTTCCCTCTATGAGGAAGAGCCACGGCGCGTCCTCCGGGGACTTCGACACCATGCGCAGCCGCTTGGGTTCGATACCATTCGACTTCATCGCGAAAATCACGTCGCTGAGCCGCTCGGGGCGGTTGCACACGCAGAGCCTCCCCCCGAATTTAAGCAGCTTCGCCGCAGCCGCACAGACGTCATTGATGTCGCAGAGTATCTCATGGCGGGCTATTTTCTGGGCGGTGATGACGCTCTCGAAGCCTGCTCCCGCGACCTTGTACGGCGGGTTGCACGTCACGAGGTCGAGCTGTCCGAGGGGCGCGCCGTCCCAGAGCACCTTCAGGTCAGCGCACACCGGCACTATCCCCGAGGTCTCGCTGCGCTCCAGACCGAGCCGCAGCTGCTCGATCGCGCCCTCCTGGATATCGACTGCGTAGATGACCTGCGGGGGCTTGGATTTCTGCATGATAAGGGGGATTATCCCGCAGCCCGTGCCGAGGTCACAGACCTTATCCTTCATTCGGTACTGCGAGAAATACGCGAGGAGGAAGGCGTCCGTGCCGAAACGGTGGTCGCTGCTCGCACAGACGTATATTTTCTCAGTGAGTTTTTCGTAGCTGTATTCCATAGTTTTCCTTTTTTCAGTCCAGACTGTCGATGAATTCTCTGATGATCTTCCCGCACTCGTCGGGCTTCTGCTCATATATCAGGTGATCGCCGGGGAGGTTTACCAGCTCACAGCTGCCGAGCTTTTCAAGATACGGGAGCAATACCCTCTCCTTGTAATCACGCCCGATCTCAAGGTAGTCCTCTAGCGCCATCTGACGGCTCTCTGCCTGCGATTTTGGCAGCTCCGGAAGGAGCTCATTGTATTTTTCCTGCGATATTTCATCGTTTTGGTATTGCTCATCAAGCTTCTTTTTCAGCTCCCTGCGGACATTCATCAGCTCTCCGATCAGTTCATCTGTCAGAATGCCGTCCGCTTCAATATCCTCCGCTGTGAAGTAAGCCGTGGAGATGTATATTTTGGGGATATCGTTCGTCACGATAGCCTCCCACGCCGTATTGATATTCCGGGCTTCCTGTTCATCCTCGGAGAGGAGCGCGCGGGAAGCGTAGGTCATAAGAGCCAGTGCATATTCCGCTTTTTGTTCATCGTCAGACAGCCATTCCTTCGGCGGAAGGAAACGCTTCAACAGAAGATTTCCCGTGCCGCCCAGACCGAGCTTGTCGAACCAGTGATACAGACGCACCTCCGCGGTATCATCAGCGCCCCATTCCCCGGGAGATACCGCTTCCAGCTCTGTGCCGTCAATGATCGCAACGGCTTCGACTTCCTCAGGGTATTTGCTCTCCCAGTAGGTCGCATAGACGCCCCCGATAGAATGCGGCATGAGCACATACGGTGCCTTTATCCCGGCATTTTTCAGCGCAGTCCTGTACGCCTCCACGATATTCTCTACGGTCATGTCCTGCTTTGTGTCGTCGCTGACGCCGTACCCCGCGCGGTCAATGAAGACCACCTGATGATCAGCTTCAAGCGCGGAAGTCATTCTCCGCATTGTGACACAGATGTCCGGAATGCCGTAACCTGCCAGCGCGATGATACGGTGTTTCCCGTTCTCATTACCGTATGAAAGGACATTCACTGAATAGTCCCCGGCGGACACAAGGCTGACGTATCCCCTCTCCTCCAGGAACTCCCTGTCACGTTTCATCCTTATCCTGCTGCTGATAAAAATGATGAGCCACAGCACTGTCAGAACGACAAGTATTATCAGCAGTACCTTAGCTGTCTTTTTCAGTATCCTTTTCACTTTCATTTTCCGAACTCCCATGCAGTCCCGCGTCAGATGTACCTCACGCCCGCCTTTTCGAGCTTTGCCCGACCCTTAGCCTGCTTCTTTTCCGGGAAGACCGTCGCTATGCCGCTGCGGACGATGAAAGCCTTTATCCCGCGCTTTGCAGCCCCGAGGGCAGTCGAGGTCACGCAGCCGAATTCGTCGAGTCCGCAGAGGTGCAGCTCCTCGTAGCCGTTACGCGCGATGAGCTCACGCAGCTTTTTGTTGGAGAGAGCGTCCCCGACCAGCTTGTCGAAGCAGTAATCGGAGACGATATCCAGCCCGGAGTAGAGCTCCGCGCCCTCGGTCCCCGCGATAGAATAGCCGAACAGCAGCCTGTTCGTGGGGAGGTTCTGGATAATGTGGCGGATATAGATGACATCACTGCCGGAGTCGCGGTAGCTGTGTATCAGCGAATTTACCGCAGCGACCAGCTCCGCAGTGTTGTACGCGAACTGCGGCTTGCGCTTGTCGTAAAGGTAATCGTTCTGCATATCAATGACTATGAGTGTCGTTTTCATGGTAATTCCCCCTATTTTATCGTTCCGCCGCCGACTACCGTGTCCCCGTCGTAGAGCACGACCGCCTGCCCGCTCGTGACAGCTCTCTGCGGCTCATCAAATTCCACCAGATACTCCCCGCCCCCGAGGTACGACACGACTGCCGGCTGCTCGGTCTGGCTGTAGCGGGTCTTCGCGGTCACGCGCATCGGCTCAGTCAGCTCCGCGACGGAGATGAGGTTCACGTCCTGCGCGACGAGGGTCTTCGTGTAGAGGTCGGCTTCATCGCCGAGGACGACCGTGTTCGTCAGCACGTCCTTTTTAACAACATATGCGGGCTTCCCGAGAGAAATTCCCAGACCCTTCCGCTGACCCACAGTGTAGTTTATTATGCCCCTGTGGCGCCCGAGAACGTTCCCCTGCATATCGGTGAAGTCACCCTCAGGAACGTCCGCCCCCGTGAACTTCTTGATGAAGCCCGCGTAGTCACCGTCCGGGACGAAGCAAATGTCCTGACTGTCAGGCTTCGCGGAATTGACCAGCCCCGCACGCTCCGCAAGCGCCCTGACCTGCGGCTTTTCGAGGTCTCCGAGCGGGAAGAGCGTGTGTGCGAGTTGCTCCTGCGTGAGCGCATACAGCACATAGGTCTGGTCCTTGCTCCTGTCCTTCGGACGCTTGAGGAGATACCTCCCCGAATCCTCGTCGAACTCTATCCGCGCGTAGTGACCCGTCGCGATGTAGTCGTACCCGAGCTCCTGCGCACGCAGAAGCATTTTCCAGAACTTCACGCGGCGGTTGCACTCAATGCAGGGATTGGGCGTCCTGCCCGAAAGATAGCTCTCCGCGAACTGCTCCATGACGTATTCGCGGAACACCTCCCTGAAATTGAAAACGAGGTGCTCAAAGCTGAGCCGGTACGCGACGCTCCGCGCGTCCTCCACGTCCGAGAGCGCACAGCAGGTCTTGCCCTCCTTCTCAGCCTGAACGATATCCTCGTCCGAAAACATTTTCAGCGTCACTCCCGTGACGTCGTAGCCGCTGTCTCTCAGCAGCATAGCAGCGACGGAGCTGTCAACTCCGCCGCTCATACCAACCATAACTTTTTTCATATCAGTGCCTCAGAGATCATAGTGATTACCTCCGCAAGCGACGGATAATACCCGTCCGCAATGCGTTCAATGTCCGCGCGGTCGCAGTCAGAGAGCTCATCATAGACCCCGGCCGTCATAAATCCAGCAGATACCGCGGTCTCGATACAGTGCAGTGAATCCTCGATGACGAGTATCTCCCCGGGCTCCGCGCCGAGCCTTTCAGCAGCCCCGAGGAAGATGTCCGGGAATCGCTTCCCCTGCGGATAATCCGAATCCGCAAGAATGAACCTGAACCTCCCGATTATCCCGCAGCGCCGCAGCACAGCCTCCGCGAGCGACCTGTATGTAGCCGTCGCGATGCCGTATGGTATCCCGTGCGAGTCGAGCAGATCGAGCAGCTCCATGACGCACGGCTTCAGCGGTATCTTCTCCTCATACTGCACCCGCACGAGCTCCTCGATGCGCCGTATGACCTGCTCCTGCGTGCAGCTCAGCCCGAACCTCGTAACGAAGTGCTCAGCAGCCTGCTCGACGGTCATTTTCTTTATCTTTTCGGAAATATCAGGCGGAGGGTCGGTCACGCCGTTCTCCGCGAGGAATTCCCTGTCCACCCTGCTCCACACGGTCATGGAGTCGATGAGGGTGCCGTCGAGGTCGAAGATAACGCCCTTAATTCTCTTCATTCTGCTCCTCAGCCGGTTCTGGCTCTACGCTTTCTTCCTGCTCAGTCAGCCCCTGCTTGGCAGCCTCCTCCTCGAGGTACTGCTTGCGGGTGTGCATGGTAACTGACTTCTCCGCCTCAGTGGTCGTATGGTGACCCGCCGAGGAAGCGTCCCCCGCGATAACGACCGCCTGCTTGCCCATTATCTCATATATCTTCGCGAACGTTTCAATTGGGTAGGTCGTATTTCCGACGAGCGGGTCAGCCGCATAGACTATCCCCTGGTCGAGGTCGTAGCCGTAGAGGGTTATGCAGTGCTGATACCAGTCGAATATGAAGTCCTGACCGTTTCCGGCAGTCCAGACGTACTCCGGGTACGACACGCGCATACCGATCGTGACCCACACGATGACAGGTCTGCCGGCAGCTATCTGATACCAGAGGTCGCTGTACTCAGTCCCGGTGAGGTCAACACCGTAGCACGGCGAATCCACCGAAGCGAAGTACATATCCGCAGTCTGCACGATTACGTTGGCATTGCAGCCGAAGCCGTCCGTACGCGGGTCGCCGATGTAAGCCTCGTTCATGAGAACGTACCCGTTGTAGTCGATAGGCATGAACTCGTCAGCTATCGTTACCTTGTCCACGTCGAAGCCGAGGTAGTTGAGTGTCTCCGTGAGGGAGGTCGCCTCGCAGCCTGACGGGAACTCCGGCTCCTGAAGCACAGTCTGGAAGCCGTCGAGCACGGACGATAACGGCAGCTCGAAGTCCTTGTCATAGACGTCAACGGTCGTCGGCTCGGGCTCTGTCACAGGCTCAGTCTCGGAGGCGGAGGTATCCGTCTCCAGCGGAGCTCCTGTGGTCGTTCCGGACGCCGCACCCGCAGTGCTCTCGATAGCAGCAAGCTCCGAGGAATCGCCCATGAGCCTTACTGTCTCCCCGCAGGAGCACAGCACGGTCAGTGCCGCAGCCGCAGCGGTGATCTTCATTATCCTACACATCATATATCTATCATTACTCCATATCTATAGTTATCTTGGCGCGGTAGTCCTTCTGCGCCGAGGTGACTGTCTCCAGCGCGAGACCGTAGAGGTCGGAGGCGCGGGATTCGAGCTCCGCGAACCTGCGTGAGACAGCATCGTTCTGCGAGAGCTTCGCGAGTGACGCCGCAAAGGGCAGAATCGCCGTGTTCTTAGCCTGCGCGAGTATCTCGCGTCCCTTTTCGTTGAACGCAAGGATACGTCCATACGGCGGGAGGTTCTTCATATCGTCCTTGTGGATGCCGATGAGCAGTGAGAGCATTATGCGCCTGATACGCGCCATAGTGTAGCGCTTGGTCTTGACAGTGAAGAAGAGCTCGTCGAGCGACCCCGCCATACGCGCTCCGAATATCCTGTGCTCAAGCCCCTGCCCGACATCGCAGACCTGCGCTATCTCATCAGCAGTAGTCGTGCGGAGCTTGTAGAGCAGCACGCGCTCGAGACGGCTCAGCGAAGCGGTCTCCCCTCTTGCGATAGCCGTGGAGATAGCCGCAGCCCAGTCGGGGGTAGTGTAGCCGCTTATCGAGGCAGCACTGTGCTGACCTGCGATACGGTCACGGATAAAGGACGCGCTCGCAAAGCCTTTTTCTGCCTCGTCAGCGTCGTGGGAGATGCCCACGCGCTTCACGGTGAATGGATTCATGCGCGAGGTGAACTTCTTCATCGCACGCAGATACTCTATCGCGAGGAGGTTGTTCGGCTCGGCGAGTATCTCGGCAGTCTCGGGGTCAGTGCCGTTGATGACTGAATTCAGCGCGCGGGGGTATGTATAGCCCTTTTCCATTATGGAGCGTATCTCGTCCGCATGAGCCATGGCAGTCAGCTCGACGGTCGTAAGCGCCTTTTCGAGCTTTTCGATGTCACCGCACTCGCTTCCGAAGGAGATCTCCTCGACAGCACCGAGCGACTCGAGCAGATAGACAGCTCCCGTCGCGAAATTCTCCGCTGAGGACAGGCAGTACTGCACAGGCAGCTCGATGACAAGGTCCGCACCGGAGCGAACCGCGAGCTTCGCACGCTCGAGCTTATCCATAACGGCAACGTCGCCGCGCTGCACGAAATTACCGCTCATCACGGCAACGATATGAGTCGCGCCGTTCTTTTTAGTCTCGCGGATATGGTAAAGGTGTCCGTTGTGGAAGGGATTGTACTCACAGATTATTCCGCTTATTTTCATGTTTATGACCTCTTTTCTTCTGTTTGTTTATTTATATTTGACCGCAGCCGCAGGGCGTCTGCGATAAATTTTGCAAAAAACACTTGCAATTTTATCCGAATGGTAATATAATTATATGTGCAAATAATATTTGGAAAGGAATCTGCACATTATGTTAATCTTAGTTGTAAATGCAGGCAGCTCTTCGCTCAAGTACCAGCTCATCAATATGGACGATGAGAGCGTTCTCGCAAAGGGCAACTGCGACAGGATCGGTATCGACGGTCACATTTCCCACAAGACAAGCTCCGGCAAGGGCTTCGAGGCTGACTGCTCTTTCCCGACTCATACCGAAGCATTCATGAAGCTCGTTGAAGCACTCACCACTGGCGACGCAAAGGTCATCGACAGCATGGACGAGATCTCCGCTGTAGGTCACCGTATCGTACAGGGCGCTGACGTTTTCGACAAGTCCGTTCTCGTTACAGACGAGGTCATCGACAAGATCGACGAGCTCCGCGAGCTCGCTCCCGTACATAACCACGCTCACGCGCTCGCTCTGAGAGCCTGCAAGAGCGTTATCCCCGCAAACGTACCTCAGGTAGTCGTATTCGATACAGCCTTCCACCAGACCATGCCGCCCAAGGCGTTCATGTTCGGTCTCCCCTACGAGGACTACGAGAAGCTCCACGTAAGAAAGTACGGCTTCCACGGCACATCTCACCGCTTCGTATCCAAGGCTCTTGCTGAAGCAATGGGCAAGGACGTAAAGGACCTCAAGATCGTGTCCTGCCACCTCGGAAACGGCTCCTCCATCACAGCAGTTGACGGCGGAAAGTCCGTTGATACATCTATGGGCTTCACTCCCCTCGACGGCGTCGTAATGGGCACAAGAACAGGTGCAGTTGACCCGTCCGCAGTTACATTCGTAGCTGACAAGCACGGCTTCACACCCGCCCAGATGAGCGAGTACATGAACAAGAAGTCCGGCTTCCTCGGCGTATCCGGCGTAGGCTCGGACAACCGCGACGTACAGGCTGCTGCAAACGAAGGCAACGACAGAGCACAGCTCGTATCTGATATGCTCATCTACGAGATCAGAAAGTACATCGGCTCCTACGCAGCTGCAATGAACGGCCTTGACGCTGTCCTCTTCACAGGCGGTATCGGTGAGAGCTCCTGGGAGGGCCGCGAGGGCGCCTGCACAGATATGGACTTCTTCGGCATCAAGATCGACAAGGAGCTCAACAGATCCATCAGAGGCAAGCTCACAAAGATCTCCACTCCCGACTCCAAGGTCGAGGTATGGATCGTGCCCACCAATGAGGAGCTGCTCATCGCAAGAGACACTCTCGAGCTCATCTCCAAGTGATCGGTCATTACACATTATAACATATAGCGCAGAAAAATGCAACCGTCACGGCTGATATCTGCGTAATACAAGCTGAAACTGACTGCCCGGAACACCATCCGGACAGTCCTTTTTCACGCATTTCTACTGTAAGTATTGCACAAATACCTCTAAACTATTTGTATATAACTGAGTATATCGCCGATTTATCAGATTATTACCGAATTTTAATTATTCTGTAATTGACAAGAAGATAACAAGGGTATAAAATCTAAGTATAGTTAGGACATTTAACGTCCGAATGGAGGCATTTTTGATGAGCGATCTCGCTTACAGCAATGATTTCTGGATAGCCGTTTCCGCGTTTCTGGGAGTGGCAGTATCTCTCGGCGGTCTGCGGAAAATGAAGGCTCCGACCCGCAGAGGTATGGGCAAGGAGGCGCGTAATGACAAGGACAACAGTTAAGATAGAGGGCATGATGTGCCAGAACTGCGAGAGACACATGACCGAAGCGTTCAAAAAGGCATTCAAGGTCAGGGAAGTCACAGCCTCGCACGAGGACAAGCAGGCAGTCATCCTATCGGACTCAGCTCCCAGCAGCGAAAAGCTCAGGGAGACCGTCGAGGCAGCCGGATATAGATTCATCTCCGCGGAGTCCGAGGAAATAGAAAAGAAGGGCTTCCCCTTCTTCAGAAAAAAGTAAAAAAAAGCCGCACAGTTCCCCTGTGCGGCAGTTTTTTTGACATCATGCCTTGCGCAGATAGCGCGAGGTCTTTTTCTTTTTCTTCTTCTCGTACATGATCGAGTCAGCCTGCGTGATGAGCTTGAAGAGCGTCACATCAGGCGAAACATCGGTGATTATGGTACCGATACTCGCGTCGAGGTCATACGGCTTGAAGATGACGCGGTTCATGCTCTCGAGCTGCTTGCGGAAGGTAGTCTCCAGCGTGAAGACGTCCTTTTCGCCGGACGCAGTACCCAGTATCAGGAACTCATCGCCGCCGAATCGCGCGCATATCCAGCCCCTGCGGCAGCACTCGCTGATGACGGAAGCCAGCCTCTGGAGCGCGAAGTCGCCCTCCTTGTGACCGTAGTTGTCGTTTATCATCTTGAGACCATCCATGTCGATGAAGGAGATGAGCAGCTTCTCGCCGGTCTCTCTGCACTGATTGAAGATACCGTCAGCCGCCCTGATGAAGCCGTTGCGGTTGTAGATATTGCAGAGCTGATCGTTGACATAGAGGTTGTCGAGCTCGTGAATCATGCTGTTCAGGCTGAGCAGCTTGCGGATATTTTCGATCGAGTTGGAGATATTGAGCATGATCGAATGGCAGATGAGGCTCTTTATCGGGAACTCGGTGTTGGTGAAGATATAGTAGCCGAGGCAGCGCTCACGGTAGTGCAGCGGCAGGTAGTAGCTGATATTGCCGCCGTGCTCGTAGGGCATGGGGTTCATGTCAGCGGTATCGAAGAGGTCCACAGCCTGGCAGCCGTCCCTGCTGAGGATAATAGGAGCGCTCATCTTCTCGGTGTAGCCGTTGACAGTCATCTCATCCGCGGAATCTGTATGCCAGCTGTCCTTGAAGGAGCCGTCCCAGTTCATGCACAGGCAGATGCAGAACCTCTCGCAGTTCAGCTCGCGGATATAGCGGATTATCGAGTCGAGGTTATCCTCCACAGTCTCCGTCTCGGCAAGACCGGTGGTCATGCGGTTGAGGAGGGAGATATCCCTGCGGCACTCATTGATTATCCTGTACATATCCCTGCGGTAGACGATAGCGTCCTCCTCGCAACTGCCGGCGCAGCCGCAGCTCTCAGTGAAGATCGGAGAAGCCGCAAGGCGGGTCTCCTTGTCGTAGTCTTTGCCAGCGATGATATTGACGAGCATCTCGCACGCCTTGAAGCCAGCCTCGTCGAGCGGACGTGATACCGTCGTGAGGACGGGATAATGGTGACGCGCGTTGTATGTATTATCGAAGCCGGTGACGATGATATCTCCCGGCACGCTGTAGCCATAGAGAGAGAGCTCCTCGATAGCGGCGAGCGCCATAGCGTCGTTCGCGCAGATGATAGCTTCCGGAGCGGTCAGTCCGGACTTCATGAACGCCTGGATAGCGAGCTTGCCGTCAACAGCCCTGAACTCGCCGAAGTGGATGCGCTCCTCTTCCACGGTGAGACCGTGCTCGTGCATTACATCGAGGAAAGCATGGTATCTGTCGGTAGCCTCGGGATTGGCGAGCGGTCCGGAAATATAGTTGATACGCTTGGCGCCGTGCACCTCGATGACGTGCTTGACGATCTCGCGCATAGCGTTCGTATTGTCGATGCTTACGTTATAGAACTCCGGGTAGTCGTCGCAGTCGAGCACGACCGACGGCAGCTTGGACTTCCTTACTGACTGGATTATCTTTTCCTTCTCGTCTGGGTCGCTGATGGTGTTGGTCAGCAGTATTACGCCGTCGAGCTTTTCGTAGTTGATGAGGTTGTATATGTTGTATTCGCCGAGGTCGTACTTGTTATTGGAGATAACTCCGCCGAACGCAGCAAAGCAGGATACATTCACGTCATGCTCCCTTGCACACGCGATTATACCCTCGATGATACTGTTCTGGTATTCCTCGTCGATACCTGCGACGATCACAGCGATCTCAGTTATCCTATTCATCGTATTTCCCTTCCGGGCTGGCTCGAAGCAGCTGCCCAGTTATCAGAGTATTACCTACTTTATACATTATAGCACACTTCGTGTGTGTTTTCAAGACAGCATTTTGTTGATTTTCCCATATTTTTTTTGTTATTAACATACAAAAACGCACTCGCGTGACTGGTATTTGTCACGAAAAAACTGACTGTCTGCACAAAAAACAAGGGCACCGTTCGAATGAACAGTGCCCGCTGAGAGCTTACTTGGTGAGCTTGGTGAACAGGTGCTGGAGCTTCTTCATTCCGAGGGTCAGGTAGCGCATGAACGGCTCAGCGATAATGGAGAAGTTTATGCACAGGAGGATACATCTCGGCGACATTGTCGAGATATCGAAGAACTCGCTCACGAACACCATGCAGAACGCCAGTCCCACGGCGCAGAACAGCCACAGCCACATCTTGTAGACGTCCATAGGCTTGCTTATCTCCCAGACGATCATCAGTCCGACGATACCGAGGAGAATGGTCGAGGCTGTCGCGATATCGGAGGCGTCAACGTTGAAGATATTGCCGAAGTATACCATCGCCGCGACGATGATAGTGTCGGTGATCCCGGCAGGGAGCGCCTTCAGCAGTATATTCGTTATGAATCTTCCGTTGATGATGTCCTTGTTGGGCATCTGCGACAGGAACAGCGCCGGCACGCCGATAGTGAACAGGCTTATGAGCGATACCTGCGACGGCAGCAGCGGATACGCTATGCCGAAGTAGATAGACATTATCGAGATGAACAGCGAGAAGATGTTCTTCACGAGGAACAGGCTTCCCGAGCGCTCGAGGTTGTTGACGACCTTGCGTCCCTCAAGGACGACATCAGGCATCTTAGAGAAGTCGGACTCGAGCAGCACGAGCTGTGCGACCTGCGCGGCAGCGTCGCTTCCCGAAGCCATAGCCACGGAGCAGTCGGCGTCCTTGAGCGCGAGCACGTCGTTGACGCCGTCTCCGGTCATCGCGACGGTCTTGCCCGCCTTTTTGAGCGCACGCACGAACAGCCGCTTCTGGTCAGGCGTAACGCGTCCGAAAACGGTATACCGCAGCACAGCCTCATTTATCGCGGATTCAGTGGTGAGGGTCGAGGCATCGACGTAGTGCTCGGCGTTCTTTATGCCGGCACGCCTCGCGACCTCGGAAACAGTAACGGGGTTGTCACCCGAAATGACCTTTATCTCCACGCCCTGCTCAGCAAAATACCGGAAGGTCTCGGGAGCGTTCTCACGTATCGGATTTGACAGGATTATGAAGCACAGCGGAGTGAGCTTCCCCGTGAGCGCCTTGCCGTCGGGACGTCCGCTGTAGCGCCCGAAAGCGAGCACGCGGTAGCCCTTGCGGCTGTTGGACTCGATGAGGTTCCTGTGCTCCTCGGAGGGGTCAGTGAGTATGAAATCCGGCGCACCGAGGACATACGAGCCGCTCGCGAGGGTCACGCTGCTGTACTTGAACTCAGACGAGAATCCGGTGCTCGCGACGGCAGGCATACCCGACGGTGCCTTGAAGCGGTTCTTCATTGCCTCCATAGTCTGGTTGTCGGCGGACTGCGCGGACGCGAAATCGCTGAGGAGAGTATTCAGCGACTCCACAGGATAAGCCGGGTCCGCAGGTATCACCTCGTGGACGTGCATACGGTTCTCGGTGATAGTACCGGTCTTGTCCACGCAGAGGACATTTACGCGGGCGAGGGTCTCGATACATTTCATGTCGTGAACGAGTACCTTGCTGAACGCGAGTCTCATAGCGCTGACCGCGAGGGTCGTGCTGGCGATGAGGAACAGTCCCTCGGGTATCATGCCGATTATCGAAGCGACCATCGACTGCACGCTCGCCTTGATAGTGTCATGCGCGACGATATACCGCTGATAGAAGAGCGTCCCGCCGATCGGTATGATGATTATTCCGGCGATCTTTACTATCTTGTTGAGTGAGCGTATCATCTCGGACTGCTCGCCCTTCTTGGACTTTTTCGCCTGAAGCGTGAGCTGCGAGATGTAGGAATCCCTGCCGACCTTCTCGAGCCTTGCGCGGCACGAGCCCGACACGATGAAGCTGCCAGACATAAGCATATCGCCGGGCTTCTTGGCTATCTCGTCCGACTCACCGGTGAGCAGCGACTCGTTGACCGAAACGCTGCCGTCAATGACTATCGCGTCGGCACATATCTGGCTCCCGGCGCGGAAAACGACGATATCGTCGAGCACCAGCTTGTCCGAGTGGACCTTGAGCTCCACACCGTCGCGGATAACGTGAGTGACGGGCGCATTGAGCATTGTGAGCTTGTCGAGGGTGCGCTTGGAGCGCAGCTCCTGCACGATACCGATACAAGCATTGGCAATGATTATCGGCATGAAGGTGAGGTCGCGGTAAGAGCCCGTGACGATGAGCAGCACCGAGATTATGAGAAAAAGGAAGTTGAAATATGTGCAGAGGTTGCCCTTGAAGATCTCCCCCACCGTCTTGGAGGGCGAATCCACGGGCTTATTGTCATAGCCCTCACGTCTGCGCTGCTCGACCTGCTGGCTGGTCAGACCCGTATGGCTGTCAGCGCTTATGCGCTTGGCAGGCACGCGGAAGAGGTCGCCGCGGTCATCGACGAATCCATTTTTCATATATCTTTTACCTTTCAGAATAAAAATACACACTTATTATATCATGTCCGCAGACATATTTCAACACTAACTGAAAATTTTTCCGTCAACCATTTTGTCGATTTGGGTTGACAAGTGACCGCAAAGGTGGTATAATGTATCTCAGCAACTAAACGGAGGAAGCAAAATGACAGAAGCAGCAAGCAAAAACAAACCATTTTTCACCACCCGCGAGCTCGTCCTGACCTCGCTCTTCGCAGTACTCATCGCAGTCTGCTCGTGGATATCCGTCCCGACGGAGGTCCCCTTCACATTGCAGACCTTCGCTATATTCCTCACCCTGCTCGTCCTCGGCGGCAGGTGCGGAACGTTCGCGGTGCTCGTGTACCTGCTCATCGGAGCGGTCGGAGTGCCTGTGTTCGCGGGCTTCACAGGCGGCATCGGTATCATCACCGGCACGACAGGCGGCTATATGCTGGGATTTATCCTCATCGGACTCATCTACTGGGGAGCGGTCTCCCTACTCGGCGAAAAACTGTGGGTACAGATTCCTGCGCTCATCATAGGTCTCGCAGTCTGCTACGCATTCGGCACTGCATGGTTCATACACATCTACACTAAGACCGCCTCGGTCACCCTTGCGGAAGCACTGAAATGGTGCGTAACGCCCTTCATACCGTTCGACCTGCTGAAAATGGCAGCCGCATTCATCATCTCCGCGCGGGTGAAGAGATATGCAAAAACCTGAGCTCCGCCCTCACCACGCCCTGTGCGTGAGGTTCTTCCGCGGGCTCGGCTACAGCGACGGCTTCTGCCACAATATGACGGCTGTGATAGCCCGCCTCATGACCGAAGACCCGCTCCTCACCGTCACCGACGGCGCCGACATGATATGCTCCGGCTGCCCTAACAACATCTCAGGAACGTGTACGGGCAGCGAAAAAGTCTCCCGCTACGACCGCCGCGTCTCGGAGCTCTGTGGTCTCTCCCCCGGCATGACCGTCCGCTGGAGCGAACTCTACGCAGCAGCTTACGCCAATATAGTCCGGAAGGGACTGCTCACCGAGGTCTGCGGGGATTGCAGCTGGCATGATATATGCAGCCAGAGCGCTCTGTAAGAATTATTACAGGGCGCTTACAATTATGTTAGGATGATGAAATTTCGCGCAGATATCTTGAAAATCGTCGGGAAATGTGTTATTATTGTGGTGTAGTATAGGGATCACTACAAATAATTGTAGAAAGGGGGAACCACCTTGGAAGTACTATTCTGGGCAATAGTCTTCGTGGTATTCATCATTGCCGAAGTATCGACGGTACAGCTCGTTTCGATATGGTTCGCGGTCGGCGCTCTCATAACGCTGATAAGCACATATTTTTTCGCGGACATAACTATCCTCGGGCAGCTTGGCATATTCATCGTATCGTCGAGCCTCTTCCTCTTACTGAGCGTTCCTTACCTCAAAAAGAGGCGGAAGAAGGGCCATGTATCCACGAATTCCGAGCTTGATGTAGGGAAACACGCCGTGGTCATCGAGGAGATAAACGTTGACAGCGGCACAGGGCGCGTCACTCTTAACGGGGTAGACTGGAGTGCCGTACCCGATGCAGCCGGAGCGGTCATTGCTGTCGGAAGCATAGTCACAGTCAAAGAGGTGCAGGGAGCAAAGCTCATAGTCGGGCCGGTCTCCTGAGCCGAACAACAAAAAATTCATTTTGGAGGTAAACTACCATGGATCCGGTATTAGGAATCATCATCGCAGCAGTTGTTATATTCATGCTGTTCGTATTAGTAAGAGGAATCAGGATCGTTCCGCAGGCGCACGTTTTCGTAATAGAGCACCTCGGTTCGTTCAAGTGCGAGTGGCAGACAGGTATCCACTTCCTGTGGCCCTTTGTTGACCGCATCGCAGGACGCGTATCCCTCAAGGAAAAAGTCGTTGACTTCAAACCCCAGCCTGTTATCACGAAGGATAACGTTACCATGCAGATAGACACCGTTGTGTTCTATCAGGTAACTGACGCAAAGCAGTACATCTACGGCGTTGAGAGACCTCTCGCAGCTATCGAGAACCTCTCCGCCACGACTCTCCGTAACATCATCGGTGAGATGGAGCTCGATGCTACCCTCACCTCGCGTGACATCATCAACACCAAGATAACCTCGATCCTCGATCAGGCAACTGACCGCTGGGGTATCAAGGTAAACCGCGTAGAGCTGAAGAATATCCTCCCGCCGCGCGAGATCCAGGACGCAATGGAGAAGCAGATGAAGGCTGAGCGTGAGCGCCGTGAGAAGATCCTTCAGGCAGAGGGTGACAAGAAATCCCAGATCCTCGTTGCAGAGGGTGAAAAGGAATCCCAGATCCTCCGCGCAGAGGCTAAGAAGGAAGCACAGATCCTCGAGGCAGAGGCTGAGAAGCAGGCAATGATACTCCGCGCAGACGCCGTAAGAGAGCAGAAAGTGCTCGAGGCTACCGGTGAAGCGCAGGCTATCGAGCTCGTTCAGCAGGCTCTCGCGGATTCGCTCGTAAAGCTCAACGAAGCCGCTCCGAACGAGAAGGTGATACAGCTCAAGTCGCTCGAGGCATTCGCAAAGGCTGCTGACGGCAAGGCTACGAAGATCATAATCCCGAGCGAGATCCAGGGCATCGCAGGTCTTGCAGCAGGTCTCAAGGGCGTGCTCGAGACAGACACCCACAAGCAGTAAAAATAATACTCACTGATAACGCAGGCACCCCGCCTGCGTTTTTTTTGCGTACTTTTCAATGTCAATATTTAAACAATTAATCCACACAAAAAGCGCCCGCAATATATGTCGATTTTTGTCGGTTGATACGATTTTTCCTGAAACTGCAAAAAAAAGGAAAAACCTTGATCTTTCCTCTTGAAATCCGACGTTTCTTAGTGTATAATGATAGTTGTGATGTTGCATGGTTTTAAAATTATGATCTGGTTTATGTAATTTGATTTGTCAAATTCATGGAAATAGAGAGATATCAACATTCGTATACGCTGTTTGTGAAGCGAAACACATCAGATGAGCTTATTTGCCGCCGTTCTTTTTCGCGGACAACCGACGGGACAGAGATAAAATAATCCCGGGAACAACAAAACGATCCAGGACGGTCACGCTAAATGATTTTTTCAAGACTATTTTTCATATATTGCTTCCTGCCCCTTTGCCTCGCCGCATACGCGCTCGTCAAAGGGACGGATAAAAAAAATACGGTGTTGATAGTTTTCTCACTGATATTCTACGCCTGGGGAGAGCCGCTCTACGTCTTTCTCATGCTGTTCAGCGCTGCCGTCAATTACTCAGCCGGCATAATGCTGAACAATCTCAGAGGACAGAAGGCAGGCACGGCGATCGCGGCATCTGCCGTCATCTATGACCTCCTCATGCTCGGGATATTCAAGTACAGCGGTTTTATCGTTGAAAACATCAACGCCCTTTTTTCGTGCTCACTGCCTGTACCCGACATCAGGCTCCCCATAGGTATCAGCTTCTATACCTTCCAGACCATCTCCTACATCATCGACGTCCAGTGGGAGACCGTCAAGCCGCAGCTGAGCTTCAAGAAGTTCCTGCTGTACATCACCCTCTTCCCGCAGCTCGTCGCAGGACCTATCGTCCGCTACAGCACTATCGAGAAGGAGATAGACTCCCGCAGCGTGTCCGCGGAGGACATCGCATACGGCTTCAACAGGCTTATCCTCGGACTTTCCAAGAAGGTGCTCCTCGCCAACCAGCTCAGCATCATCGTTGACGGCACCCTCGGTGCCATAGGCAGTTCGAGCTTCGTGGGAGCGTGGTTCGGCGCGGCCGCCTACGCATTGCAGATATACTTTGATTTCTCGGGATACTCCGACATCGCTATAGGTCTCGGACGCCTCTTCGGCTTCCACTTCAACGAAAACTTCGACCACCCCTTCATATGCAGGGACATCACGGAATTCTGGCAGCGCTGGCACATCTCGCTCAGCACCTTTTTCCGCGATTATCTGCTCTACGTTCCGATATTCGGCAAGCGCCGCAAGTACGGCGGACTGTTCCTCGTATGGCTCTGCACGGGTATCTGGCACGGCGCGAGCTGGAACTTCATCATCTGGGGACTTTACTACGGACTGTTCGTGTTCTTTGAGATGAAGCTCGGCAAGAAGCGCGTGAAGAAGATACCGGCGCTGCTCCGCCACATCTACAGCAAGATAGTCATAGTCATCGGCTTCGGCATCTTCTACTTTGAGGATCTCGGCAAGCTCGGCACCTTCTTCCGCACCGTTTTTGGCTTCGGCGGAAACGGCTTCATCGCCATAAGGGACAGGATCACCTTCGTCAACAACGTCAACCTCATACTCGCTGCACTTATCTGCACGTTTCCGCTCATCGCGGGCTTCAAGAAGCTCGCCGCAAAGTCCGGCGGGGCGAGGTGTGTCCTTTCTGCCTCAGCAGCGCTCGTGTCAGCAGTGCTGCTCGTTATCACGAGCATAATGCTCGTTGATGCCACCACCAACCCCTTCCTTTACTTCAGATTCTGACCGGAGGCTCTCCATGCAGGAAAAAAACACCGCCCGCGCAAACGGACGTACTCATAAAAAGCAAAGCACCTCTCCCGCCCAGAAGGCAGTGTGGTGCGCGAACATCGCGCTCATCACACTGATACTGCTCTGCGGCTTCTCGTACCTTCTCTTCTTCAAGCGGGACAAGGTCTCCAAGGAGGAGAACCGCACCCTCACGAAGTTCCCGAAGTTCACCTTATCGAGCTATTTCAGCGGGGAATTCACCGAGGCTCTGGCTGACTTCTACGACGATACTATCCCTAACAGGAGCGCCTTCAAGAAGATCATCTCCTCGAAGCTCATGCCGCTCAAGGGCAGGATGTACGGCGACGACGGCGACGGCGGAGTGGAGCTCCACGGCGCTGGCTTCGAGCATATCCAGAACACCACCAAGCCCGCCGTCACTATCCCGAAGGAGACAGTGATCACGACAGCTCCTGACGGCTCAGTCAGCGAGCCCATAGTCACGACCGAGCTTGCAGAGCAGACCACCGCAGCCGAGGAGGAGCCTGTTGACGGCGACGGCGAGGTCACGAGCAATATCCTCGTCGTGAACAAGCGCGGCGTAATGCTCTACGGCGGAGGCGGCGGACGCGAGCTCGATTACGCCCAGTACGTCAACACCTACAAGAGCTACTTCGGCGACGCGCTCAACGTCTATTCCATGGTGATACCCACCCCTGTGTCGTTCTATATGCCGGACGAATACGCTGACCTCTCCGCGCAGGAGAAGCCTGACATCGACAACATCGCCGCGAATCTCAGCGGCGTCACAGCAGTCGACGCCTACGGAGCCCTCCTCGCCCACAAGGACGAGAGCATCTACTCCCGCACCGACCACCACTGGCAGGCGCTCGGCGCATACTACGCCGCTCAGGAATTCTGCAAGGACGCAGGCGTAGATTTCGCCGATATATCGCAGTACGACGAAGTAAGGATCAGCGGCTACGTCGGCACGCTCTACGGCTACACGCAGAGCGCCCAGCTCATAAACAACCCCGAGGACTTCGTCTACTACTCCCCCAAGGCAGAGATCGAGTGCGAGAACTACTCTACTTCGTTCACCTCGCCCTACGCGACGAGCCTCTTCATCGACCCTGCGTGCCTCGATAATTCGGGCTACTACATGGTCTTCGGCTCGGACGAACGCATAGCCCACGTCCACACTCAGGCAAACAACGGACGCAAGCTCGTCATCTTCAAGGACAGCTACGGAAATGCACTGCTGCCGTTCCTGACGAGTTCCTTCGAGGACATCTACCTCTGCGACATACGCTACTTCGACCTCAACGCGCTCACCTTCATCAGCGACGTCGGCGCGACCGACCTCCTGTTCGCGATGTGTACCTTCTCTGCAGTCGGTCCGAACAGAACGTGCATATACAACAATATGTACAAGTAAGGAGCAAGATATGAAAGAGCTTTGCTTCCCGCTCGACGGGAAATATATCCTCCGCCGCCGCCGCGGTATCCGCAGGGAGCTGCTCGCGGACGGCTCTGCCCGCATAAAGAAGCGTATCGCAGTACTCGGCGGCTCCACGACGAGCGACGTCATCTCCATGCTTGAGCTCTTCCTTCTCGACGCCGGGATCGAGCCGGAATTCTACGAGTCGGAGTACAACAAATTCTACGAGGATGCCGTATTCGGCGCCCCGGAGCTCGACAGCTTCCGCCCGGACATAATTTATATCCACACCACCTCGCGCAACCTCACCCTCCTGCCCGAGTCCCCTGCCGAGACGCCGGAGCAGATACAGCAGCGCCTCGACGACCAGTTCGCGGTGTTCAGGGAGGTCTGGGTGAAGCTCATGCAGAGGTTCCAGTGCCCGATAATACAGAACAACTTCGAGCTGCCGCTCTGCCGCAGGACAGGCAATTACGACGGCTGGGGATACGCCGGACACGCCGCGTTCATCAGCAGGCTGAACGTCATGCTGTCGGACTACGCAAGGCATAACAACGGCTTCTACATCAACGACATCAACTACCTCTCGGCGGCGTGCGGACTTGAAAAATGGCACGACCCCGAGGCGTGGTTCCTGTATAAATACGCCATGCGAACGGAGGTCATACCCGACCTCGCATTCAGCGTGGCAAGCATCGTCAAGTCAGTTTTCGGAAAGAACAAGAAGGTCATCGACCTTGACCTTGACAACACCCTGTGGGGCGGCGTCATCGGCGACGACGGTCAGGAGGGCATAGAGATAGGTCCCGAGACCGCCGTGGGGCAGTCCTTCTCGGAATTCCAGAGCTACATCAAGGGCTACCGCAGCTTCGGCGTACTGCTCGCAGTATGCTCGAAGAACGACGAGGAGAACGCACTCCTCGGACTCGCCCACCCCAGCTCCGTGCTGAAAAAGGAGGACTTCGTCTCCATAAAGGCGAACTGGGACCCCAAGGACCGCAATATCGCGGAGTCCGCCGCAGAGCTGAACCTCCTTCCCGATAGCTTCGTCTTCATCGACGACAACCCCGCGGAGTGCGCGATAGTCAGCGCACAACTCCCGCAGGTGCAGACCATTGAGCTGACCTCTGTCGGAGAGGCGATGTACAGGCTCGGCAGGAGCGGCTTCTTCGAGGTCACATCTGTCTCCGAGGACGACCTGCGCCGCTCGGAGATGTACGCAGCAAACGCCAAGCGAGCCGCGCAGCAGCGCAGCTTCGCGAGCTACACCGACTACCTCCTCAGCCTTGAAATGCGCGCGGAGATATGCGGCTTCGAGCCCGTATACGTCCAGCGCATAGCACAGCTGACCAACAAGAGCAATCAGTTCAACCTCACCACCAAGCGCTGTACGGAAGCCGACATACGCTCCTTCGAGGACGACCCCGGACGTATCTGCCTGTGCGGCAGCCTGACGGATAAGTTCGGCGAAAACGGCATAGTATCGGTCGTTATCGCGAGGTGCGAGGGCGAAACCGCCCACATTGAGCTCTGGCTGATGAGCTGCCGCGTGCTAAAGCGCGACATGGAGCTCGCAATGCTCGACGAGCTCGTGCGGCAGTGCCGTGAGCGCGACGTCCGCAGGATAGTGGGCTACTACTTCAGAACGGCAAAAAACCGCATGGTCTCGGAGCTCTACGGTAGCTTCGGGTTCACGCAGGACAAACTCGACGACAGCGGAGACTCCGTCTGGAGCCTTGACATAACAGACTACAAAAATAAAAACAAAGTAATAAGTGTAAACGAAAAGGAGAACAAAAATGGATAAGCAGGACGTATTACCGCGCCTTACGCAGGTATTCAGGGACGTATTCGGAGACGACTCGATCATCATCAGCGACGCCACCACCTCAGCTGACATCGAGGACTGGGACAGCATCGAGCACATCAACCTCATCGGCGCCGTCGAGGACGAGTTCAGCGTGAGCTTTAAAATGCGCGAGGTCTCCGGCATGAAGAATGTCGGCGAGATGATCGCACTTATCTGCGAGCGCGGAAAATGAGCGCGGCTGCGGCATTCGACAGATACAGCCGATTTTCCCCCGCATACCCCATTGATATGCGGGAAAATGTATGATACAATAGATAAAAAGGACAAAAGGAGCAGAGACGCAAGTCTCTGGGAATAAACATGGAGAACGAAAAGAACCTCGGCGGCTCCGGCGACGTCATCGCCGGCAGGAACCCCGTCATAGAAGCGCTCAAATCGGACGCGCAGCTCGATGTGATCTACATCGACGGAAACGGCGGCAGCCTGAACGTCATCAGGCGGCTCGCAAATGAGAAGGGCGTCGTTGTCAAGGACGCTCAGGACAAAAAGCTCACCCAGCTCTCTGGCGGAGCTTCTCATCAGGGAGTAGTTGCGGTCGGCGCGTGCGGAGAGTATGTGTCGGTGGAGGATATCCTCGCAGTGTCGCAGAAAAAGGGCACCAAGCCCTTCATCATAATCTGCGACGAGATAGAGGACCCGCACAATCTCGGCGCGATAATCCGGACCGCTGAGACCTCCGGTGCAGACGGCGTGATAATCCCCAAGCGCCGCAGTGCGTCGCTGAATGCGACGGTATTCAAGACCTCCGCGGGCGCGGCAAGCTACGTCCCCGTCGCGAGAGTTTCCAATCTTGCCGCGTGCATAGACCAGCTCAAGGAGAACGGCGTGTGGATATACGGCACGGACGCCTCCGGCAGCGAATACACCCAGACCGACCTCACCGGCAGCATGGCGCTCGTCATAGGCTCGGAGGGCTTCGGTATAAGCAAGCTGATACAGAAAAAATGTGATTTTATGATAAAGCTCCCGATGCTGGGGAAGATAAACTCCCTCAACGCCTCAGTTGCGGCTGGCATCTTCATGTACGAAGTGCTCAGGCAGCGCGGGACACACTAAACAAGGAGACCACCATGCCGGATCAGAACCTATCTCTGGAGGATATTCTGAACGAGTATTCTCCCGATACAACAAATGAACGTCTGCCCGTGGGCAGGGTCACGGCTCAGAAGATACTGAATTCCACTGTCCCCGATCCCGAAAAACCGGAGGCTGCACCCGCAAGACCACCCATGTCCCACAGCAAGAATGAGCTTTTCGACAGCTCCCTCCGCAGACCCGACCCCGCCGACGAATTCAAGCCCGCCGATCTTTCGCGCAATAAGGTGTCGTTCGTCAGCTCAGAGGCGATAACCGAGATCAAGAACACCGGTCCCATACCCGTGACCGATAATACCGTCCCCACCGTCCCGCAGGGCGCCCCGAAGATACGCCGTATGTCGGACTCCACCCGAGCCCGCGAAATGGAGATAATCAAGAGCAATACGCGCCACCGCCGCGGAAAGACCTCGGGCTACACCTACGAGAAGGAGACCCCCGAGGGCGAGTATATGTACACTCCTCCCGCCTTCAAAAAGAAAAAGCGCTCCCATGCCGCGATATACGCGGAGGCTGAGTCCCCCGAAGGCAGGAAGCTCACAACGGACATCGTCCCCTCGCCTGCCGCAGTCGAAGCCGCAAAGCCTGTCGAGCCGACCCCGCGTGCAGAGCTCACAAGCATAGACCTCAGCCAGCGTCCCCGCATGGAAGCCGGCGAGCTCGACGTACATATCACCCAGCAGACCGACGAATACGTCTCTGCCCGCTCAAAGCGGAAGCGCACCAAGCGCATGGTCGATTTCAACTACTACGGCGACGTCGAGGACGTCGGGCGCGACATCTACGAGCTGAAAAACACCATTTCCGTGCGTGTGCTGATACTCGCGATGACCGCCTTCCTCAGCATATTCATCACCGCCGCGAACCAGCTCGGGCTCCCGCTGCTTAGCATACTCAGCCGCACGAACATCAGGTCCTTCATCTGGATACAGCTCCTCCTCGGACTGATATCCATGCTGTCCTCCACGGCAGTAATCTCGAAGGGAATGAAGAAGCTGTTCACGCTCCACGCCGACGGCGACTCCATGACCGCAGTTACGGCGCTGTCGTGCTTCGTCGCGATCATTCCCCTGCTCTTCAGACCGGAACTCGCCTCGCAGCAGTCGGTGCACATCTATATGCCGATAGGCTGTCTCGCGCTGTTCTTCAACTCAGTCGGCAAGATGCTGATAATCAGGCGTGCCGCACGTAATTTCAGATTCGTCTCGCGCAGCTTCGACCGCCACGGGATAGTCTACGTCCGCGACGAGGACAGAGCCGAACGCCTCACCCGCGGAACGCTCGGTGACTTCCCGATACTCGCCTCCATGCGCAAAACGGACTTCCTCACGGACTTCCTGCGCTACACATACTCCTCGGACATGACCGACGACTATTGCAGCAAGGCGACTCCCCTGTGCCTGCTGCTGTCGGTGCTCATCGCGCTGCTGATAACATTTTTCAGCAAGGGCACGCTTGCTACCGCAGATTCCGCAGCATTCGGCTTCTCGATATACAGTATGCTGATATGCGCTACGTCGTGTATCGCGATGCCGTTCGTAGTGAATATCCCCCTTGAAGCCGCCGCAGACCGCTCCTTCCAGAACCGAGGGATAATGCTCGGCTACCAGAGCGTGGACGACTTCTACGACACCAACTCCATACTCGTGAACGCAGATTCGCTCTTCCCGGAGGGACACGTCAAGCTGTCGGGGATAAAGGTCTTCTCGAACACCAAGATCGACGAAGCCCTCCTCGAAGCCGCCAGCCTCACCCACCATGCGGGCAGCATGATGAGGAGGATATTCAGCGACGTCACCGCCGGACGCGAGGACGCCCTCTACCCCATCGAGAACTTCTCGTTCGAGGAGTCAATGGGACTATGCGGCTGGATAAACAACAAGCGCGTGCTGTTCGGAAACCGCGAGCTCATGACCAGCCACAACATCGAGGGTATCCCGACCAAGACCAAGGAGAACGAGTTCACCGGCGCCGGTCAGGAGGCGATGTACCTCTCGATCTCGGGCAATCTCGCCGCGATGTTCATAGTAGAGCTCACCGCCGACTCCGCGGTAAAGAAATGGGCGAAGCGCCTGAGCCGCAACAAGGTCTTCATGATAATCAAGTCAGTTGACCCCTGCATCTCGCTGAGGAAGCTCAGCACGCTCTTCGGCGTACCGGAGGAGATGATGAGGATACTCCCCAAGAAGCTCCACGACGACTTCGACGAGGAGACAAAGAAGGCAGTCCGCCTGAGCGCCTCAATGGCTTGCTCCGGCAAGTTCGCATCGCTCGCGCAGCTGATAATCGGCACAAAGACCGTCCATGCCGCCGCGATAGTCGGACTGATCTTCCAGACCGCCTCGATAATGCTCGGCTTCGGACTGAGCCTGCTTATGATACTCTCGAAGGCGTTCGAGCTGAACTACCTTTATATGTCCGAGACCGCGCTGATAGTCTACAACCTCTCGTGGGCACTGCTGACGTATTTTGCAGTACGGCTGAAGCGCGTAAAATAGACGATTATCCGAGCCTGTGCCGAACCGTGCGCAGGCTCTGTGATTGAAAGGAGACAGAAATGCCAGACAAATACACCGATCATTTCAGAAACACAGACAACGATCAGACCATTCAATTTCCCACTGCCGGGCAGCCAGCTTCCGTGACTCCCCCGACGAACCAGAAGAGAGCTCCACAACAGTACAGCGGCAGCGCGCAGTATAATGACGGCTACCAGTACGACCCATACGCCGACTCTCAGAACGCAGTGAACCCCTTCGAGGAAGCTTACCGCGAGGAGCACTACAACCAGCAGCCCCAGTATTCGCAGCAGCAGTACGCTCAGCAGCAGCAGTACTCACAGCAGCAACAGTACGCTCAGCAGCCGCAATACTCACAGCAGGCGATGTTCGTCCAGCAGCCGGCATATCCCCAGCAGCGCGTGAACGAGTCCGCCCCGAAGCAAAAGAAAAAGCGCAGGAAGCACAAAAACATCGTCACAAGGATCATCACACGCCTCCTGCTGACGTTGCTGATACTCTTCCTGCTGCTCTTCGGCATATACTCCTGCACCGCGCTGAGCATAATAAAGAAGCTCGACTACCGCGAGACCGGCGACCGCGACCGCGCAGACAGCGCCCTCCGCAGGAGCTACGTCACGAGCGTACTCATCATCGGTACAGACGGACGCTCCGACGACGACACAGGACGCTCCGACACGATGATACTTGTCTCGATAAACAAGCACACCAAAAAGATCTGCATGACCTCATTCATGCGCGACTGCTACGTCAATATCCCCGGGCACGGCTGGGACAAGCTCAACGCAGCGTATAATTACGGCGGACCCGAGCTCGTCATGGACACGATCGAGAACAATTTCTACGTCCGCATCGACGACTATGTCTGCATAAACTTCAACTCGTTCGCGTCGATAGTTGACTCCGTCGGCGGTATCGACATCGAGGTCTCGGACTCCGAGGCGGAGGCGATAAACGTTATCCTCCAGTCCGAGGTGAACGAGCTCATGGGCGACGACAAGATGGACGATATGCTGTCGTCCGGCGGAAAGCTCCACCTCAACGGCAAGCAGGCGCTCGCCTACTCGCGTATCAGATACGTCGGAAATGCTGATTTTGAGCGTACTGAGCGTCAGCGCACGGTCATGGAGAAGATAATCAAGAAGATGCGCTCGTTCAAGCCGACGTACATCAAGAAGCTCACCAACAACGTCATGCCGCAGCTCACAACGAACATGAAGACGCTCGACCTCTATCTGCTGTCGCTGAGAGTTCCGTTCATCATGAAGTACGACTTCGTGCAGGTACAGGTGCCCGCAGAGGACACATACTACAGCGACAACGTAGAGCTTTACGGCGGTATCCAGAATGTACTGTCAGTAGATTTCGACGCAAACTACGACATAATAAAATCCGAGGTATTCGACGACTGATACCCCGGAGCAGCAAAAAAAGCAGCTTCCGAAGAAGCTGCTTTTTTTCATCAGTGCGGTGAAGCATATTCATGGCTGACGGTAGACCAGAGCCTGTAGCTGGGCTGACATTCGCTCGCGCCCATAGCATCCCCGACCCATACCTCAATGGTATTCGGGTTATCCTCTCTGTAACCGATTATCCATTTATTCGCAGGCTTAGAGCCCCTGTACTTTATCGGGAGCTGAACGCTGCTCGTATTCGTGAACTCCATAGTGTCATTCAGTGCATCAACGAAGTCCTGGCAGGACGGCTCAGAAGCAGTCCACACGAAATCCTTGTGAGCGTTATTGTGTTTAGCGCCGTCCATTCTGCAAACGACGACGAGGTCATACGTCTCAGAATTCTCAGTAACGCTGAACTTCACAGCACTCGCAGAGTAAAAAGAAGAGATCACATTGTCATCAGTATCGTCCGAGAAAGTCTCAGAGACTCTCTGAGAGATATGCTTGGCGTTCGTTACGTCGTTTTTCTTCTTCGCATTCGCGACATACCCGATGAGCACCGGGACAAGCAGTGCAGCAAGTACGCCGATGATGGCAATGACTATGATCAGTTCAATAAGTGTAAAACCCTTTTTTCTCATCCCGATTCCTCCTTCTGTATGGCGGTGGCTTATGTCTTTTTTTTACATTATACTCTCTGTTTTCAAATTTGTCAATAGGATTTTAAAATCTTATTAAGCTTTTATGAACGAAAACTATGTAAGCTAAAATATTTTTGTAATAAAAACTGCTGCACAGTCCCCAAACCGTGCAGCAGCCAACAAAAAATCGCATTAAATCAGAGCTTCAGCCCTTCAAAGTACTCATCGAGCAGAGTGGCAGAGCTGCGGAACTTCTCCTTCTCGTCGGCAGTTAACGAGAGCTCGACTATCTCCTTGATACCGTTTCTGCCGATGATACACGGCACGCCGATGAAGACATTGCGCGAATCGTACTCCCCGCAGAGCTTCGCGGAGACCGTGAGGACGCTGTTCTCGTCGCCGAGGATAGCTTTCACTATACGGGTTATCGCCATACCTATGCCGTAGTAGGTCGCACGCTTAGCCTCTATTATCTTGTACGCCGCCGTGCGCACCTGCTCCTCGATCTTCTTCATATCGTCAACGCAGTAGCTGTTGCTGTCATCGTTGAGGATATCGGTGACGGGCTTGGTCGCGAACATCACCTGAGACAGCGGCACGAACTCGCTGTCGCCGTGCTCACCCATGACGTAAGCGTGGATATTCTTGGGGTCTACGGTGAAATAGTCCCCGAGCAGATAGCGCAGACGCGCCGTGTCGAGCGATGTACCCGTACCGATGACCCTCGAAGCCCCGAAGCGCGAGAGCTCGTAGGTAACTCTCGTCATGATGTCCACAGGGTTGGTCGCAACGAGGAAGATACCGTCGAATCCGGACTTCACCACAGGCGTGATTATCGAGCGGAATACCTCAGTATTGCGCTGGAGAAGGTCCATGCGGGTCTCGCCCTCCTTCTGCGCGACGCCAGCCGCGATGACGATGATATCCGCGTCCTTGCAGTCCTTATACTCGCCGGCGTATATCTTCATATTGGACTTCGCGAACGCCAGACCGTGGTTAAGATCCATAGCCTCGCCGTTAGCGCGTTCCTTGTTCACGTCGATGAGGACGAGCTCATTGCAGATACCGCCCTGATTGACGAGCGCGTACGCGAAGCTCATTCCGACCATACCCGTACCGATGAGCACGACCTTGCGTCTGTCCTGATTCATAAAAAACAGCTCCTTTACACAGCGCAGAGCGCCGAACATTCTGACATTATTATAACATTTCCCCGCAGAACTGTCAAGGAAAATAATGAGTGACGCCGTCTTGCCAAAGGGAAAGATCCATGACCTGTCCCCCAAAAATCCACAATAGAGTCCCGTATGCGATGTACAATTATCGTCCTCAATGAGCGTGAACGGGCTTGCGAGTGACAGCGTGAACCGCCTGCGGGGCGTCCCCGCGAAAAAAGCAGCCCGAAGGCTGCTTTTTTCATATCATTATATTTTGAGGAACTGGTACACTTAAATGCCTTCGGTCGGGAGGGTATCCACCAGACCCGCCTCGAGCCACTGGATCGCGAGAGCGTCCATGTTGCTCACGCCGTCGCCGTGTGCGTAAACATCAGCATTAGCCTTGCCCTTTGCAGTGAACCGGAAGCTGTCAGGATCCGCATTCACGCGCATGATGTAGACCGCGTCAGCCATATTGACTCCACCGTCATCATTAGCGTCGCCGTAGAGGGAAGCCTCAGGTTCATCACCGGTAGAAGTGGACTGTACAGGAGCTGTCTCAGTCACAGTTGTGGTGGCTGACTCTGTGACTGAAGTCGCAGCCGCTGTAGTAGTTGTAGCAGCCGTTGTCGAGGTGGTCGAAGCTGCTGTAGAAGTCGTAGTTGCAGGAGCACCGCTCTCGCTGTAGACCATATAGAAGAGGTTAGCGGTATCAGCCTTGGTGATAGTGTGCTGACCAGCGGACAGAGCAACAGTGATGATACCGTCGCCGGAGGAGGTGTACTTAGTACCGTCCACCTTGATCGTAGCCGCAGCCTCGACGAATACGAGAGTGAGTGTTCCGGAACCTGTAGAATTAAATGTGATAGAAGTTGCAGTTTCTATCTTCAGGCACTGTGTGAGGGTCTTGCCGTCGTAGTTTACTGTGCCCTTGGAAGTCGAGAGGTTGCCGCTGATAGTGTAGAACGAGCTGTTCGTTCCGTTGAGGGTGAAATCGTGTACCTGTGCACCTGCGACGGGAGTCTGAGTACCTGCCGCTGTAGTAGTCGTGGTCTGCTGGGTAGTAGTCTGACCGCCGCCGGTGGTAGTCTGAACAGGATCAGTACCGCCTGCGTAAACGTCAGGAGTAGCAGTCTGAGCTACGCCGCTTGACATATGATAGCCGAGAGACTTGTAAGTGCCGTTGGTCTCAGCGAAGCCCGCAGGCTTGGGAGAACCGTCAGCGTTTCTCCAGTTCTTGTGGAAGTCAGTACCCATAGCTCCGACCGAGAGGGTGATGAAGTCGGAATCAGAGGGTGTAACTATGTCGCCGACCTTAGGCGAGCTGCCGTCGCAGGTGGTCGATCCGGAATTGTAGTAATACTTGCTGTTGTAGTAAAGGGTATTCTTCATAACGCCCTTGAACTTGTCGTTTGCGAGCTTTATGCCGGCAGCACCGGTATTGGACACCTTTGAGGTATTGTAGTATGTGAGGATATTCTGGATATCAGCAGTTTCGGAGCAGCGATATACGTAGTAATTAGCCTTGCCGTTGCCGCCTACGCCGTTATTGTAAGCCGTGCAGTCCTTGAGGACGCCGAACTCGGGGTTGTTGTTATCGGTGAAGCCGCAGTTGAGGTTCTCGAAAGCGAGGCAGTTCTGAACGATGTGGCGTGTGCCTACGCCGCCGCCGCCGAGCTTGAAGCCGTTTCCGTCGCAGTCGCCGTAGCCTCTGCCGTTCTCAGTGAAGCCGTTGCGGAACGCGATACAGTTCTTGATAGTTACCACGCCGGTAGGACCGGTCTCAGTCTTAGCATAGAGATCCCAGCCGTCATCGGAGTTATTGTAAGCGATACAGCCGTCGAAGACGTTGCCCTCACCGCAGGTGAGCTTAGCCGCGAAGCCGTCAGCGTTCTCCATAGTTGCATCGTCGCAGTTATTGCGGGATGTGCAGTTCTTGATGTAATTATTGGTCGGCCACTGAGCAACAGTGGTATACGAGCCATTGTATCTCGAGAGCTGGAGACCGGTATCCTGGTTGTTATCGAATACCATCATCTCGATGATGTTGTTGTCGCCGGAGAGGAGCATACCGTTGTCGCCGGCATTTGCAATAGTGAAGCCGTAGAAGTGCCAGTAGCTGCCGTCGAGGACGAATCCCCTTGCAGAAGAGTCAACAGCCTGACCCGTGAAGTCGAACTTGACATTCGCGCCCGGATAAGCAGCGATAGTCTTGTACTTTCCGGAGGAACCGGAATTGCTCTCCTCGATCATGATCGTGGAGGTGTACTTGTATGTACCGTCGAGGAGGTAGATATAGCCGCCCGCTTGAACGTTCTTGATAGCCGTGAGGACGTCAGTCGGCGAGCTCACTGACTTACCGTCGCCGCCGCCGTTCGGGGAAGCGTAGATAACGTTGCTGCCCGAAACGGGAGTGCCTGTCCCTGACGAAGAGGAAGCCGTAGTCGTGACAGTGGGAGTGGTCTGTGCAGCAGTCGTAGTGATAGTAGTTACGACCGGTGTCACAGTAGTTGTAACTGTCGGAGTGGGAGTGCTGTCGTTCACAAACCCGCTGCCGATAGCGAGAATGCTGTCCTTGTAGGAAACGAGTGCAGACTTGAGAGCAGTATTCACAGCGTAGCTCTCATCATCGACGGAGTTGTCGAACGTCCACTTGAAATCACCGCCCTGAACACGTCCCGCGTTAGCCATTACCTTAGCCGGAACATCAGCCGCAGCATCGGGAGTGTAGGAGTACATAACGCTCGACGTATCGAAGTTATTGTAAGTAGTGCCGCCGGAGAGCGTCTTAACGCCCGAGGGAACGGTCTGAGAAGCGGAGCTTACCTCGTAAGCGTCGAAGCTGGAGGAGTTCTGAGAATATGTGATGTAGCTCGCAGCACCGGTGATGTAATTGCCGCAAGCCTTGATGATACCGCCTGTCTCGCCGGAGAAGGTACCGTCGCCGAGAGCGTCAGTGCCCTGCATGGAGCTCATCATGGGGTTCTTGCAGTTGCGGAAGTAGTTGTTCTCAACGAAGCAGGAAGCGCCCATCGTAACGCCTACGCCGTACTTCGCATTGCCGTCAAAGTAGTTGTTGTAGCAGTGTACGGAGCACGTCCTGATACGCGGGTGACGCGAATCGGAGTGATCGTACCAGTTGTGGTGGTAGGTGATATAATTAGTGGTCTCCTCGGACTTCATGCCCTGGAGATTGCACTTTCCGTTGTCCCAGAAGTGGTTGTAGGAGTGAGTGATGTAGGTCGAAGTCTTGGTGTCGAGAGCGCCGTCGCCCTTTACCTGATCTGCATCAGAGCCAGCATCGCCGTAGAAGAAATCGCAGTGATGCACCCAGATGTGGTCGTTGCCCTGCTGGAGACCGCAGTTGTCGCCCTCAGAGCTGTCGCAGTTCATGAAGCCGAGGTTGCGCACCTCAACATTTGAGCTGTTCTTCATTACGAGACCGAAGCCGTTGAGGGTCGTGTCAGTACCGATACCTTCGACCGTGAGACCGCAGCTCACGGTGTCAACATAGAGGTCGCCCTTAGTAAGTGTGGACGGGTCAGTGATGTTGCCTATAAGACGGATACATACAGGACCCACCTTAGTATTGCTCTTGAGACCGGTGATGATATTCTGCACGCCTGTGAGGGTGGCGTCAGCGCCCTTCTTATCGGGAAGAGTAACAGTAACGCTGTCCTTGTTGGCGTTGGTGACGTAGATAACAGTCGCGTTGGACTTGAGCGTACCGTCGTCGTTGTAAGCTCCTGAAGATGAGCCGCTGACGAAGCCAAAGCCCGAACGGTCGTGAGCGATAGATGTAACAGTTGTCTGACCAGCCTTGGAGCTGTCCTCAGAACCGTTGATGACCGGCACTACCTTGATAGTGTGGCTGCCGGCTTTAATGCCAACGACGTCCGCACGGAAATAGCCGGCATACTGTCTGATGAGCATGGAGTCGATCTTGGTGCCGTCGCAGTAAACGTTGTAGCCGGTCGCATTGGATACCGGAGCCCACTCAGCGAAAGCGCCCTCTGCGTAGCCCGCGCTCTGGACGAAAGAAACGTTCGTCTCAGCAGCGAAAGAAGTCATGATGCCGGAGCCCGCGAGCATAACAGTAGTCCCGCCTAAAGAACCCACCGAAGCCGAGACCGTCATCACAGCCGCAGCCGCAGCCGCTGCCGCTCTTCTTTTCATAAGTGAATTTCTCATAGTAATAGTCCCTCCATAAGTAAAAAAAGATATCCCTTATGTGCTTTAAATGCACATTTCATCTACTTTGTCCTTCATTGTTCATATTATACTGTATATTTTGCGTAATTGCAATGATTAATAGTACCTTTTAACTGATATATCGTGCTATTTAGAATATTTATCTCACACAATGTATCAATAGCAGCCCGCCCACATATCTCAGTACGGTCACGCAGCGGTTACAATATCCCCCGGACTATTGACAAATCCCGCATTTTTTATTATAATAATACTGCATAAAGGGAAAGGGGGATCTGCTATGGCAAGATCAAAGGACCAGAAGGAGCTCGACAAGATCTACCGCGAGCTAAGAGACGCAAACAACGGAAGCTATTCCAGCGAGAGCAATGATCTGCTGAGATTTTTCATCGGACTTCTCCTGCTTGGCGGAGGTCTGTTCATGATCCTCCAGAACATCAACGTCACGAGCAACTGGGGAGGCTACTTCTTCCACATCGGCTCGTTCCACCTCGCTAACGGCATGATAATGCTCCCGGCGATAGTCGGGATAGGGATGCTCTTCCTCATGGACAGGAAGATATTCGGCTGGATAGTCCTCTCGATAGGCATAGTCATCATACTCCTGAGCGTGCTGCTCACCACCCACCTCGAGTGGCGCAGGACCAACGCCTACATATTCATCATTATGTTCGGCATGGTCGCAGCAGGCGGCGGGATCGTCATCAGGGAGCTTTTCAAACAGAGATAACAAAAAGGCGGACGCTCGTCCGCCTTTTTCATATATGTCCCGCATACAAAAAGGCGTACCCAGAGGGTACGCCTTTTCGTGCATATTCAGTCTCAGGTGGAAGGCTTGGTGTCGACAGCCGTCTTCTTAGCGACTTCGGCGAATTTGCCGCAGGTAGCCAGGGCCTCGAACTCAA